>DATGBR010000057.1:0-20149 GCA_035312605.1 Candidatus Methylomirabilota bacterium
GGGCACGAGCCAGACCCACGCGAGCAGCGACCAGTCGGTCTTCGGAAAGGCCAGCGCGCCCAGTAGTCCCGAGAGCGCGAGGACGAGGAGGGACGCGGCGCGCGCCCGCCGGGCGAGCTCCCGCTCAGGCTCCACTGGCGAGCCGATCGGCCAAGGCCCGCGGCAGCCCCGCGGCGAGGATCTTCCGCGCCGCCGCCGCGTGATCGTACGGGACCCGGCGGATCGTCACGGTGCGCGCGTCGCGGTCCCAGATCGCGTAGCAAGCGCGCGGATCGCGATCGCGCGGCTGGCCCACGCTGCCGACGTTGACCACGTAGCGCCGGCCGTCGTCGAGCCGCACCTGCGCCGCGGGAGCGTCGAGCCGGCCCGCGTGGTCCGGGCCCCCGCTGCCCACCGACCACACCCCGGGCAGGTGCGAGTGGCCCACGAAGCAGAGTCGCGTGGCGAAGTCGCCGAAGACCTGCAGGCCGTCCTCGGCGGAGACCAGGTAGTCCCACTCCTCGGGATTGCGGGGGCTCGCGTGCACCAGGGTGGCGTCCTCGACGGTGCGGACGAGCGATAGCGCGGACAGGTAGTCGCGGTGCCCTTGGTCGAGCTGCTCGGCGGTCCAGCGGGCCGCCGCCCGCGCCCAGGGGTTGAACCACTGGAGGTCCAGCAGGCCGAGGGCGGCGTGCTCGTGGTTGCCGGCCACCATCGCGCTGGCCCGCTCACCCACCCGCTCCACGCAGGCCACCGGGTCGGCCCCGTAGCCGACCAGATCTCCCAGGCAGAGCACCTGATGCGCGCCCTCGGAGGCCGCATCGGCCAGCACCGCGGTGAGCGCCTCCAGGTTCGCGTGGACGTCGGAGATGACGGCGTAACGGATGGGCGGTCTCGGCTCAGGAAGCGGGCGCCTGCTCTTTGTGGATGCGATCGAGGATCCCGTTGATGAAGCGGCTCGATTCGTGGGTGCTGAACTTCTTCGCCACCTCGAGGGCCTCGTTGATCGCCACCTTCGGGGGGACGCCGGTTCCCCACAGCAGCTCGAAGATGCCCTGGCGGAGGATGTTGCGGTCGACGACCGCCATCCGCTCGAGCTCCCAGTTCTCCGCGTAGCGACCGATCAGCTCGTCGATCTTGGCCTCGTGCATCTTGGTGCCGCGCACGAGCGCCTCCGCGAACTCGCGCGCCTCCGGGTCCACCGGGTGCCGGCGCCAGAACTCGTCGAGATGCGGCTGGGGATCCTCCTCGCCCTGCACGTCGAGCTGGTAGAGCAGCTGCAGCGTGAGCTCGCGGGCCTTGCGTCGGCGTCCCATCAGCGCTTCCCGCGGGCCTTGCGGCCGCGTCCCGCCCTCGGCTCCCGCGGGGCCCCGCGCCGCGCCCGCAGCCACGCCGCCATCTCGAGCGCAGCGAGCGCGGCCTCCTCGCCGCGATTGCCGACCGCCCCGCCCGCGCGCTCCCACGCCTGCTCCTCGGTCAGCGCGGTGATCACCCCGAAGGTGACCGGCACCCCGGTGTCGAGCCCGGCGCGGGCGATGCCGTGGGCCGCCGCGGTGCAGACGTAGTCGAAGTGCGGGGTCGCTCCCTTGATCACCACCCCGACGCACACGATGCCCGCGAACCGCCCGCCGCGGGCCAGCGCCATCGCGGCCTGGCCCAGCTCGAAGGAGCCGGGCACCCAGTGCACCTCCACCAGATCGCCGGTCACGCCGTGGTCGGCCAGCGCGGCGAGGGCGCCGTCGAGCAGCTTCTTCGAGATCGGCTCGTTGAAGCGGGCCACCACCACTGCGAAGCGCTGCCCGCGGGCGGCGGGGGCGACGGAGCGCTTCGGAGCGATGCCGGCCATGGGCTAGTCCGGGAAGGACGAGAAGAGATGCCCGAGCTTCTCGCGCTTGGTGCGCAGGTAGCTCCGGTTCGCGTCGGTGGCCGGCACCTCGAGCGGCAGCCGCTCGACCACCTTGAGGCCGTAGCCCTCGATGCCGACGATCTTCTTTGGGTTGTTGGTGAGGATCTTGAGATTCTTGACCCCGAGATCGACCAGGATCTGCGCGCCGATACCGTAGTGGCGCAAATCGGCCCGGAAGCCCAGGGCGTGGTTGGCCTCGACGGTGTCCTTGCCCGCATCTTGAAGTTCGTAGGCCTTGAGCTTGTTCAGCAGCCCGATGCCGCGGCCCTCCTGGCGCATGTAGACGAGTATGCCGCGCCCGGCGTGCTGGATGATGGCGAGCGCCTTGTGGAGCTGGGGCCCGCAGTCGCAGCGGAGCGAGCCGAACACGTCACCGGTCAGGCACTCCGAGTGCACGCGCACCAGCACCGGGTCGTCGGTCTTGACGTCGCCCAGGACCATGGCCAGCGGCTGCCGCTCGTCCACCGTGGTCTCGTAGACGATGACCTGGAACTCGCCGTACTCGGTGGGCATGCGGGTGGTGGCGGCGCGGCGGACCAGCTTCTCCTTGTGGATGCGGTACTCGATCAGGGCCTTGATCGTGATCACCTTGAGCCGGTACTCGCGACCGAGCGCCATCAGCTCGGGCAGGCGCGCCATGCCGCCTTCCTCGTCGAGCACCTCGCAGATCACCCCGGCCGGCCCGTAGCCGGCCAGGCGGGCCAGGTCGATCGCGGCCTCGGTGTGGCCGGCGCGGCGGAGCACGCCGCCCGGCATGGCCCGCAGCGGGAAGATGTGCCCGGGACGCGTGAGGTCCTCCGGCCGCGTCGTCGGATCCACCAGCGTGCGGATGGTGACCGCGCGATCGTAGGCGGAGGTTCCGGTGGTCACGCCCCGGCGGGCGTCCACGCTGACCGTGAAGGCGGTGCCGAGCGGCGCGGTGTTGTCGGAGACCATCATCGCGATCTGCAGCTCGTCGAGGCGCTCGCCGAGCATGGGCATGCAGATGAGCCCGCGCCCGTACTTGGCCATGAAGTTGACCGCCTCCGGGGTCGCCTTCTCGGCGGCCATGAGCAGGTCCCCCTCGTTCTCGCGGTCCTCGTCGTCGACCACGATGAGCATGCGACCGGCACGGATCTCCTCGATGCCTTCCTCGATCGGAACGAACTGCGACTCGCTCACCGGATCCCCTCTCTCGCGTCCGGCCCGTTCCCGGGGGCCGGCGGCTCCCGCAACTGCAAGACGCGCTGTACGTACTTGCCGATCATATCCATCTCGAGGTTCACCCGCTTGCCCCGCGCCAGCCCCCCCAGGGTGGTCGCGACCAGCGTGTGCGGGATGACCATGATCTCGAAATCCCGCTCGTTGAGCCGCGCCACCGTGAGGCTGACCCCGTCCACCGCCACCGAGCCCTGCGGGATCAGCAGCGGGGCCATCGCCTCGCCCGGCCATTCTATCGTGAGCCGGGCGGTCTCTGCCTGCCGGGTGAGTGCGGCCACGGTGCCCACTCCATCGACGTGCCCCTGGACCAGGTGTCCACCGACCATGCCCCCGAGCCGCATCGGGCGCTCCAGGTTGACCGGATCGCCGACCGCCAGGTCGCCGAGCGCGGTCCGTGCCAGCGTCTCCGGCCCGACATCGAAGCGGAGTCTGCCGGCCCCCACCTCCACCACGGTCAGGCAGGCGCCGTTCACCGCCACGCTCGCGCCCACTCCGCTCTCCTCGAGGACCCGGTCCGCGCTGAGGACGAGACGGGAGCCCGCTCGCTCGAGCACCCGGCCCACTTCCTCGACCAGGCCGGTGAACATATCAGCGCTCCACTCGGCCTTCCAGGAGCCAGTCGCCGCCCAGCGGCCGCGCGGTGAGGTCGCTCAGGCGCAGGGCATCACCCAGCGGGAGGCCGGGGCCGCCCGCTGGGGTCGGCGCGTCGGATCCGCCCAGGACCTTGGGGGCGACGAACGCGGCGACCCGGTCGACCAGGCCGGCCTGCACGAACGCGCCGGTCAGCTCGGAGCCGGCCTCGAGCAGCACCGCGATGACGTCGAGAGCGAAGAGCCGCGCGCAGAGGTCGGCGACGTCCACTCGCCCGTCGCGGGACTTGCACTGCAGCACGGTCACGCCGCTCGACGCCAGACCGGCCACCCGCGCGGCCGGCGCGTCCTCTCCCGCCGCCACCAGGATGCGCGCGCGGGTGCCGGCGCGCAGCATGGCGGCCTCGAGCGGCAGGCGCGCCCGGCCGTCGACCACCACGCGGTACGGCTCGCGCGGCCAGGGCTGCTCGAGCCGCACGGTGAGGGCCGGGTCGTCGGCCAGCACGGTGCCGATGCCGGTGACGATGGCGTCGGCCTCGCTCCGCAGCCGATGAGCCTCGCGGCGCGCCGCCTCTCCCGTGATCCACCGCGATTGCCGATCGTGGGCCGCGATCTTGCCGTCGAGCGTCATGGCCCACTTCGCGGTCACGTGCGGGCGCTGGAGCGCGATCGCGGTGAAGAAGGCATGGTTCAGCTCCCGCGCTTCCCGCTCGAGGCAGCCCACGCTGACCTCGATGGAGGCGGCAGCCAGCCCGGCGGCTCCCCCCCCGGTCACGCGCGGGTTCGGATCGCGGGCGGCGGCCACGACGCGGCGCACGCCGGCGCGGACGATGGCCTCCACGCAGGGCGGGGTTCGGCCCACGTGGTTGCACGGCTCGAGGGTGACGTAGAGGGTGGCCCCCCGGGCCCGCGCCCCGGCGTCCTCGAGCGCGGCCGCTTCCGCGTGCGGGCCGCCCGCCCGCTCGTGGAACCGCTCGGCGATCACCGCGCCGTCCCGGACCACCAGCGCGCCGACCATCGGGTTGGGGGACGTGAGCCCCCGGCCGCGAGCGGCCAGGGCCAGCGCGCGGGCCATCCACCGGGTGTCGTCCATGGGTTCACCGGGGCGCTCCGAAGCCGCCCTGGGAGGCATTCTACCCCGCCGGCGTGGTCTCCGGCTGCTCCCCCTGCTGCTCCCCGAGGAGGGCGTCGACGAAGGTCCCGGGCTCGAAGAGCTGGAGATCCTCGATCTGCTCACCCACCCCGACCAGCTTGATCGGCACCGCCAGCTCCTGGTGGATGCGCAGCGCGATCCCTCCCTTGGCGGTACCGTCGAGCTTGGTCAGCACGAGGCCGGTGAGCCCGATGGCCTCGTGGAACATCCGCGCCTGCTGGAGCCCGTTCTGACCGGTCGGGGCCTCCAGCACCATCAGCGATTCGTGGGGGGCGCCGGGGAGCTGCCGGCCGAGGACCCGCTTGAGCTTCGCCAGCTCGTCCATCAGGTTCGACTTGGTGTGCAGCCGCCCGGCGGTGTCCACCAGCAGCACGTCCGAGCCCCGCGAGGAGGCCGCCTTCACCGCGTCGAAGACCACCGCGGCGGGGTCCGCGCCCGGGGCCTGATGGATCACCTCGACGTCGATCCGCCGGCCCCACTCCTGCAGCTGCTCGATCGCGGCCGCCCGGAACGTGTCGGCCGCGGCCATGAGCACCCGCTTGCCGTCGGACTTGAGCGACGCGGCCAGCTTGGCGGTGCTGGTGGTCTTGCCCGCGCCGTTGACGCCCAGCATGAGGATCACCGTCGGGTGCCCATCGAGCCGCAGGGGCGCCGCCGCGCCCGCGAGCGATTCGGTGAGGAAGCGATGGAGGGCGGCGCGCACGTCCTGGCTCGAGCTGACCCGGCCCCGCTTGACCTCGTCGCGGACCTGCTTGACGAAGGCGCTCGCGGCGGTCGCGCCCAGGTCGGCCGCGATCAAGGTCTCCTCGAGTTCCTCCAGCATGGCCTCGTCGACCGGGCGGGCGATGGACAGGATGGCCCCGAGCCCTTCATCCATCAGCTCCCGGGTGCGTCGCAGCCCCTGCCGGACGCGCTCCCCGAGGGAGCGAAACAGGCTCACGAGCCGGTCGTGGGCGGCGCGGGGAGCTCGAGGCGCTGGATCACCGTCCCCTTCGGCCCCAGCGGCGGCAGGGCTTTGCCGTTCAGGGTGAGCTCGACGCCCCCGGCGTTGCCGATGGTCACGAGGAAACGGCGCTCGGCCGCCCACTCGCGGCTGGCTCCAGCGGGCAGGAGCTCCTCCGCGATCCGCCCCTCGTCGGTCTGGACGCGGACCCAGGTAGGCTCCACCGCTCGGATCACCAGCCGCTGGCCGGTCGAGGCCGTGCCCGGGGCCGGCCGGGTCGCGGGCGGGGCTGTCGGGGCCGGGCTGCCCGCGGGCGGAGTCTCCGGTCGAGGTGGGTCAGCCGCGACCGGTGGTATTGGCGGCGGCGTGGGAGCCGTGACCGGGGGGGCGGATATGGCCGGCGCCGGCGTGGACGGTGCCGGCACGAGTGCCGGGCTCGGGGCTGTCGATGTCGAGGGCCTGGCCGGTTCCGTTCTGGCGGTGGTCGCTGGGGTTCCACCGCTCTTCTTGACACTGAGGTTGACCAGGATCAGGCCGACACCGAGGATCAGCAGGAGCCCAAGACCGACCACCAGCGAGCTGCTCGCCCACGTGTTGCGAGGCCGGGGCGGCGCGCTCGCGGCCTGTGCTGCCGCTCGGGTGCCGGCCAGCTCCTGATACCGGCCGAGGGCGGGCTCCGCGTTCTCGCGGAGGAAGCTGCAGTAGGCGCGGATGAAGCCGCGTACGAACACGGGTGACGGCAGATCGGCGAGCCGCTCGTCCTCCAGGGCCTCCAGGTGGCGGATGCCCACGCGAGTCGAGCGCGCCATGTCCTCGAGGGAGCCGCCCTTGGCCTCGCGGAGGGAACGCAGATACGCGCCGAGGGACATGCCGGGGGCCTCAGCTTGCTGCATGCGCAGTAGTGTAGCGCAGCTCAGGCTTCGGTCAGCTTGACTGAGACGAGGCGCGAGAGCCCGGGCTCCTCCATGGTCACGCCGTAGAGCACGTCGGCGGCTTCCATGGTCTTGCGGTTGTGCGTGATCACCACGAACTGGGTCTGGGTGCACAACTCCCGCAGCACCCGGAGGAAGCGGTGGATGTTGGCGTCGTCGAGGGGCGCGTCGACCTCGTCCAGCACGCAGAACGGACTCGGCCGGTGGTAGAAGATGGCGAAGAGCAGGGCCAGCCCGGTGAGCGCCTTCTCGCCGCCCGACATGAGGGTGACCGCCTGCAGGCGCTTGCCCCGCGGCTGGGCCATCAGCTCCACGCCGAGCTCCAGCGGATCTTCCTCGCCCTCCTCCGGCGGCACCATCCTCAGCTCGGCCCGCCCGCCCTCGAACAGGCGTGAGAAGATCTCGCTGAAGTGCCGGTTGATGTCGTCGAAGGCCTCCTGGAACCGCTCCTGGGCGGTGCGGGTCATGCCGCGGAGAGCCTTTTCCAGATCCTTGATGGAGCCGACCACGTCGTCGTGCTGGGTCCGCAGGAAATCGAGACGCTCGGTGAGCTCGCGGAACTCCTCGTCGGCCACCAGATTCACCGGGCCCATCGCCTCGAGCTTGGTGGAGAGCTCCTCGTGTCGCTGCCGCACCTCGTCCAGGTCCCGGGCCGCATCGTGGGCACCCAGCAGGGCCTCCGCGGTCTCGACCGCGTGCCGACGCCGCGCCTCCTGCAGCAGCTCCTCGCGGCGCACCCGCCCTTCCGTCTCCATGAGGTCGAGCTGGTGGAGCCGGCTCACGAGCGCGTTCAGCTGCTGCTGCACCTCGCGCAGCTCGCCGTCCACCGCTTGCCGCTCCGCGAGCTGCCGCTGGTGCTCTTCCGCGATGACCGCGACCTCGGCCTCGAGCCGGTCGCGCTCGGTCACCGCGTCGCGCGCCTGGGCGTCCGTCCGCTCGCGCTCGGTGGCCAGGTCGGCCCGGCGCTCCGCGGTCTGCGCGCGGCGGGCCACCGACTGCTCCTGCTGCAAGCCGAAGTCGCGCTCGAGGCCCACGATCCGCTCGATGTCGCGACCGAGGGAGTCGACCCGCTCGGCCACCGTGGCCAGCTCGACGCGACAGCCGGTGAGGCGGTCGGTCAGCCCGGCCTCGTCCCCCTGCCCGGTCTCGAGCAGGGCCTGGAGCGCGCTCATGTCGCCGCCCAGGCCCGCCTCCTGCTCGGCGGCGGCCACCAGCGCGCGCTCCAGATCGAGCAGCTGCGAGGCGGTCTCGTCGCGCTCGCCCGCGAGCTGCTCGTTCTCGGCCGCGAGGGTCTCCAGGTGCCGCGCGATCCGATCCGACTCGCGCTGCACCGACTCGAGATCCTTCTCGCCGGACAGCCGCGCCGTCTCCTGTGCCTGGTAGTTGGACTGGATCCCTTCGAGCCGCGCGCGCAGCCCGGCCACCTCGCCTTCCACCGTCTCGAGGTGCGCCGCCGCGACGTCGACGTCGCGCCCGAGGCCCCCCAGCTCCTCGACGAGCTGGCGGATGGCCCGCTTGCGGCCGAGAAGCGACTGATCGTTGCTCTGCCGCTCGCTGCCGCGGTGGCCTCCGGTGAGCCGGCCGCTCGGTGAGAGCACCTCACCCGAGCGCGTGACGTAGGTCGCGATCACTCCGTTGCGCCGCCACAGGGTCTCGGCCTGGTCCAGGTGCGCCACGACGCCCACGCGCCCGAGCAGGTAGTGGAGGAGGGCCGGCCGCGGGCCGCCCACCAGCCGGGTCGCCCAGCTCACCTCTCCCGAGTCCTCGGGTACCGCGGCGGGCGAGGGCAGCGTCTCGAGCGGCAGGATAGTCGCCGCACCTGCGCCCTCCCGCTCGAGATAGCCGAGCGCGGCGCGGGCGTGCTCGAAGCGCTCCACCACCACCCACTGCAGCCGGTCGCCGAGGACGGCCTCCACCGCCGCCTCGAGCCCGTTCGGCACCTCCAGGAGATCGGCGACGGTTCCGACCACCCCGCCCTGGTCTCCCGAGGCGGTGCGCGCGAACATGGCGCGCACGCCAGCGCCGTAGCCTTCGCGCTCCCGCTCGAGGCGCTCGAGTGCCTCGAGCGCCGACTGGCGCGCGGCGAGCTTCACCCGGAGGCCGGCGAGCGACTCCTGGGCTGCGGTCCGGACCGTCTCATGATCCCGCCGAGCGCTGTCGATCTCCTGCAGCTCGGCGCTGAGCAGCGAGAGCTGGGCGCCGGTCCGCTGCCGCGCGGTTTCCAGGCGCAGGCGCGTGGCGGCGAGCGTGTCGGCCTCGGCGCGGGCTGAGGCCAGTTCGGCGGCGAGCCGGTCGGCGCGGCGGTCGACCTGCGTGCGCCGCTCGCGCAGCTCCCCACTCGACCGCGTCAGATCGGCGCGGGCGCCCGCCACCCGGATCTGCTCGAGCCGGATGGTCTCGAAGCGCTCCCGACGCTCGCTGAGCGCGGACCGGCAGGCCTCGATCTGCGCCTCGACCCTCCGCACCTCCTCGTCTTGCCCGGCGTGCCGCTGGCGGGCCTCGTCGAGCGCCCGGCTCTTGTCGTCACGCTCGGCGGACAGGGCGACCCGCCGCTCCGCGAGCCCGCGGATCTCTTCCTCGAGCCGGGTCTCCTCCGCGAGCAGGTCCTGGATCTGCAGCCCCATCTGCTCGCGGCGCTCGAGCAGGCGCTCGGCCTCGCCCTGGATCTTTTGCACCGACTGGCGCAGATCGCCCAGCCGGTACTCGATGTCCTGGATCGCCGCCGCCTGGAGAGCCTGCCGCCCGGTGAGGGTCGCCACCCGGGCCCGTTGCTGCTCCTCCGCCTCGCGGAGCGACTCCATCTCGCGCGTCACCGTTTCGTGCTGGGCGGCGAGGGCCGCGTAGTCGGCGGCGACCAGGGCCAGGTCGAGACCCTGCCGCTCGGACTGGAGCGCCTTGTACTGCTGGGCCTTGCGGGCCTGGCGCTCGATCGACGAGAGCTGCCGCCGCACCTCCTCCATCACGTCGCGCAGCCGCTGCATGTTGAGGCGCGTCGCGTCGAGCTTCCCCTGGGTCTCGGAGCGCTGCTGCTTGTAGCGGGCGATGCCCGCCGCCTCCTCGATGAACATCCGGCGCTCCCACGGCTTGGCGGTCAGCACGTGGTTGAGGCGCTCCTGGTCCATGAGCGCGTAGGCCTTCGGATTGACCCCGGTGCCCGCGAAGAGATCCTGGACGTCTCGCAGGCGGCACACGTTGGTGTTGAGCAGGTACTCGCTCTCCCCGGTCCGGTACAGGCGCCGGGCCACCGCCACCTCGCTCCAGGGCACGTTGAGGCCGCCGTCGTTGTTGAAGACGAGGCTGACCTCGGCCATGCCGACCATCTTCCGCGACGCCGAGCCGTGGAAGATGACGTCCTCCATCTTGTTGCCACGGAGGGTCTTCGGGCTCTGCTCGCCGAGGGCCCAGCGCATCGCGTCGGCCACGTTGGACTTGCCGCACCCGTTCGGGCCGACGATGCAGGTGACCCCGGGGAAGACCTTCACATCGGTCTTCTCGGCGAACGACTTGAAGCCGTGGATCAGGATCGATTCGAGTCGCATGACGTGGCAACGCCCGCAGGGCGTGTTTCATTGATAACACACGGTCGGGGGATCAACCAAGAAAAAACCCCACGAGTGGGGGCCGTGGGGGCGCGGCGGCACTAGATGTGGGTCGGGCCGGACGGGGTCGCTAGGCCCCCTTGAGCAGGCAGCACTTCTTGTACTTCTTGCCCGAGCCGCAGGGGCACGCGTCGTTGCGGCCCACCTTCTGGCCGTCGGCCGCGCGCGGCTCGGTCCGGGTCGCGGCTGCGCGCGGAGCCCCGTCGCCCTGTTCCCCGCCCCGCGTCTCCTGCCACTCGGGGGCCCGCTGGGCCACCCGGGTGGTGGGCGCGTCTTCCTGGGTCATGCGCACCTTGAAGAGCTGCTCGACCGCCGTCTCCTTCAGGCTGCCGATCATCTCCTGGAACATGTCGAAGGCTTCCTTCTTGTACTCGGTCAGCGGATCACGCTGGCCGTACCCGCGCAGCCCGATGCCCTCCTTCAGGTGATCCATGTTCAGCAGGTGCTCGCGCCAGAGCTGGTTGATCCCGCGGAACCCCCCACCCTCCCACTCGAGCCCGAGGACGATCCAGCGCTCGAGCCGGTGGAACATCTCGGCGCCCATCTCCCGCTCGCGCTCGCGGTAGTGGCGCTCGGCCGCCTCGGTGACTTCGTCGACCAGGGCCGGCTGAGAGGACACCTCCTCCAGGTGAGCGGTCGGCACCCGGAAATCGAACTGGCGATGGAGCGCCTCGTTGAGCCCGACCAGATCCCAGTCCTCGGGATGGGCGTCGGCGGCCGCGTAGCGCTCGACCACGCTGCCCGCGAGGTCGCCGATCCACTCCAGCAGGGTCTCCTCCTGGCTCTCCCCGGCCAGGACCTCGCGCCGCAGTCCGTAGACGATCTCGCGCTGTTTGTTCATCACGTCGTCGTACTCGAGCAGGTGCTTGCGGATCTCGAAGTTGCGCGTCTCCACCCGCTTCTGGGCGGTGCCGATCGCCCGGGTGACCAGCTTGTGCTCGATCGGCTCGCCCTCTTCCATGCCGAGGCGGTCCATGATGCGCTGGATCCGCTCGGAGCCGAAGATGCGCAGGAGGTCGTCCTCGAGCGACAGGTAGAAGCGCGAGGAGCCGGGGTCGCCCTGGCGTCCCGACCGCCCGCGGAGCTGGTTGTCGACCCGCCGCGACTCGTGGCGCTCGGTGCCGATGATGTGCAGGCCCCCGAGGGCGACCACCCGCTCGTGCTCGGGATCGGTCGACTTCTTCGCCTCGAGCCAGGACGCCTCGCGCGCCTCCGCGGGGGCGGTGGCGGGGTCGAGCCCCTTCTTGCTCAGCAGGGCCTTGGCGAGGAAATCGGGGTTGCCGCCGAGCAGGATGTCGGTGCCCCGGCCGGCCATGTTGGTGGCGATGGTGACCGACTTCTCGCGCCCGGCCTGGGCCACGATCTCGGCCTCGCGCTCGTGGTACTTGGCGTTGAGCACCTGGTGGGCGATCCCGCGCTTCTTGAGCAGCTTGGAGAGGCGCTCCGACTTCTCGATGGAGACGGTGCCGACCAGCACCGGCTGGCCCGCCGCGTGCCGCTCCGCGATCTCGTTGGCCACCGCGTCGAACTTCTCGCGCTCGCTCTTGTACACCACGTCCGGGAAGTTGACCCGGCCCAGCGTGCGGTTGGTCGGGATCACCGTGACGTCGAGCTCGTAGATCTTGGCGAACTCCTCGGCCTCGGTGGCCGCGGTGCCGGTCATGCCGGAGAGCTTGTCGTACATCCGGAAGTAGTTCTGCAGCGTGATGGTGGCGAGAGTCTGGTTCTCCCGCGCGATCTTGAGCCCTTCCTTGGCCTCCACCGCCTCGTGCAGGCCGTCGGACCAGCGCCGGCCCGGCATCATGCGCCCGGTGAACTCGTCCACGATGATGACCTGGGGCTGGAGCGACGCGCGCCCCTGGTCGTCCACCGTCTCCAGGTCCTTGACCACGTAGTCCACGTCCTTGTGGAAGATGTGGTGGGCCTTCAGCGCCTGGTGGATGTGGTGGGCGGTCTCGATGTGGGTCGGGTCGGACAGGTTCTCGATGCCGAGCAGCCGCTCGCAGTAGGCGCCGCCCTGATCGGTCAGCGACACGGTGCGCGACTTCTCGTCGACGATGAAGTCGCCCTCCACGGTCTCCTCGATCTCGGAGAGCTTGCCCTCCACGATGGTGGCGGCCCGCTTGAGCCGCGGGATGATCCGGTTGACCTTCTCGTAGAGGGGGGCCCGGCTCTCCGCGCTCCGGTCGCGCCCCGAGATGATCAGGGGGGTGCGCGCCTCGTCGATCAGGATCGAGTCGACCTCGTCCACGATGGCGTAGTAGTGCTCGCGCTGGACGATGTCGTCGAGGCTGAACTGCATGTTGTCGCGGAGGTAGTCGAAGCCGAACTCGTTGTTGGTCCCGTAGGTGATGTCGGCCGCGTAGGCCTCCTTCCGGGTGACCGGGCGGAGGGCGGCGAGCCGGATGTCGGGCGAGGCGAAGTCGGGGTCGTACCGGTACTGCATCTCGTGCTGGATGACGCCGACGGTCAGGCCGAGGGCGTGGTAGATCGGTCCCATCCACTGGGCGTCGCGCCGGGCCAGGTAGTCGTTGACCGTGACCACGTGCGTCCCCTTGCCGGGGAGCGCGTTGAGGTAGGCGGGGAGCGTCGCCACCAGGGTCTTGCCCTCGCCGGTCGCCATCTCCGCGATCTTCCCGGAGTGGAGCACCATGCCGCCCATCATCTGAACGTCGAAGTGGCGCATGTGCACGGTCCGGCGCGCGGCCTCGCGGACCACCGCGAAGGCTTCGGGCAGCAGGTCGTCGACCTGGGCGCCGTCGGCCAGCCGCTGCCGCAGCTCGGTGGTGCGGGCGCGGAGCGCGTCGTCGGAGAGGGCCTGCAGGCCGGGCTCGAGCGCGGCGATGGTGGCCACCACCGGGCGCATGCGCTTGACGTCGCGCTCGTGCTTGGTGCCGAAGATCGAGCGGAAGATCGCGTTCAGCATCAGGGCCTCATCTTACACCACCAGCAGGAGCACGGCCGCCCGTCCGGGTCAGCGCGCGCCCCGCAGGAGCTCGCGGGCGTGCCGGCGGGACGCTTCGGTGACCCGCTCGCCCCCCAGCATGCGGGCGAGCTCGTCGACCCGGGCCGCCGCGGGCAGCAGGGTCACGGTGGTCCGCGTCGCGCCGCGGGCCACGCGCTTCTCCACCAGCAGGTGCTGGCCCGCGTAGGCCGCGATGGGGGCCAGGTGGGTCACGCAGAGCACCTGTCGCCCCGTCGCGCTGGCCGCAAGCTTCTGGCCCACCACGTCCGCGACGCGGCCGCCGATCCCCGCGTCCACCTCGTCGAAGACCAGCACCGGCACGTCGTCGGCGGCGGCCAGGACCGTCTTCGCGGCCAGCATCACCCGGGACAGCTCGCCGCCCGAGACGACCTTGGTGAGCGGGCGCAGGTCCTCGCCGGGGTTGGCAGAGAGCAGCAGCTCGGCGCTCTCGGCCCCGCGCGCGCCCACCCGCCAGCCATCGGGGCCGGCGGCGAGCTCGCCCGCCGCCGCCGGCTCGCGACGGAGGGCCACGCGGAAGCGGCCGTGCTCCATCCCGAGCCCCCGGATCTCCTTCTGGATGAGCCGCTCGAGGCGCTCGGCTCCCCGGGTGCGCGCCTGGGAGAGCGCGGCCGCCTCCGCCCCGGCGGCGGCCGCCGCCGCGGCCACCCCGCGCTCCATCTCCTCCGCGATCGCGTCGTGCCGCGTGATGCGGTCGAGCGCGGTCGCCACCTCCTGGCGGTGCGCGAGGATGGCCGCCACCGAGTCTCCGTACTTGCGCTTGAGCTTGACGATGGCGTCGAGTCGCGCGTCGATCTGCTCGAGCCGCTCGGGGTCGAAGACCGCGCGGTCCCGCAGCGCGCGCGCACGGCCCACCACGTCCTCGAGATAGGCCTGCGCGCCCTCGATGGCCTCGATGGAGGCGGCCGCGTCCGGCTCGTAGCGCGAGAGGTCGCGCAGGAGCGTGGCCGCGCGGCTGAGCCGCGTGGTGGCGGACTGAGGCTCCTCGTAGAGCAGATCGACCGTCTCCTGCAGCCCGGCCGCGATCCGCTCCGCGTGCTGCAGGCGCGAGCGCTCGGCCCGCAGCTCTTCCTCCTCGCCGTCCTTCAGGCGCACGTCGTCGATCTCGGCGAGCTGGAATCGGTAGAGATCCTCCTGCCGGGCCCCTTCCCGCATCTCGCTCCGCAGGCGATCGAGGGCGGCGCGCGCCTCTTCCCACGTGCGCACCAGCGCCCCCACGCGCTCCCGGCGGTCGAGAGCTTCCGCGAACCGGTCCAGCAGGAGGAGCTGGCGGGCCGGCTCCATCAGGCGCTGGTGCTCGTGCTGGCCGTGCAGCTCCACGAGCAGCTCGCCCAGGCGCTCGAGTAGCCCCACCGTCGCGGCCCCGTCGTTGACGAAGGCGCGATGACGCCCGGAGCGGGCCAGCTCCCGCTTGATGACGAGCTGGCCATCGCCCGGATGATGGCCGGCCTCGTCGAGCAGCGCGGCCACCGGGCCGGCCGGATCGATCTCGAAGACCGCCTCGACCAGCGCGGTGTCGGCACCGGTGCGGATCCAGTCGAGCTGGGCGCGCGCGCCGGTGATGAGCAGCAGCGCGTCCACCACGATGGACTTGCCGGCGCCGGTCTCGCCGGTCAGCACGTTGAGGCCGGGGGCGAAGGGCACCACCGCCTCCTCGACCACGGCCAGGTTGCGGATGGACAGCTCGCGCAGCATGGTCATCACCATGCTACGGCCCCGGCCCGGCGGCGCTCAACTGTATCCTTATCGCTCCCCCCACTTGAGCTTGGTCCGGAGGACCGAGAAGAAATGTTTCTGCGGCACACGGAGGAGCCGCGTGCGGGCGGTGGCGCGCCGCACCTCGACGGTGTCGTTGGCCTTGAGCGCGAAGCCCACCTGGCCGTCCAGGGTGAGCATCACGTCCTGGTCGGTCAGCAGGGTGATCGAGATGCGCTGGGTCGCGGGCAGCACGATCGGGCGATTGGTGAGGGTGTGAGAGCAGATCGGGGTGAGCACGACCGCGTCCATGGTCGGGAAGACGATGGGCCCGCCGGCCGAGAGGCAGTAGGCGGTCGAGCCGGTGGGCGTCGAGAGGATGAGCCCGTCCGCGCGATAGCCGGTGGCGAAGTCGCCGTCCACCGCCACCTCGAGCCGGATGATGCGGCTCATCGCCGACTTGGTGATGACGACGTCGTTGAGCGCCGCGTACTCTCCGAGCCGCTCGCCCTGGCGGAAGACGCGGGCCTCGAGCAGCATGCGGTCCTCGATGACCAGCTCGTCGCGCAGGTAGGCCTCGAGCGCGGGGAACAGCTCCTCGACGGTGAGGGCGGTCAGGAAGCCGAGCCCGCCCAGGTTGACGCCGAGGATCGGCACCGCCAGGTCTCCCACCAGGCGCGCCATGCTGAGGAGCGTGCCGTCGCCGCCGAGCACGAGCAGGAGATCGGACTGGGCGGGCAGCTCCGAGCGACCGACCACCGGCCCGGTCGCCTGCGGGCAGAGGCCCGCGGTCTCCTTCTCGAGGATCGGCTGGATGCCTCGCGCGGCGCACCAGTCGAGCAGCTGGGGCACGACCGTGCGCGCTTCCTCCCGGTCGGTCTTGGCGACGATGCCCAGCCGCTTCACGCGGGAGGCTCCTCCTCCGCGGTGACCTTGGCGATAAGGGTGTCGAGGTCGGTGAGCGTGCGTCCGGTCTTGGTCAGCAGCAGGAAGAACTCGCGATTGCCCTTCGGGCCCTTCAGCGGCGAGGCGGTGACCCCGCGCACGTGCCAGCCGTGCAGCACCGCGAAGCGGGCGACCCGCGCCATCACCATCCGGTGGTGCGAGCCGTCGCGCACCACGCCCCCCTTGCCGACCTGGCCCTTGCCCACCTCGAACTGGGGCTTGACCAGCACCACCGCCTCGCCCTGGGACGTGAGCACGCCGAAGACCGAGGGCAGCACCTTCTCGAGCGAGATGAACGAGATGTCGACGGTGGCCAGGTCGGGCGACTCCGGGAAGGAGTCCACCGGCAGGTTCCGGGCGTTGGTCTTCTCCATCACGACTACCCGGCCGTCGGCCCGCAGCTTGGCGTCGAGCTGGCCGTGGCCCACGTCCACCGCGTAGACTTTCACCGCTCCCTGCTCCAGCAGGCAGTGGGTGAACCCGCCCGTGGAGGCTCCCACGTCGATGGCGACCCGCCCGCGCGGCTCGATGGCGAAGGTGGCGAGCGCGTGGGCCAGCTTGTCACCGCCGCGGCTCACGAAGCGTGGCCGCGCGACCAGCTCGATCTTGGCGCCCGGCGTGACCAGGGCTCCCGCCTTGTCCACGCGCTGGCCGTCCACCAGCACGTCGCCGGCCATGATGGCGCGCGCGGCCTTCTCGCGCGACTCGAGCAGCCCGCGCTCCACCAGGGCCACGTCCAGCCTGACCTTGGTCTTCGCGCGATTCTCGCCAGCCCCGCGTTCGGTCACGGCAGCCGCCTTACCGCGGGCACTCGCGGCGCTCTTCCGCTGAGGCACGGCAGGCTTCGACAGGCCACGCTTTTTGGGGAACCTCTTCACGCCGGCTCCTTTCTCCCGCCCGCGACCCGATCGCGCGCCCGCGCGACCGACACCTGGGCTCGTTCGCCGTTCAGGTTCAGTTCCTCGTCCTCTGCAGAGCACGCCGGGTGGTCATCTCGAAGGGGGAGATCGTGGGGAGCGGCGCGGTCGGCCGAGCCGAACGGCACGGAGAGACGGGCGGTCCGGGGCTGGAGGCGTGTCCCGACTCCCAAAGCCCTGACGATGGCGTTCATGCGGGCTCCTCAGCCCCCGGGGACCGTGCCGGAAATTTCAACGGTCACAATTATATAGCCGAACCCCCTCCCCCGCCCAATTCAGCCGGCGCGGCTCCGGGCGCGGGGTTTCAGCACGTAGAGGAGCCCCATCCCGAACAGGAAGCCTCCGATGTGGGCGAAAAAGGCCACGCCCCCGCTCGATCCGAAGCTGCCGAGCCCGTTCAGCACCTGCAGGACGATCCAGAACCCCAGCACGACCATGGCCGGGATGTGCACGAGCCGGAAGAAGAAGCCCAGGATGATGAGCGTGGTGACGTGGGCGTGGGGGAACAGCAGGAGGTATGCCCCGAGGACGCCCGAGACCGCCCCGCTCGCCCCCACCATCGGCACCATCGAGCTCGGCCCGACTGCGGTCTGGGCCAGCGCGGCCGCGACGCCGGAGAGCAGATAGAAGAGGAGGTATCGCCCGTGGCCGAGCGTGTCCTCGACGTTGTTGCCGAAGATCCAGAGGTAGAGCATGTTCCCGCCGATGTGGAACAGCCCACCGTGCATGAACATCGACGTGAAGATGGTGAGGATCGGCGACGGCAGCTCGGGGCCGACCCGACACGCCCCGGTCAGGCGGCACGGTACGAGGCCGAACTCATCGATGAAGGCCTGTCCCGCTCGCGCCCCGTCCGCGCCGCCCGCCTCGAGCGAGATCTGGTAGACGAAGAACAGGGCGTTCAGGACGATGAGCGCGACCGTGACGACGGGAGCGCTGTTGCTCGGATTGTCGTCCTTGAGAGGGAACACCCCAGCCTACTGGGCGGCGGGCCCGAGGGTCACGATCGTCGGCGCGGCGAGGTATGTCTGCGCCACGCGTAGCAGGTCCTCCGCGGTGACCGCCTCCACCGCCCGGGTGTAGCGGTCGGCGAAGTCGAGCCCGACTCCGAGCACCTCGAAGAAGGCGTCGTACCAGGCCAGGCGCGCATTGGTTCGCCGGTCGAGCGCGAAATTCCCGAGCAGGTACGCCTTGGCGCGGGTCAGCTCGGCGGGATTCACCGGATCGCGCCGGATCCGCTCCAGCTCGCCCAGCATGGCCGCCTCGGCGCGGACCTGATTCGCGGGGGCGGTGCCGAGCTGCATATAGAGGACCCCCGGTCCCAGCCGGGAGGGATAGGCGCCGCCGGTCGAGTAGGCCAGGCCCTGCTTGTCGCGCACTTCGGTGAAGAGGCGCCCGGCCATGCCACCGCCCAGGGCGGTGGTCAGCACCTTCACCGCCGCGTAGTCGGGGTGCGACGTGGGCGGAGCGAGAAACGCGACCAGCACCTGCGCCTGCGCGGATGGCCTCACGAGCACGGTGCGGTCGGCGCGCGCCGCGGCGGCGGGCAGCGTGGGCTCCGGCTCGCCCTCGCCCGCGGGGGCCGCCGCGAACCGGCGCGCGACCTCGGCCATCACCTCCCGCGCGCTCACGTCTCCGCTCACCGCCAGGATCATCCGCGGGGCACGGTAAAAGCGCTGGTGGTACGCGAGCAGGGCCGCGCGATCGATTCGCTCGAGCGCGGCCGGTCGCCCGAGGATCGGGCGCCCGTAGGGGTGGTCGCCGTACACGCGGCTCATGACGGTGTCCATGGCGAGCGGGAACGGCTGGTCCTGACGGCTGCGCAGCGCGGTCAGCATCACGCGCCGCTCTCCGTCGATCTCGGCGTCCGGCAGCGTCGGCCGGAGCGCGACGTCGGCCATCAGCTCGATCATCTTCTTCCAGTTCCGCGCGAGCGCGGTGGCGCGCAGCTCGGAGAAGTCCATGTCGGCCGAGGCGCTGATTCCCCCGCCCAGTCCCTCCGCGGTCTCGGCGATCTCGAGGGCCGAGCGGGTCGGGGTTCCCTTGAGCAGCACCTGCTGCAGCAGATGGCTGATGCCCGCGTCGTCCTCCGTCTCCCACCGCGAGCCAACCCGCACGAACAGCGAGGCGGCGACGACCGGGGTGGCGGTGTTCTCGCGTACCAGCAGGGTGAGCCCACTCGGCAGCTGCTCGCGCCGGGGCCCCTGGGCCGCTGCGGCGCCGACCAGGGCCCACGCCGCCGTCGCGGCGAGCACCGCCGTCCCGAGCAACCGCGGGGCCCTCATGGGGTCCGGGCCCGCGGGACGAAGGTGAGCCGCGCGTACGAGGCGGTGAGATAGCGGCGCGCCGCCGCCTGTACCTCGGCCCGCGTCACCTTGCGCACGCGGTCCACGTAGGCGCGCTCCTCTTCGAGGTTCCACGTGGTCTCGGCGCGGCCGTACGCGAGGGCGAGCCCCTCCACCGTCTCGCGCGAGAACTCGCGCTCCGCCTCCGACGCGGTGATGGCCCGCGCCAGCTCATCCGGAGTGACCCCGTCGGATCGGACGCGCTCGATCTCGGCCAGGATGGCCTGCTCCACCGCACCCGCGTCCCGCCCTTCGAGCTGAGCCGTGACGCCGATGGTTCCCGCGCCCTGGAGCGCCCCGTACCAGCCGCTGATGCTCGAGACGAGCCGGGCGCGCTCCCGCAGCGCCTGGTTGAGCCGGGAGCTGCGCGGGCCGCCCAGGATGTGGCCGAGCACGTCCACCGCGGCCATGTCGGAGTGCCCGAGCGGCGGCCCGAGCCATGCGAGCCCGAGCTGGGTCTGTCGCTCTGGCCGCTCCACCGCCCGGTCGCGGACGCCGTCGAATCGGCCGGGCGCGGGGAGCGGCGGGCGCGTGTACGGCACGGCCGGCCGGGCGCCGAATGCCTCCAGCGCGGCCGCTCGCACCGCGGCCGGATCGACGGGGCCGACCACCACCAGCGTCATGTTGTTCGGGACGTAGTAGCGCGTGTAGTACCCGCGGAGGGTCTCCTGGGTTGCGGCCCGCAGGTCGGCAGCGTCGCCCAGCACCGGCCGTCCGTATGGATGCTCCTGGTACAGCAGGTTGTAGAGCTGGCGCCCCAGCGACGAGCGCGGATTGTCTTCGTTCAACCGCACCTCTTCGAACACCACCTCGCGCTCACGCGTGAGCTCGGTGGGGTCGAAGACGGAGTTGAGAACCATGTCCGCGATCAGGGCGATGCCCGGCAGCGCGCGGGCCGCGGGAAGCAGGAGATAGTAGAAGGTGTAGTCGTTGGAGGTCCCCGCGTTGGTGCGTCCGCCGAC
>DATGBR010000058.1:0-3725 GCA_035312605.1 Candidatus Methylomirabilota bacterium
GCGGTCGTCCGGTCCGCGGCGGGTCCTCCAGGGCCTGGCCCTCGTGGTGATCGTGCTGGTCGCGTTCTTCGCCGGCATGCTCGCGGAGCGCCTGCAGTCCCACGCCCAGCGCGACGACATGCTCCGCCGCTACGACCGCGCCCTGCAGGAGCACCGGTCGCTGATCATGGAGTCGGAGAAGCGGCAGGAGGGCAGCACGTCCCGACGCTAGCCGGCGGCGGTGTGCTCGTACTTCAGCACGCGCACCTTCTCCATGGTGATGAGCCCGCCGCGCATCATGCGATCCACCTGAGGCAGCACCCGGTCGAGGTGCTCCTGCGAGTCCACCACCTCGATCACCAGGGGCAGATCCGCAGAGAGCCGCAGGATGTTCGCGGTGTGCACGACCGAGTCGGCCCCGAAGCCCGCCACCGCGCGCAGCACGGTGGCCCCGGCCAGCCCCTCTCGGCGGAAGAGCTCGACGAGAGCCGCATGGAGCGGACGATGCTCCCAGCGATCGCTCTCGCCGACGAAGATCCGCATCAGGACCTGCTCCCCATCCAGCTTGCGCATGGCTACCAGCCTCCCTTTCCCTCGATCAGGACGCGGCCGAGCGACAGACCCGCCACACAGCACGCGAGGCAGAGCGCGGTGGTGAGGGCAACGTACACGCTCGCGGCGAGCCACGAGCCCGCCTCCAGCAGCCGGATGGTCTCGTAGGAGAAGGACGAGTACGTGGTGAATCCCCCCATCACCCCGACCGCGAGGACCAGGCGCAGGGTGTCCGGGATCAGCAGCGAGGTGAGCCCCACCTGCTGGACGACTCCGATGAGAAAGGAGCCGAGCACGTTGATCAGCAGCGTGCCGTACGGGAAATCGGGCCCGGCCCAGCGCGCCACCACGCCGCCGAGCAGGTATCGGGCGCCGGTCCCGACCGCTCCGCCGAGGCAGATCAGCGCGAGTCGCATCACGGGGACGCGGCCAGCCCGGGCGACCCGCCTAGTCGACCGGCGGGCGGCGCTCCGCCCAGGGCTGGGCCGCCTCGAAGGCGGCGGAGGCGGCCAGCACGGTGTGGTCGGCGTGACGGCGGCCGACGATCTGCAGGCCCACCGGCAGCCCCGCGCTCGTGAAGCCGACCGGCACCGTCGCCGCGGGCTGGCCGGTCAGGTTGAACGGGAAGCAGAACGGGGTCCAGCCGAGCGGCGACGAGGGCTGGCCGTTGATCTCGTTGAGCCCGGGCCGCCCGACCTCGAACGGCGGCACCGCCACCGTGGGCGTGATCAGGAGGTCGAAGCGCGCCAGGAAGCGCTGCACCTCCGTCCAGAAGTCCTGGCGGCGGCGCAGCGCCCGCAGGTACTGCTCGGCGGTGACACCCGCCCCGAACTTCATCAGCGCGCGCAGCGAGCGGTCCATCTTCTCGCCGTCGGCCTCCAGGCGCTCGCCCCACGCGCCCCACGTCTCGGCGCCCACCATGATCCGGAAGATCTCCTCCGGATCATCCCACGAGGGCGACACCACCTCGACGTGCCCACCGAAGCTCTCGAAGCGCTCGGCCGCCGCCGCGCACAGATCGGCGACCTCCGGATCGAGCCGCGCGTAGCCCAGGTCCGGCGACCACGCCATGCTCAGCCCCGCGATGCCGCCCTCGCACGCCTCGAGATACGACCGGCCGGCCGCGGGCAGCGAGTGCCGGTCCCGATCGTCGGGGCCCGCGATCGCGTCGAGCATCAGCGCCGCATCGCGCACGGTGCGGGTGAGCGGCCCGCTGTGGGAGAGCGTCTCCGAGCTCGGGAAGCCGGGGAACTGCGGCACGCGCCCGAAGGACGGCTTGAGCCCGTAGATGCCGCAGAAGGAGGCGGGGATGCGGATGGAGCCGCCCCAGTCGGTGCCCACCGCGAGCGGACCCAGGCCGGCGGCCACCGCCGCGCCCGCGCCGCCACTCGATCCGCCGGGCGTGAGGGCCGGGTTCCACGGGTTGCGGGTAATGCCGAAGAGCGGGCTGTCCGTCACCGCCTTGTGGCCGAACTCGGGGGTCGTGGTCTTGCCGACGATGATCGCCCCCGCGCCCTTGAGCCGCTCGACGCAGACCGAGTCCTCCTCCGGCACGTGATCGGCAAAGAGCCGCGAGCCGCCGGTGGTGAGCACGCGCCGCGTGAACACCAGGTCCTTGATCGACACCGGCACGCCGTGGAGCGGCCCGAGTTCCTCGCCGGTCTCCACCGCGACCTCGGCGGCCACCGCCGCGTCGCGCGCCTCCTCGGCGGTCACGGTCGCGTAGCAGTTGAGCGCCGGGTGCAGCCGCTCGATACGGGCCAGCACCGCGTCGACCACCTCCACCGGCGACACCTGCTTGGCCCGGATGAGGGCGGCCAGCTCGAGCGCGGAGCGCCAGACCAGGTCGGCGGTGGCCATCAGGAGCCGGGGTTCACGCGCGCGAGCGTGTAGTCGACGTGAGTGGCCCCGGCGCCCGCGATCACGGTCAGGCGGCAGATGTCGTCGTCCTTGCTGAACTCGACCCACACCCCGGGGAACTTCTCCGCGCTCACGAAGCGGTCGCTGCGGGTCTCGATCCACCCCGCGCGGGCCAGGAGGCGCCGCGCGTGCGCCAGTGTCTCCTCGACGCTCTCCGGAGTGAAGTAGATGAGCCGCGCCGCGGTGATCTTCGGGGAGCGGATCATCACCCAGTCGTCCGAGTATGGCGTCCACTCGGCCGGCACCGGCACGTCGGGGAACGGCTGGATCGGCATCGGCACCGCGACGGGCGCGCAGGCCCCCAGGCTCAGCGCAATCCCGATCGCGGTGGCCCGAGGATTCACGCGCGCGATTGTATCTGCTGGCGCGCGCTCGGGCAACGCTTGCCGACCGGTACTGAGGTGATGCGGGTCGCCGCTACGCCCCGTCGAACAGCTTGACCGCGAGCGCCCCATGCGTCACCGCGGCTCCCGCGCGCAGGGCGGCGGCGAGGAGCGCCGACTCCGCGACCTCTTCCCGCGTGGCGCCAGCCTTCTTCGCGTTGCGGGTGTGGACGTCGAGGCAGTACGGGCACTGAGTGGTGCAGGCCACCGCCAGCGCGATCAGCTCGCGATACTTCCGCGGGATCTTGCCGTCGTCGCGCCCGACGATGCTGTCGAGCTCCACGAACCCCTTGAACTCCGCCGGGGCCAGCTTCTTGAACTCTCCGAGGACCTTCAGATCATCCGAATCGTGATAGTGGCTCATCGCGCCCTCCGGTGTCGAAAGTGACCAGCAAAAACAGCGCTGCAACGCAAAGGTCATACCACGCGCCCCGGGAACAGAAAACCGGCGAGTTAGACCGCGAGCCCTTGGCCCCCCTCAGGAGTTATGCCCGAAGTGGGGCGGGATTCGGGCTACCCGCCCTCTTGACGGATCAACCGAGCTGGGTCCGGATGTCCTCCTCGCTGCGCGGCTCGATCTCGAAGGTCGCGACGCGGTCCTCGATCCCCTGCTTGTAGATGCGAGCGATGGCCCCCGCGTCGTCGGGGCCGGCGAGCCGAGTGGTCACGCGCATGTCGTGGTGACTGTATCATCGCGGGCATGGACCGCGCCGCGCTCGCGCGGCTGCGCGGCTGGCTCCCGCGCGCCGACATCGCCGCCCTCGACCCGGAGAGCGTGGCACGCCTCCGGCTCGCCCTCGACGAGCCCGATCCGCCGGTGACCGCCGGACGCGGCGGCACGCTGACCGCATACGTCCCGGGCGCCGGCCGCCGGCGCCTGCTCCAGCTCGA
>DATGBR010000059.1:0-6193 GCA_035312605.1 Candidatus Methylomirabilota bacterium
GCCGCGTAGCCGGAACGCGGCGGCGCCGATCAGCAGCGCGAACGCGGTGGCGACCGCCGCGCCCGCGGCCATCGCGACCACCACCGGCGTGCCCGCGATCCACAGCGTGCGCGCGGTGAGCGCGCCGAGGCCGAAGAAGGCGGCGTGGCCGAGGTTCACCTGCCCCGCGTAGCCTGCGATGATGTTCCAGCTCTGGGCCAGGGTGATCGAGAGCAGCACGAGGAACACGAAGTTGAGCAGGTCGTCGCGGGGCGCGAGCAGCGGCAGGAAGGCGAGCAGGCCGAGCGCGAGGAGGATGCCCAGAGTCCAGGCGCGCTCGGCGCTCATCGGGCGCGACCGAACAGGCCCTGGGGCCTGAAGACCAGGACGACCAGGAAGATGACCAGGCCGATCACCTCGCGGTAGGGCCCGCCGAAGGCGGCCGCGCTGAGGGCCTCGGCCACGCCCACGAAGAGGCCGGCCGTGAAGGTGCCGAGCATGGAGCCGAGGCCGGCCAGCACCACCACGATCAGGGCCTTGAGCGTCCACTCGAGGCCGATGGACGGGCTGATCGAGTAGCCGACGCTCACCAGCGTGCCGGCGGCGCCGGCCAGCGCGGTGCCGAGGGCGAAGGCCAGCAGGTACGCGCGCCGGATGTCGATGCCGGTGAGGAGCGCGGCCTGCCAGTCCTCCGCGGTGGCGCGGATGGCCTTGCCCCACCGCCAGCGCGCGAGCAGGAGGTGCAGCCCCGCGATCAGCGCGAGGGCCACCAGGAGGCTCGCCAGGCGGATGACCGGGATCGCGATCGGCCCCACCGTGATCACCGCGCCGCCGTAGCCGGTGGAGATCGAGCGATCGTCCGCGGTGAAGAGACGCACCGCGAGAGCGTGGAGCGCCAGCGCCAGGCCGAACCCCACCAGCAGCGAGTTCTTGATCCGCGTCTCCTCGGGCGCGCGCACCACGAAGCCGAAGAGCACGAGGAACAGCAGGGCGCCCAGCAGCAGCGAGCCCGGGATCACCAGGAGGAGCGAGGCGAAGGGATCCAGGCCCAGGAGCGCGAAGAGCCAGTAGGCCCCGTAGCCGCCCAGCATGATCAGCTCACCGTGGGCCACGTTCAGCACCTTGAGCACGCCGAACACGAGCGAGAGGCCGGCCGCGGCCAGCCCGTAGAGGCCGCCCAGGAGCAGGCCGAGCACGATCTGCTGCGCGAGAACCGTCATCGGCTGGGCCGCCTCACGAGCCTCACGCGCCTCAGCCGCCCGCGGCCAGCGGCCCCAGGTAGGCGCGGCGCACGTAAGCATCGCGCAGCAGCGCGGGGCCTTCGCCCTCGCCCACCACGCGCCCGCCTTCCAGGATGTAGGCGCGGTGGGCCAGGGTCAGCGCGGCGCGCACGTTCTGCTCCACCAGGAAGACGGCCACGCCGGCGCGGTTGATCTCGACCAGCGCGTCGAGGATCCGGCGCACCAGCAGGGGCGCGATGCCGAGCGACGGTTCGTCCAGCATCAGCAGGCGCGGGCTCGCCATCAGGGCGCGGCCCACCGCCACCATCTGCTGCTGGCCGCCGGAGAGGGCGCGGACGATCTGCCGCCGGCGCGTCCGCAGATCGGGGAAGAGCGCGAACACGCGCTCGAGGCTCTCCCGTCGCGCCGCGCGGGCCCGCGGCGAGAAGGCGCCCAGGTCGAGGTTGTCCTCCACCGTCATGGAGCCGAAGAGGCGCCGGCCCTCCGGCACCACCGCGAGGCCGCGCTCGACGATCCGGTGCGGGGAGACTGCCAGAAGGTTCTCACTGTCCCAGGAGATGATGCCCGCGCGGGGCCGTACCAGCCCGGCCACGCAGCCGAGCAGGGTGGACTTGCCCGCGCCGTTCGGGCCGAGCAGCGCCACGATCTCGCCTGCGCCGACGCGAAGCGTGACGCCGGAGAGCGCGGGGACGTCGCCGTAGGCGGCCTCGAGGCCGCGGATCTCAAGCACGCGCGGCTCCCGGGCGCTCCACGCCGAGGTAGACGTCCACCACCCGGGAATCGGCGGCCACCGCGGCGGGCGGGCCGTCCGCGATCTTCTCGCCCGCGCTCAGCACCACGATGCGCCGCGCGAGGTCCATCAGTGCCCACACGATGTGCTCCACCATCAGCACCGAGAGCCCATCGGCGACCAGCCGGCGGATCAGGCCCATGGCCGCCGCGGTCTCGGTCGGGTTCAGACCGGCCATGAACTCGTCGAGCAGCAGCAGGTCCGGCCCGGTGGCGAGCGCGCGGGCCAGCTCGAGGCGCTTCCGGTCCATCAAGGTGAGGGCGGCGGCCGGCGTCGCCGCGCGGTCTTCGAGGCCCACGAGGGCGAGCAGGCGGAGGGCCTCCGTCCGGGCGCCCGCCCCGCGCCGCCGGCCGTAGAGGCAGCCCACCCGCACGTTGTCGAGCGCGGAGAGGCCCGCGAAGGGCCGCACGAGCTGGAACGTGCGCGCGACTCCGCGGGCGCAGACGCGGTGCGGAGAGAGTCCGGCGATGTCGTGGCCCTGGAAGCGGATGCGCCCGCGGTCTGGACGGAGCGCGCCCGCGATCAGGTTGAACAGCGTGGTCTTGCCGGAGCCGTTCGGCCCCATGACGCCGAGCAGCTCGCCGGCCTCGAGGGTGAGGCTCACGTCGCTGACCGCGAGGACGCCGCCGAAGCCCTTGGTCAGCCGCTCGACCTCGAGGAGGGCCACGGTCGACTCAGGCGCCGGGGCTCAGCGCTTGGCGAACGGGGGCGCCGGGAACGCCAGCGTCGCGGTCGCCGCCTCCTTCGGCCACACCAGCTCTTGCTTGCCGTTCTGCCACTGCAGGAGCGCCTGCGGGACGATGCCGGTGCCGTCCGGGCGGAACTTCACGCTGCCGATCACCGTGTTCATGTTCGTCGCCGCGATCGCGTCGCGCACCTTCTCGCGATCCGGGAAGCCGGCGCGGGTCACCGCGGCGGCCAGGATCTCCACGCACGCGTAGGCCGGGCCGACCAGCGGATCCGCCGGACGGCCGAACTTCTTCTGGTGTGCGTCGTTCAGCTCCTTGACCCCGGCGCCCTTCATGGCGTGGTGCCAGCCCGCGGCCAGCACCATGAAGTCGCCGTCCTTGCCGAGGTTCTGCGACCAGATCTGGGCGTCGGGCGCGCGGATGAAGAAGGAGAGCCTGGGGGTGAAGCCGAGCTCCTTCATCTGCTTCACGATCGTCATGCCGTCGGGCGGGTTGGGCAGGGCCAGCAGCACGTCCGCGTTGGCGGCCCTGGCCTTCAGGATCAGGTCGGAGAAGTCCTTGGCCCCCGGCGCATACTCGCCGTTCAGCGCGACCTGGTAGCCCGCAGTCTTGCCCGCCTCCGTCCAGGCGGCCGCCATCTCGCGGCCCCAGTCCGTCTTCTCCTGGAAGATGGCCACCGTCCTGGGCCGCTCGCCGGCCGGGATCAGCTCGAGCAGGCCCTGGGTGGCGTGGCCGATGTCGGGCGACTTCCAGAACGGGGAGAAGAGGTAGCGGAAGTTCTGCTGGTGGATCTTCTGGAGCGCGAAGGCCACGCCGAGGTACGGGATGCGGTTCTTCTCGGCCACCGAGGCGGCCGCCGCGTGGAGGTCGGAGCCGAAGCCGCCGAGGTAGCCGATCACGCCCTGGGCGGCCAGGGTCTCCATGCGCGCGACGGTCTTGGTGGCGTCCGACTCGTCGTCGAGCAGGACCAGCTCGACCGGCATCTTGACGCCGCCCACCGTGATGCCGCCGCCCACGTTCAGGCGCTCCACCGCGAACTCGTAGCCGGCGCGGATCTGGGCGCCGCCCGCGCCGTAGCGCCCGGTCAAGGGAACCACCGCGCCCATCTTGATCGACTGGGCCCAGGCGGGGACGGGCGACAGGCCGAGCAGGGCCAGAGCGAGCAGGGCCAGCATTCTCATCGGGATTCTCCTCTCCAGATTCGATTCGCGGTCTCGGCCACCCGGCGGAGCTTGGCCTGCTGCTCGGCCGGGGTGATCCGGTTGCCTTCCATGGTGGAGGCGAAGCCGCACTGGGGACTCAGCGCCAGGCGATCGAGCGGCACCAGCTGGGCCGCCTCCTCGACGCGGGCGCGCAGCTCGGCGACCGACTCGAGGCGCGGGTTCTTGGTGGTCACGAGGCCGAGCACCACGACGCGGTCGTCGGGCACCGCGCGCAGGGGCTCGAAGCCGCCGGAGCGCTGGTCGTCGTACTCGAGCAGAAAGCGCTGGAAGCGGCTCTTGGTGAACACGCGCGCGATCGGCTCGTAGCCGCCGCTCGCGTAGAACATCGACTGGTTGTTGCCCCGGCAGATGTGCAGACCGAAGGTGACCTCCGGATGGTTGCCGATCACGGCATTGTCCATCTCGATGCAGGTGTCGATCAGCCGGTCCGGATCACTGCCGCGCTTGCGGTACCCCTCGCGCAGCTCCGGGTCCAGCAGCGCCGCGTACTGTGGGGCGTCGATCTGGACGTAGGTGCAGCCGAGCCGCACCAGCTCCAGGATCTCGCGCCGGGTCAGGTCGACGATGTCGGCCAGGTAGGCGTCGCGGGTCGGATAGGCCCCGGTCGACTTCTCGGGATCGTAGTAGGCGGCGGCCTGCTGGCTGCTGATCAGGGTGACCTTGGTGGGCTTGCTCGTCCGGGCGCGCAGGTAGGTGAGCTCCTCGGCGCACATGCTGCGACGCCAGCGGAGCTTCTCGACCACCACCGGACGCTTGAAGACGAGTTGCTCGCCCGCCTCGTTGTGGAAGGGGATGGCCCAGCCGCCGAGCTTGTCGAAGCCGTCGAGGGCGTCGATCAGGTGGCCGAAGAAGGCGTAGCGGCGCAGCTCGCCGTCGGTGACCACGTCGAGGCCGGCCTGTTCCTGGAGCTCCACCGCCTCGTCCACCGCACGATCCTCAACCTGCTTGAGCGCGGTGGCGGAAAGCTCTTCGCGCTCGAACTGATCGCGGGCGAGCTTGAGGTAGTCCGGTCGCAACAGGCTGCCGATCACGTCGCTGCGGACCGCTTGGGCGGGCATCCCTGACTTCTCTTTATATACGTTCGGCTCGCCTATGGCTCGCCTCGCCTGTGCAACCCGGCTCGCCTTCGGCTGCGCCTTGTGCCGTGATTCGATCGCCTGCAGCTATGGCTTGCTCCGCGATTTCGCGCTAGCTGCCGGCGACCCGGAACATGCCGCCGTCGATGCCGAGCGCGCTCTTGCCGATGCCCTCGAGCATCCGGTCCACGGTGGGCGGCATGAGGGTGGAGGTGCGCAGGTCGCGGAAGGCGCGCTCGGCCGGGAAGTCCTTGTAGGCGCCCCGGCCGCCCACCACCTGGATGACCTTGGAGGTGACCGCGAGGCCGACCTCGGTGGCGATGTACTTGGCCTTGTTGCCCAGCACGCCGCGCTCCTGCACGTCGGCCGCCTCCCAGCGCTCCGCGCTGTCGGCCAGCACGAGCCGCGCGGCGTCCAGGTGCGCGGCGAGCTCGCCGATGTGTCGCTGCACCGTGGGGTCGTGGGCCACCGGGACGTTCTCCGGCTTCACGATGCGCTGCTTGGCGTAGTCGATCGCGAAGGCGAGTGCACCCTCCGCGATGCCCGCGTACACCGCGGCGTAGCCGAGGGCGAAGCTCTCCACCACGCCCACCCGCAGCGCGGTGCCCGGGTCGCCGAGCGCAGTGTCCTTCGCCACCCGCACCCCGGTGAAGGTGACAGACGGGCTGAAGGTTGCGCGCATGCCGAGGGTGTTCCACTTGCCGTCGGTGGCGATGCCGGGGGCGTCGGCCGGCACCAGCACCTGGAGCAGGGCCTTGCCCATGTCGGTGCCGCCCTCCAGCGCGCACCAGACCATGTAGTGCGAGGCCCCCAGGGCCATGGTGCAGAAGTGCTTCACCCCGTCGACGACGTAATTGTCGCCGTCCTGGCGCACCACCGTCTCCATCAGGAAGCTGCGCGAGAGGCTCACCGCGGGCTCGCTGCCCCAGCTGCCGAAGAGGCGGCCGTGCTCGACGACCTCGGCGAAGTAGCGGCGCTTCTGCGCGTCGGTGCCGAGCGCGTCGATGAAGCGCATGACCGTGGAGTGCATGTGCACGGTCATCGCGGTGTTGGCGCAGCCGCGCGCGATGGTGCGGATCACCCCGATGTAGGTCGGCATGTCGAGGCCGAGCCCGCCGTACGCGGTGGGGATGCACGAGGCCAGAAAGCCATCCCGCCCGAGCACCCGCCACGAGTCGATCGGGTTGGCGCCCGC
>DATGBR010000060.1:0-17454 GCA_035312605.1 Candidatus Methylomirabilota bacterium
CGAGCGGCCGGAGGAGGCCCGGGAACGCCTTGGCGTAGGTGCGGATCAGCGGATCGTCGGCGTCCGCGATGAAGTAGCTGACGGTGCCGTGGTAGGCGTCCACGGTGGCCTTGACCGAGTTGCGGATGTAGTTGAAGCCGCGCACCGGTGTGGCGTACGGATACCGGTCGCTCGTGATGTAGCCGTCGACCATCCACACCAGCCGACCGTCCGCCCCGATCACCAGGTAGGGATCGCGGTCGAACTTCAAGAATGGGGCGGCCTCCTGCACGCGAGTCGCGATGTCGCGGTAGATCATGATCCGGCTCTGGGGCCCCAGCGCGTCCGAGAGCAGGATGGTGAGCACCCCGAAGCGCGCCGCGAAGGCCGCCTTCCTCACGATGGAGTCGACCGGAATGCCTCCCCGCCCCTCGTACTTGGTGTAGACGTTCTGGTCCCCGGAGGGATAGTCGAGCTCCTGCGAGCGGGTGCCCACGAACACGTACTCGTTGCCGATCTCGCCGTAGTAGATCTCGGGCCGGGTGATCTTGGGCAATCCCGCGACCACCGGCGGGATGTCCTTGACGAAGAACTCCGGGAGACCCTCCGGGCTGATGCGGTTGACCGGCCCGGCCACGAGCCCGTAGCCGTGGGTGAAGGTCAGGTGCTCGTTGATCCAGCCCCGGCTCGGCAGGTCGCGGTAGGAGAGCTCGCGGGCCGAGAGGGTGACCTGTCGGGACTCCCCGTTGACCATGTAGCGATCGACGTCCACGTCGCGGAACTTGTAGTAGGTCCGGATCTCCTGCAGCTTGCCGTAGGTGGTCAGCAGCGGCCGGTGGTCCCAGAGCCTCACGTTCTTGATCGTGAGGTTGTTCCGGTCGAGCGCGGCCTGGTTCAGGTTGTCCTCCGCCGCGAAGTCCTTCTCCACGATCCGGTCGAGCGCGTAGGCCTGCCGCGTCATCCGGATGTTGTGCTGGATGTACGGCCGCTCGAAGTCCAGCTCGTTGGGCTTGACCCGGTAGGTCTGGAGCAGCGCGGGGGCCACTCCGAGGCCCGCGATCCACAGCACCACCAGCACCACCAGCCCGGCCACCAGGAAGCGCCAGCCCGGCCGGAACATCTGGAACACGCACGCGCCCGCGCACAGCACCGCGAGCACCACCAGCCACTGCAGCACCGGCAGCGAGGCGTGCACGTCGGTGTAGGAGGCGCCGAACACGAGCCCGCGAGGCGAGTAGAGCAGGTCGAAGCGGTCCAGCCAGAAGCCGACCCCCCGGATGACGAGCAGCAGCGCGCCGAGGGCGAGCAGGTGGGTGCGCGCCCCCGCGGCGAGGCGGGGGCCGCGCGCGGTGAGCACCAGGCTCCGCTGGAGCACGTAGACCGCCGCGACCAGGACGAGGGTGCCCGCCACCAGCGCGGTGCCCCAGGCGTGGAGCAATCGCCAGAACGGGAGCACGAAGAAGTAGAAGCCGAGGTCGCGCCCGAAGAGCGGATCGGCCTGGCCGAAGGCGGTGCCGTTGAGGTACTCGATCACGGTCGGCCAGGAGCCGGTGGCGCGGGCCCCCGCGAAGATCGAGATCACCCCGATGACCGGCAAGAGGAGGCGGCGCACCAGCGGCTCGAGGATGGCGCGCCCGGGCAGCCCGAGCTGATCCTCCAGCTCCCACAGCACGTCGGGCGGCGCGGTCCGGGCCGCCACCGAGAGATTGACGAAGAGGAAGACGAAGACCGCGGCCCCCAGCCCGAGGAAGAGCCAGCCGCTGACCGTCAGCCGCGTAGTGAAGACGGTGGTGAAGCCGACCTCCTGGAACCACAGCCAGTCCGTGTAGAGCGGGACCGCCTGGCCCACCACGGTGAGGACGACCAGGCCCACGAGGACCCAGAGACCGGCCCGCGAGCGCCGCAAGGGTATGACTCGACCGCCGGGAGACATCTGCGCCAAGCGCTCCGTCCTTACGTCCGGCGCGTCTCGCCGGCCACGGCCCGCGAGCGGTCGGTGACGTCGTGGTCAGTCATGGGCCCGGGCCGCGGGCCACGGGACGCGGGCTTCGGCGGAGGCCGGCGTCAGACGCCGGCGTCGTCGCGAAGGTCCTTGACCCGGTTCGTGCGCTCCCACGTGAACTCGGGCTCGTTGCGCCCGAAGTGCCCGTAGGCCGCCGTCTTGCGGTAGAACGGCCGCCGCAGGTCCAGGTACTTGATGATGCCGATGGGGGTGAAGTCGAAGTGCCGGCGGATCATCTGCTCGAGCTTGATGTTCGGCACCTTCCCGGTCCCGAAGGTCTCGACCATGATCGAGACCGGGTCGGCCACCCCGATCGCGTAGGCCACCTGCACCTGCGCGCGCTCGGCCAGGCCCGCGGCCACCACGTTCTTGGCCACGTGGCGCGCCATGTAGCACGCGGAGCGATCGACCTTCGTCGGGTCCTTGCCGGAGAACGCGCCGCCGCCGTGGGGGCACGAGCCGCCGTAGGTGTCGACGATGATCTTCCGGCCGGTGAGGCCGGTGTCGCCCATGGGGCCGCCGGTCACGAAGCGGCCGGTGGGGTTGATGTGGTAGGTGATCCGGTTGGGATCGATCAGGTGCTTGGGGATCGTCGGTAGCACCACCTGCTCGATCATGTCCTCGCGGATCTTGGAGAGGCCGGTCTCGGGCCCGTGCTGCGTCGAGATGACCACCGTCTCCACCGACACCGGCTTGCCGTCCACGTAACGGACGCTCACCTGGCTCTTGCCGTCCGGCCGCAGGTACGGCAGCTGCCCGCTCTTGCGCACCTGGGTGAGCCGCAGGCAGAGCTTGTGGGCCAGCATGATCGGCAGGGGCATCAGCTCCTCGGTCTCGGTGCAGGCGTAGCCGAACATGAGCCCCTGGTCCCCCGCGCCCAGCTTGTCCACGCCCATCGCGATGTCGCCCGACTGCTCGTCGATCGCGGTGATGACGCCGCACGTCTCGTGGTCGAAGCCGAACTTGGCGCGCGTGTAGCCGACCTCCCGGATGGTCTCGCGCGCCACTCGCGGGATGTCGACGTAGCAGGAGGTCGTGATCTCGCCGGCCACCACCACGAGCCCGGTGGTGAGGAGGGTCTCGCAGGCGACGCGGCCGGTCGGATCCTGCGCCAGGATCGCGTCGAGGACCGCATCCGAGACCTGGTCGGCGATCTTGTCCGGATGCCCTTCGGTCACCGACTCGGAGGTGAACAGGTACTCCTCACGCGCCATGCCTCATTGCCCTCCGCGCTTCATCAGGGATCGACCGCGAATACGTGACATTAGCACGCCCCTCCCACGCTCTCAAGAGGGGCCCCCGGTTTCCGGCGCGCCCGCCGCCATCTCCCCGACGCGCACGCGCAGCGATACCTCCCAGGTCTCGCCGGGCGCGAGCCGCACCGGCCAGGCCACGAGCAGGGCCGAGCCCTGGTAGATGCGCTCGAAGCCGCTCTCGGAGAGCGAGACCGTCTCGACCGGCGCCCACGCGACCTCGGCGGGCGCGGTGAAGCTCAAGGCGACCTCGCCGCCGAGCCACTCGTCCACCATGGCGAGGCCGTGCGCCCCCTCGAGGCGGCCGCGGCTGCCGAGCGACGGCCGGCCGGCCACCCGGAAATACCGGCCCGGGGCGTCGCCCGCGCTGAGGGCGAGGTTGCACTGCACCGCCCAGCGGGCGTCGAGCGGCTCCTCGCCCTCCCAGCGCAGGCGGTAGCCGGCGGTGACCGCGGAGTCGTCCGCCGCGACGATGAGCGACTTCTGCAGGGCCATCGGGCGGCCGTCCGGGCGCAGCAGCGAGCAGAGCACGGTCACCTCGCGGGGCGAGGCCTTCACCTCGTGGTCGAGCGGCCGCTCGCCGACCGTCACCCACGCCGCGTCCCACGGATCGAGCGGGTCGAGCGGCTCGCGCCCGTTCGCGGGCGGGAACAGGCCGTCGAGGAGCACCGCCCGGCGGAACCGGTCGTAGCGCAGCAGCGCGGTCAGGCCGGCTTCCTTCACCGCGGGGGCGGAGTGGATCGTCTTCGCCTCGCCCGGGAGGCTCTCCCGCGGCCGCTCCTCCACCTGGCGGTGATACGCCTCGGGTCGCCGGGTCAGCACGTCGGCCACGTCCACCTCGCCGCCCATCCACGCGAGCTCGGTCAGCGATCCGCCGCGGGCCGGACGCATCAGGACCCCGAGGGAGCGGGTGCGGACGGCGACCTCGGCCTGCCCGTCGCCGTCGACGTCCGCGCGCGTCCACTCGATGCCGATCGGCTTGCCCGCGCCCTCGAGGCTCCGCTCGCCGCCGATCAGCGCCGACTTCACGGCCCGGCGCAGGTGCGGCAGGTAGCAGCCCCCGAACACCCCGTGCCAGTAGGCGTCGTTGGCCTGGCCCTGCCAGAGGCGCTCGCGGGCCGCGAGGAGGCGTGGATCGCGGGGCCGGGCGACGAGCCCCTCGTGCACCCGCCGGGAGAGGCGCAGCATCTTCCAGTAGGCGTCACCGATCTCCGGGTACTTGAGCAGGAAGTTCCGGAAGAAGCCGCCGCGCAGGAGTCGGGCGAGGCGCTCGCCGTCCGGCAGATCATGGAGCCGGTGGCGGGCCGCTTCCAGCTCCGCCGCGGCGGCCGGGGGCAGCGCCCACCCTCCCATCTCGGTGTAGGCGGCGGTGGGAAGGTAGACGCGTCCGGCGGGCGGCCGCGCGTCGAGGTAACGCGAGAACGTGGAGACGTGGAGCCACGGCGCGGCGCGCAGCGCGTCCAGGAAGCGCTCCAGCCAGCGCTCGCCGTAGACGAGCCGGTCGGTGCCGGGCCACACCCCGAACTTCTCGCCGTCGTCGACCAGGGTGACCGCCCCCGCCGCGCGCCGGCCCTCGAGGTAGCGGAGGCTCTCCGCCGGATCCGAGAACGGCACCAGGTAGCGCAGTCGCTGGTTGATCGGGAACACCGCCACCGAGACGCCCTGCTCCTCGGTCAGGTAGTAGCCGCCGAGCGTCTCCGGATCGAGCCCGGCGAGGGCGAAGTGGGAGTCGTCGACGAGCACGAACTCCACGCCCGCCTCGCGCAGCACCCGCGGCAGCTGCGGCTCCCAGATCCGCTCGGCCAGCCACATGCCGCGTGGGGTCACGCCCCAGTGCGACTTGAGGAAGTGGGCGAGGGCCTGGATCTGGCCCACCTTGTCCCAGTCCGGCAAGAGAGCCAGGATCGGCTCGTAGAAGCCGCCCCCCAGCAGCTCCACCCGCCCGTCGGCGGCCAGGCGCCCCAGCAGGTCGAAGGTCGGACGCGCCCGGGCCTTGAGGGCCTCGAGCAGGCCCCCCGAGCAGTGCACGGTCAGCGGCAGGCCACTGCCGGCGCGATCGAGCGTCTCGAGGAAGGGATGGTACGCCCGGACGACCGCGTCGTCGACGACCGAGTCGAAGTTGCCGACCGGCTGGTGGTTGTGGATGCCGAGGAGGAAGTGGAGCCGGTCGTCACTCACGGTCCAGGTCCCGGTGCCTGACGATCGGACTCAGGCCGAGACCGGTCAGGAAGGAGCTGAGCGCCTCCACCAGCATCACCGAGCGGTGCCGGCCTCCGGTGCAGCCGATGGCCACCGTGAGGTAGGCCTTGCCTTCCCGCTCGTAGAGCGGCAGGAGGAACTTCAGCAGCCCTTCCAGGCGCGAGAGCAGCTCCCGGCTCTCCGAGAACGACATCACGAACTCCTCGACCGCGGGATCGCGGCCGTCGAGGGCGCGGAGCCGCTCCACGAAGTGCGGGTTGGGCAGGAAGCGAACGTCGAAGACGAGGTCGGCGTCGTAGGGCACGCCGTGCTTGAAGCCGAAGGAGACCAGGGACACGGTGAGCCCGCCCTTGGCCGCCTGCGGGCCGTAGGAGTGCACCATCTGGTCCTTGAGCTGATGCACGGTCAGCGAGGTGGTGTCGATCACCCGGTTGGCGATCTCCCGGAGGTGGGCCAGGGCGGCGCGCTCGGCCCGGATGCCGTCGATCACGTTGCCCTCCCCGGCCAGGGGATGACGGCGCCGCGTCTCGTGGTAGCGGCGCACCAGCGTCTCGTCGGAGGCCTCGAGGAAGAGCACGTCGACCCGGTGGCCCCGGCTCCGCAGCTCCTGGATCGTGTCCACCATGTTGACCAGGTACTCGCCCTCCCGCACGTCGACCCCGAGCGCGATGGCCTGGATGCCGCGGCTCGAGTTGGCGCAGAGCTCCGCGAAGGTGGGGATGAGGGTGGTCGGCAGGTTGTCCACGCAGAAGTAGCCGAGGTCCTCGAGGCACTTGATCGCGTAGCTCTTCCCCGCCCCGGACAGGCCGGTGATGATGACGAACCGGATGGGCTCGGCGCCGGGGTCGGTCACGGGCGGCTCGGGCGGCGGGGACGGCGCTTGGTGGTCTCGCGCACCTGCCGACGGAGCGCGAGCATCGCCCGGTCCACCGCGACCGCGAGGTCGGGCGAGGTCTCGCGGCTGCGGAAGGCGCGGGAGCGGGACACGAGAGTGAGGGCCGCGGTGCGCCGGTGCTTCTCGCGGGTGAGGATCGCGCGCGTCGCCACCAGCGCGGGGAGCATCGGCTCGAGCTTGGCGAGCTTGCGGGTCAGCTCGTCCTTGTAAGAGCGGGAGACGGTCATCCCACGGGTGCTGATGATCACCTGCACGGGGGACACGCCCTCAGCGCTTCTTGGATTGCAGCCGCCGTTGGTGCGACGGCAGGATGCCCAGCTCCTCCCGGTACTTGGCCACCGTGCGTCGGGCGATGGTCAGGCCCTGGCCCTGGAGCGCCTGGGCGATCTCCTGGTCCGAGAGCGGCTTGCCGTTGTCCTCGCCGCTCACCATGTCGCGGATCGTCTTCTTCACCGACACCGACGAGACCATCGACCCGTTCTCGGAGGCGATGCCGCTGTGGAAGAAGAACTTCAGCTCGAAGAGCCCCTGGGGCGTCTGCACGTACTTGTTGGTGGTGACCCGGCTGATGGTGGACTCGTGCATGCTGATGTCGTCACCCACGTCGCGCAGGGCGAGCGGCCGCAGATAGGGCAGGCCCTTGTCGAGGAAGTCGCGCTGGAAGTTGACCAGACTCTGGGCGACCTTCCGGAGCGTGCGCTGCCGCTGCTCGACGCTCTTGATCAGCCACACCGCGCTCCGCAGCTTCTGCTCCACATATTGCTTGGCCTCGTCCCCCGACCGGCGCAGCAGCGAGCGGTAGAGCGAGTTGACCCGGAGACGGGGGATGCCCTCCTCGTTCAGGATCACCACGTAGTCCTCGCCCACCTTCTGGATGGTGACGTCGGGCACCACGTAGCGCGAGTCGTTGGTGGAGAACCGCCGCCCCGGCTTGGGCTCGAGGCTCTGGATCTCCTCGATCGACTCCATCACGCGCTCCAGCGGCTGCTTCAGGACCCGGGCGATCTCGGCGTAGCGGCGGCGCTCGAGGTCCTCGAAGTGCTTCTCGACGATCTCGACCGACACTGGATCGGGCTCCGCGTCCGCGGTGAGCTGCAGCAGCAGGCACTCCTGCACGCTCCGCGCCGCGACCCCGGGCGGATCGAAGGCCTGGATCCGCTTCAGCGCCGCCTCCACCGCCTCCGCACTGCACCCCATCCCGGCCGCGATCTCGCCCACGTCGGCGCGGAGGTAGCCGTCCTCGTCGAGGTTGCCGATGATGGCCTCGCCGATGCGGAGGACGCCCTTGTCGGCGCCGCTCAGGCGTAGCTGCTCCATGAGGTGCTCGGTCAGGGACGTGTCGCTGCGGCCCAGGTTCTCGAAGGGCAGCTCGTCGCGCTCCTCCATCGACACCGGGGTGCGCTCGTCGCCGTGGTCGTCGAAGATCGCAGACGAGAGGTCGAAAGGCAGGTCGTCGGCCCGCTCCCCGTCCACCGAGGACGTCTCCTTGGACGGCTGCTCGGGCGCCTCCGGGGCGGGCGGCGCCTCCGCGGGCGCGGAGGGATCGGTGGTGCTCGTGGAGGCCGCGGTGGCTTCCGCGGTCTCCGGGTTCTCGGCCGGGATCTCTTCGAGGAGGGGATTCTCCTCCAGCTCCTTGCGCACGACCTGCTCCAGCTCGAGGGTGGAGAGCTGGAGGAGCTGGATCGCCTGCTGCAGCAGTGGGGTCATGACGACCCGCTGGCTCATCCGCTGTACGAGTTTCATAGGGAGAACTTCTCGCCCAGGTAGATCTCTCGGGCCTTGGAGTTGTTGGCCAGCTCGGTCGCGGTGCCGGAGGCGAGGATGCGCCCGTCGTAGAGGATGTAGGCGCGGTCGGTGATCGCGAGCGTTTCCCGCACGTTGTGATCGGTGATCAGCACCCCGATGCCGCGCTCCTTCAGCCGGGCCACGATCTCCTGGATGTCGCCGATCGCGATGGGATCGATCCCGGTGAACGGCTCGTCCAGGAGCAGGTAGCGCGGGTTCGTCACGAGGGCCCGGGTGATCTCGAGGCGCCGCCGCTCGCCGCCCGACAGGGTGAAGGCCTTGTGGCGGGCGAGCCGGGTGAGGTCGAGCTCCCCGAGCAGCTCCCCGAGCCGGGTCATGCGCTCGTCGTGCGAGAGGTCGAGGGTCTCGAGGATCGCGAGCAGGTTCTCCTCGACGGTCAGCTTCCGGAACACCGAGGACTCCTGCGGCAGGTAGCCCATGCCGAGCCGACAGCGCTTGTACATCGGCAGATCGGTCACGTCCTCGCCCTCGAGGAAGATCCGCCCGCCGTCCGGCCGCAGCAGCCCCACGATCATGTAGAACGACGTGGTCTTGCCCGCCCCGTTGGGCCCGAGGAGACCCACCACCTCGCCGGGATGGATGTCGAGGCTCACGCGATTGACCACCACGCGGCTGCGAAACCGCTTGCGCAGGCCCTGGGCGATCAGACCTTCCACGAGCGCCTCACGAGCATTGTCCGGCCGCCGGCTTGGGGCGCGCGGCGGCCTCGTCCTGGGACTTGGGGTAGAAGACCGCCTTGACCCGCTCCTGCTGGCCGCCCTCGACGAGGCTGCGGTCCTCCGCGAGGTAGATCGTGATCCGCTCGCCGGTCACCACGTTGTCGTCGCGCCAGACCCGCGCGTTGCCGATCAGCACCACGCGCTGCTCGGCGTCGTAGTACTCGGCGCGCTTCGCGGTGCCGCTGCGGCAGTCCCGCGTGATGATGCGCACGTCGCCGGTGGAGACGGTGCGCACGATCCGGTCGCCCTTGTCGTCGAGGTAGACCTCCATGCGGTCGGCCCACTGGGTCGAGCTGTTCTGGGTGGCCACCACGTTACCGGTGAACACCACCAGCCCTTCCTTCTGGATGTTCTCGAGCTGATCGGCGTCGACGGTGACCGGCCCGCTGCGGCCGTCGGCGGCCGCCGCGTCCGGACGCGGCGTGGGCGCGGTCGACGAGGGGCGCGCCGGCCGCGGGCGCGGGGGAGCGGACTGGCCCCACCCGGGGCCGGCGAAAGCGAGGGCCGCCCAGACCGCGAGCGCGCCGACCGCGATCCGTCGGGTCACGAGCCTCCGCCCTGTCCCGCGAGGGCGGGGACGCCGACGCCGGTGCCCTTCTTGAACGTCGCGCGGACGCGCCCCTTGATGCTGCTGATCTCCTCGGCCACCTTCGACTCGAAGCCGGTGCCGCGGACCACCGCGCCCGCCCGATAGATCACCACCGGATCCTCGGTCCAGGCCCGCTGCGCCTCCGCGTCCCAGCGGAGGCGGTCGGTCTCGAGCCGCAGGCCGTCGCTCGAGATCAGAACCACGTTGCCGCGCAGCTCCACGTTCTTGGTCTCCTGGTTCAGGTCGCCCTCGTCGCCGGTAACGGTCCACGAGCGCGACCCCTGATCGCCCTTGGACGGCTGGTCCACCTTGACGGTGACCTTCTTCATCGTCGTCTTGTTCTGCTCCTCGAACGTCTCGGAGTACTCCGCGTCGAGTTGCCACCGCGAGCCGTCCCGGCCTTGCTCTTGCAAGTGGACCTGCTTCAACCGGTAGTCGGCACTGCTGGCGACGGGCTCGGTGGTCAGCGCCCGGGGGATCCGGGCCCGGTGAACGAGCACACCCACCACCACGGATAGGAATACCACGACCAGCGTCAGGATAATGAACGGTGCCTTCCGCATAGCAATCTCCGTGCCACGCTAGCACAGGAACTAGATTCGAGGCAATCGAAGAAGCAGTCAGCGCGCGATCAGCGTGGGGGCCAAGCCCGGCGGGCCTTTAGGAGCATCTCCACGGCCTCTCGGACCGCCCCGTCTCCACCCCGCCGGCGCGCCACCCAGTCCGCCGCGCGCTTGACCTCGGCGACCGCATTGGCGGGCGCGAGCGCGAGCCCAGCATGAGCCATCGCGGCCAGATCGGGGAGGTCGTCGCCCATCACCGCGACCTCGGCGGCCTTCAGCCCGAGCCGCTCGCGGAGCGCGGTCAGCGCGCTGCCCTTGTCGCCCACGCCCTGGTGCACCTCGGAGACGCCGAGCTCGGTCATGCGCCGGGTCACCGCGGCGGAGGCCCGCGAGGAGAGCACCGCGATCTGCAGCCCCGCCTTCCGCGCGGCGACCAGGGCCAGGCCGTCGTGGACGTGGAAGCGCTTGGTCTCCTCTCCGGAGGCGCCGTAGAAGAGCCCGCCGTCGGTCAGCACCCCGTCGACGTCGAGGACGAGGAGACGGATGCGGGAAGCGCGGGGAGCGGCGGTCACACGATCTTGGCGAGCAGGATGTCGTGCAGCCGGATCACCCCGGCCGGGCGGCCCGCCGCGTCGGTGATCACCAGGCTCGTGATCCGCCCTTCCATCAGGGCCAGCGCCCGCGTGGCCAGCTCCTCGGACCCGATCACCTTCGGATCGCGGGTCATGCATTCCCCCGCGCGCCGCTCGAGCAGGCTGGTCCCGTGGGCGAGCTGCTGGCGGCGCAGGTCGCCGTCGGTGAGGATCCCGACCAGGCGGCCCCCGTCGTCCACGACGGTGGTGATCCCGAATCCCTTGCCGGTCATCTCTTCGATGGCTTCCTTCATCGTGGCCTGCTCCGAGACCACCGGGATCGCCTCCCCGGTGTGCATCAGGTCGCCGACCTTGAAGAGCGACTTCCACCCGAGGCTTCCACGCGGGTGCAGCGCCGCGTAGTCCTCCGGGCGCAGGCCCCGCAGATCGAGGAGCGCCATGGCGAGCGCGTCGCCCATCGCCAGCGCCGCGGTGGTGCTCGAGGTCGGCGCGAGATTCATGGGGCAGGCTTCCTCGGCGACCCCCACGTCGATCACGATGTCGGCCTGGCGCGCGAGCGTCGAGGCCGGGGCTCCGGTGAGGAGGACGAGCGGGATGCCGAGGCGCTTGAGCGCGGGCAGCAGCGCCAGCACCTCGTCGGTCTCGCCGAAGTTGGACAGCGCCACGACGACGTCCTCGCGCGCCACCATTCCCAGGTCGCCGTGGACTCCTTCCGCGGGATGGAGGAAGTAGGCGGGAGTCCCGGTGCTCGCCAGGGTCGCCGCGATCTTGCGCCCGATGAGGCCCGACTTGCCGATTCCGGTGACGATGACGCGGCCCCGGCAGCCGTGGAGCGCGGCCACCGCGTCCACGAAGCGGTCGTCGAGCCGCGCGCAGAGGGCGAGCACGCTCTCCCCCTCGAGGCGCAGCACCCGCTCCGCGAGCGCCCGGACCCGCGCGCGATCCATCAGGCCCGCCCCGGGCCGGCCGCGATCGCGCGGATCTCGTCGAGCAGCCGCGGCAGGTCGTCCAGACGCAGCATGTTGGGCCCGTCCGACAGCGGGCGGCCGTCGTCGAGCGTGCGATCCGGATCCTCGTGGATCTCCATGAACAGGGCGTCCACCCCGACCGCCACGGCGGCGCGGGCGAGGGCCTGCACGTACTGCCGCTCGCCGCCCGAGCGATCCCCCTGCCCGCCCGGCAGCTGCACCGAGTGGGTGGCGTCGAACACCACCGGATAGCCGAAGCTCCGCATGATCGGCAGGCCGCGAAAGTCGACGACCAAGTTGTTATAACCAAAACTGGAGCCGCGCTCGGTCAACAGGAGGTCCTCGCTGCCGGACGCGCGCACCTTCTCCACCACGTTGATCATGTCGCGCGGGGCCACGAACTGCCCCTTCTTCACGTTGACCGGGCGGCCGCTCCGCGCGCAGGCCACGATGAGGTCGGTCTGGCGACAGAGGAACGCGGGCACCTGCAGCACGTCGAGCACCGCGGCGGCGGGCGCCACCTCCGAGACGTCGTGGACGTCGGAGAGCAGGCCGAGCCCCGTCTCGTCCTTGACCTTCCGGAGAATCCGGAGCCCCTCCACCAGCCCCGGCCCCCGGTAGGCGTGGATCGAGGAGCGGTTGGCCTTGTCGTAGGACGACTTGTAGATGAACGGCACGCCCGCCGCCGCGGTCACCCGCTGCAGGCGCTCGGCCATCATCAGCGCGTGCTTCTCGTTCTCGATCGCGCACGGGCCCCCGATCAGCGCCAGGGGCGCGCCGCCCCCGATGGTGACCGCACCGATCCGGACCGGCCGCGTCGCGGTCACGCGCTCCCCTGGCGATCGAGCGCGGCCTTGATGAACGCGGCGAAGAGCGGGTGCGGCTCCCACGGCCGCGAGCGGAACTCGGGATGGAACTGCCCGGCCACGAACCACGGGTGATCGGGCAGCTCGATGATCTCCACGAGCTGCTTCTCGGCCCAGATGCCGGAGATGCGGAGGCCGTCCTTCTCGAGCCGGGCCAGGTAGTCGTTGTTGACCTCGTAGCGGTGCCGGTGGCGCTCCTCGATGAGCCCCTGCCCGTAGACCCGCGAGGCCACCGTGCCCTCGCTCAGCAGCACCGGGTAGAGCCCGAGCCGCATGGTGCCGCCCTTGTCCTGGATGTGACGCTGCTCGGGCAGCAGATCGATCACGTTGTGGGCCGGGGTCGGGTTGAACTCGGTGGAGTTGGCCCCCTCGAGACCGCACACGTGCCGCGCGTACTCGATGACCGCGCACTGCATGCCGAGGCAGATGCCGAAGTAGGGCACGCGCTGCTCGCGCGCGTAGCGGATGGCCTGGATCTTCCCCTCGATTCCGCGGTCCCCGAAGCCCCCCGGGACCAGGATCCCGTCGAGCCCGGCCACGTGGCCGGCGAGCCCCTCGCGCTCGATGCGCTCGGCGTCCACCCACACCACCTCGACCGCGGCCTCGTGGGCGATGCCGCCGTGGGCGAGCGCCTCGTAGAGACTCTTGTAGGAGTCCTTCACCTCGATGTACTTGCCCACCACCCCGATGCGGCAGCGACGGCGGGGCGCCTTCACCCGGCGCACGATCTCCTCCCAGCGGGAGAGATCGATCGGCCGGGCGGGAAGCCCGAGGAGCTTGACGATGGACTCGTCCAGGCCCTGGTCGTGGAAGGCGAGCGGCACCTCGTAGATCGTGTCCACGTCCCGGGCCGCGATCACCGCCTCTTCCTCGACGTCGCAGAAGAGCGCGATCTTGGACTTGGTGGAGGGCGTCAGCGGATGATCCTTGGCGGTCCGGCACAGGAGCACGTCGGGCTGGATACCGATGGCCCGCAGCTCCTTGACCGAGTGCTGGGTGGCCTTGGTCTTGAGCTCCTGCGCGGCCTGGATGAACGGCACCAGGGTGAGGTGGACGTAGATGACGTTGTCCTTGCCCACGTCCTTCTTGAACTGGCGCACCGCCTCGAGGAAGGGCAGCCCCTCGATGTCGCCGACGGTGCCCCCGATCTCGATGATCACCACGTCCACCCCGGCGGCCACCTTCCGGACCGACGCCTTGATCTGGTCGGTGATGTGCGGGATGACCTGGACGGTGCGGCCGAGATAGTCCCCGCGGCGCTCCTTCTCGATCACGGTTCCGTAGACCTTCCCGGTGGTGATGTTGTTGTCCCGGGTCATGCGCGCCGAGGTGAAGCGCTCGTAGTGGCCGAGGTCGAGGTCGGTCTCGCCGCCGTCGTCGGTGACGTAGACCTCGCCGTGCTGATACGGACTCATGGTCCCCGCATCCACGTTGATGTAGGGGTCCATCTTCTGGAGCGTGACCCGGAAGCCGCGCGCCTCGAGCAGGGATCCGATCGACGCCGCCGCCAGCCCCTTGCCCAGGGAGGACACGACACCGCCCGTCACGAAGATGAATCTGGTCGTCACCTCACGCCTCCTTTCCCGATGTGAGCCATTCTTTCACGAGTTCACGCTCCTCGGCGACCGAGCCCACCGCGCCGTCCAGCCGGCGCCGCCTCAGCTGGGCGAGCGCCCGGCCCACCTGCGGGCCGCGCGGCATCCCCAGCGCGAGGAGGTCTGCTCCGGAGAGCCGCGGCTGCACCGCCCGCCCGGTCGCCAGGTACCATTCGATTCGTCGGCGGGCCCGCGCGCTCCCGCGGAGCCAGGCCGAGAGCGCCGCGGTCGGCGGCACCGGGCGGAGCACGTCGTCCACCGCGCTCGGTCGAAGCCGGGGGACGGCCAGCCTCCGGGCCACCGGCCCGACCATGGCCCCCGCCTCGAGGCTGGCCCGCGGCGCCCCGCTCAGCCCCAGGCGATCGAGACAGCGCGCGACCGCGGTCGCGGAGCTTCCGGCGAGGAGGGCCAGCATGAACAGCTCCGCCGGGTCGACCGCCACCCCGGCCGCTCTCGCCCAGCGCCCGAGACGGTCGGCATCGGCCAGGCGACCAGTCGAGACATTGCTTACGCGCAGGAGCGTTACAACTCGCCACCTCACGAGATGCTCGAAGGCCTGCCGGGCGCGCGGCTCGGCCGCCGCCAGCTCGATCTCGCGCCAGAGGCGCTGGCCGGAGAGCGCCACGTACGACGGCCGGATGACCGCGAGCCCGATCGCGGCCCGTGTCGGAGCGTCGGGGCGCAGGCCGAGCCGGGCCGCGTAGCGCGCGGCCCGGAAGATCCGGGTGGGATCCTCGACGAAGGCGAGCGGGCGGAGCGCGCGGAGTCGCCGGGCGCGGATGTCGCGCCGCCCGCCCAGCGGATCGATCAGGTGGCCGAAGCGATCGGGCGCGAGCGCCATCGCCATCGCGTTCACCGAGAAGTCCCGACGCCGGAGATCCTCCAGGAGCCCGGTGGGCGACACATCGGGCAGCGCGCCCGCCCGCGCGTACCGCTCGCGCCGCGTCGAGGCCACGTCGACGCGACCGAGCGGGGCCCCGTCGGCACCGGCGCCCGCGGGCGCGCGCCCGCCCTCGATCGACGCGGTCCCGAATGAGCCGTGCACCAGCACCGTCCCGCCGATCTCCTCGCCGAGACGCCGCGCGAAGGCGATGCCGTCGCCTTCCACGACCAGATCCACGTCCGGCGCGTCACCGCCCAGGAGCAGGTCCCGCACGAACCCGCCCACCGCGTGGACCGGCGTGCCCATGCCCTCGCCGATCTTCCCGGCCGAGCGGAGCAGCCAGAGCCGCGCCTCGGCGCGCCGGTCCGCGCTCCGCTCGAGGTGGGAGAGGAGCGACGACTCCGCATGCAGGAGATCGACGGTCTCGCCGTCCACCGCGCCGGCGATCCGCCCCGCGCGGCGCAGCAGCACGAGCGAGGCGCCCGCCAAGAGCCGCCGCCGCACCTCGATCTCGGAGGCGTCGGCCGGCAGCACCGGCAGCTCGCGCCAGGCCACCTCGCGGACCGGCCGTGGGCCGAGCCCCCAGTCGACCGCGCGCGCGAGCTCGGCGGTCCGCACCGCCTGCCGGGGCCCGGCGACCACCACCCGCGCGCCCGCGGCCCGGGCACGCTCGAGCGCGCGCGCCACGCGCGTCGCCCCCGCGCACGCCACCACCTGCGCGTCCATCAGCGCGATGGCCCCGGGCTCCACCTGCGGATACGCGTGTCCGGCCCGGGCCATCTCAGCCCGCCCGCCGCGCGCCCGCGCGCCGCGCCCGAGGGTGGAACTTGCGGTACATGTCGTGGACCACGCTCGACGGCAGGTGCGTGTAGATCTGGGTGGTCGAGATATCGACGTGCCCCAGCATGGCCTGCACCGAGCGCAGATCCGCGCCCCGCTCGAGCAGGTGGCTCGCGAACGAGTGACGCAGGGTGTGCGGCGAGACCACGGCCCGGATCCCGGCCCGTCGCGCGGTGCGCCGGATCAGCGCCCAGAGCGCCTGCCGCGACAGGCCGCCGCCCGACCGATTGAGGAAGAGCGGCGCGCCCTCGCGCCGCACGAGCCGCGGGCGTACGGTGCTCGAGTAGCGCCGCACCCAGTCGAGCGCCGGCGCGCCCGCCGGAACCAGGCGCTGACGATTCCCCTTCCCGGTGACGATCACGTAGCCCGCCGCGAAGTTGACGTCCTCGACCCGGAGCCCGAGCGCCTCGGACGCCCGGAGCCCGCAGGCGTAGAGCAGCTCGAGCAGCGCCCGATCGCGCAGCCCGTCGGGCCGGGTGGCGTCGGGCGCCTCGACCAGCGCCGCCGCGTCCTCCACCGAGAGCGTGCGCGGCAGCCGGCGCGCCGGCCGGGGACTGTCGAGGTGTTCGGTCGGGTCGCGGGTGATGCGGCGCTCGTCGAGCAGGAATCGGTAGAGCCCGCGCACGGCGGAGAGATGCCGCGCGATGCTTCGCCCCCCGAGCCCGCGCCGCCGCAGCCCGCCCAGGTAGCGGGAGAGATCGGTCACGCTCACCGCCTCGAGGGCCCGGCGCTCCTGGGCGAGGAATCGCTCGAAGCCGGCGAGGTCACGGCGGTAGGCGAGCAGCGTGTTCCGGGCGGCGCCCCGCTCGACCTGGAGGCTCGAGAGATAGTCGGCGATCAGCGGGCCGGCGGAGCCGGGAGACGGGGGCGAGGCGGCGACCGGGGTCGGTGCGGACACGGCTCCCACCACCCTCCGGTCCGCGGAGACGCCAGGTCGCGGGGCCACGCGGTCACATCCGGAGGGGGAGCCCAAAAAAACGACGGCCCCGGTGTCGGCCGATTCGTGCTGCTCGGACCATCACCGAGGCGTCCCCTGCGAACTCCAGGAGCATGAGGGAGTCTATCATCGCCCCCCCGCGGGTGGCAAGGTGCCGCGGCGTCGCCGCAGCATGCCGAAGAGCCCGCGCAGCTCGGTCGATCCCAGCGCGGCGGCGCCGGCTCCGTAGACCACCACGCCGCCGACCAGCGCCACCACCGTCCACCCGAGGCCGTGGCCGGCCGGACCGGGCACGCCGGGCACGAGCCCGCTCATCCACGCGCACCAGAGCGCGAGCAGCGCCGAGGCCCCGAGGGTGCGGGCGAGCGAGGTCCAGAGATCGCGCCCGCGCGGCCCGTCGAGGCGCCGGCGCAACAGCCAGCAGAGACCGAGCACGTTGACGTAGGACGAGAGCGACGAGGCGAGGGCGAGCCCGGTGTGGCGCATCGGCCACATCAGGAGCAGGGCGAGCACCACGTTGACCGCCACCGAGAGGAATCCCACGATCACCGGCGTGCGCGTGTCGCCGAGCGCGTAGAAGGTCTGCGCCGCGATGCGGGTCGCGGAGAACGCGGGCAGCCCCACCGCGTAGCCGGTCAGCGCCTGCGCGGTGAGAACCGCGTCGGCGGCGCTGAACTCGCCGCGCTGGAAGAGCAGGCGCACGATGGGCCCGCCCAGGAGCACGAGCCCCACCGCGGCCGGGATCGCGACGAAGGCGGCCATCCGCA
>DATGBR010000061.1:0-4414 GCA_035312605.1 Candidatus Methylomirabilota bacterium
GGGTTCATGGTGAGACAGGTGAAGAACACGTTGTCCGACTCGGTGATGGTCCGCCCGGGCTGGTGCTGGAAGGTCTGACCGATCAGGAGCTCCTCGAACAGCTTGCCCGCCATCGCGATCCTCCTCCGGTCGGGGCGGGTCCGCTCAGCGCGCGGCGCCGAGCTCCGCGAGCACCCGGGCGCTCGAGTCCACCCGGCCCAGCAGGCGCTGGAAGTTGTGGCAGGTCGCGTCGTGCAACGCCGGGCTCGCCGCGCCGCAGCCGTCCTCCACCAGCAGGCAGCGGAACCCGCGGTCGGCCGCGTCGCGCGCGGTGCCCTCCACGCACGAGTTGGTCGACACCCCGGTGAACAGGAGCTGGTCAACGCCCCACACCCGCACCAGGCGCTCGAAGCCCGAGGAGTGGAACGCGCTCATGGTGGTCTTGTTGAGCCGGGCCTCGTGCGGCTCGGGGGCGAGCGCGTCGAGAATCTCGTGCTCCCGCCGCCCGCGCGTGTTGCCCACCGCCTCCGCCATCGGGCGCATGTGAGGCGGCAGGTCGCTGAAGTCCGGCAGCTCGGAGCCGACGGTGAGGTACACGATGCGCAGCCCGCGCTCCCGGAAGGCGGTGAGCAGGCGCTGGATGGTGGGCACGACCACCGACTCGATGCGGTCGAACCGCGCGGTGCCCTGCTCGGAGCGGCCCTGGTCCTTGAGCAGGCGGCCCAGGCCCTCGTGGCGCGACGCGCTCGCGTACTGCATGTCGACCACCACCAGCGCGACCCGCGCCGGCTCGAGGCGAAAGCCCGGGTTGAACTGACCGGCGTAGTCGGTCATGCCGGCCGGCGAGCTAGCAGGCCGGCCGGCGGAGCACGGCCGGATCGATCCGGCGCGCCACCCACTGGCCGTCGGTCGGGCTGCCGATCAGGCGCCCCCGCTCCGCGATGACCTTGCCGCGCAGCAGGGTCATGACTGGCCAGCCCGAGACCTGCCACCCTTCCCAGGGGCTGTAGTCGGTCACGTGGAAGTCGTCCTTCGCGAGCGTCTTGCGAATCGTCGGATCGATCAGCACGAGGTCGGCGTCGCTGCCGGGGGCGATGACACCCTTCTTCGGGTAGAGGCCGAGGATGCGCGCCGCGTTGGTGGCGGTGACGTCGGCGAAGCGGGTGAGCGACATGCCGCGCTTGACCACGCCCTCGGTGAAGCCGATGCCGATGCGGGCCTCCGCCCCCACGTTGCCGCCGGTGACGTCCTCGATGGTGCGCCCGCGCAGCTTGAGCTCGAGGCTGGTCGGGTACTCGTCGGTGGCCAGGGTGGAGAGCCCGTCGTGCACCAGCCCGTCCCAGAGGGCCTGCTGGTCCTCCGGGAACTTCAGCGAGGGATACGTGTGCGAGCAGAAGCCCCGCGGGGTCTTGTAGTACTCCGCGTTGAAACACGCGTACTGGTGGAGGGTCTCGCCGTACACCGGCAGGCCCTGGGCGCGCGCCTCCATCACCGTCTCCACCCCCTCGCGCGCCGAGACGTGGACGAAGTAGACGCCCGCCCCGCTCGCCTTGGCGAGGGCGACGGTGCGGCGGAACGCGAGCAGCTCGGAGAGCTTGGTGTGCACGAGATGGAGGTTGCTCCCCTCCATCCGCCCCTCCTCGCGGAAGCGCTCGTAGTTGAACTGGACGAGATCCTCGTCCTCGCCGTGGACCACCATGATGCCGCCCGCCTTCGCCACTTTTTCCATGGCGAAGTGGATGCGCCCGAAGTCGATGCGGTTGCCCGCCCGCTTCGGATGCGGCGGCAGCACGTTGGTGGTGAACACCTTGAAGCTCGGGTGCCCGGCCTGGATGGCCTCCCCGATCTGGTCGAACACCCGGATGGGCAGCGCGCCCGCGAGCGTCAGGTGGAAGGCGTAGTCGACGTAGGAGTTGCCCTTCCACCGGCTCGCGCGCTGTTCGATCACCGGTTGAATATCGGTGCCCGGCCGCACGTAGGCGAAGTCGATGTGGGTGGTGGTCCCGCCGCACGCCATGCCCCGAGTGTCGTCCTCGGGCCCGAGCGTGATGGAGGGCTGCTCGGGGTGCGACATGATCCCGTGGGCCAGGTGGGCGTGCGGCTCGACGCCGCCCGGCGAGACGATCTGCCCCGCCGCGTCGATGACGCGCGCGGCGTCGGTGGGCAACGTGCCGGGCGCGGCCACCACCGCGATCTGCTCGCCGCGCACGCCCACGTCCCAGAGACCCACGCCCTGCGGCGTGATGACCTGCCCGTTGCGGATCACGAGATCGAGCACGATCGGAGCCTAGCCCAGGTCGCGCGGGCCGTCAACGCCGGCGGATCGTCACGGCAGGGCGGGGCGGCGCCGATGCCACGCGGTCGCGAGCTCGTAGGCGTGGCCCAGGCGCAGGAGCGTGGCCTCGTCAAAGGGCCGGCCGACGAGCTGCATCGCGAGTGGGCGCCCGTCGGGCGCGGCGCCGCAGGGCAGCGACAGCGCCGGGAGACCGAGGGCGTTGAACGGCCGCGTGAGCCGCGAGAAGCGGCCCATGCGGGCGATGACGTCGGCGGTGGCGCCCGCCTTGACGTGGGCCAGCGCGGGCGCCGGCTCGGGGATGGTCGGGGTGACCAGCACGTCCACGCGCGAGAACACGTTGTCGATGAACTCGCGGGTGAGCTGCGCGCGCAGCCGCTGGCCCTGCAGGTACTCGTAGGCGGTGACCGTGAGGCCCGGGGCCATGCGGTCGCGGACCGCCGGCTGCAGCTCACCCGGCCGCTCCTTGAGCAGCCGCGAGTGGATCGTCGCGCTCTCCGCCCGCACCATCACGTTGCTGCAGCCCGACACGATCGGGCCCGGATCGGGGACCGTGAGGGGCTCGACGCGCGCGCCCAGGCCGCCGAGCGCGGTCACCGCGTCCGCGAGCGCGGCGGTCACGGTGGCGTCGAGGCCGTCGGCGTAGAAGGCCCCGGCCACTCCGATCCGGAGCCCGGCGACGCTCCCGTCGAGGGCCGCGACATAGTCCGGCACCGGCTGCCGGCTCGTGGTTGCGTCCAGCGGGTCCGCGCCCGCGATCGTGGTGAGCATCAGCGCCGCGTCGCGCACGGTGCGGGCGAGCGGACCCACGTGGTCGTAGGACCAGGAGAGCGGCATGACGCCGGCGCGGCTCACGCGGCCGTAGGTCGGCTTGAGCCCCACCACCCCGCAGGCCGCCGCGGGCAAGCGGATGGAGCCGCCGGTGTCCGTGCCGAGCGCGCCCGCCGCGAGCCCCGCCGCCACCGCCGCGCCCGACCCGCTGCTCGAGCCGCCCGAGACGTGACCGATGCGCCACGGGTTCTGCACGTCGCCGTGGTGGGCGTTGTCGCCGAAGGGACCCAGCGCCAGCTCGGTCATGTTGAGCTTGCCCAGGGTCAGGGCGCCGGCCGCCTGCAGCCGCGTCACCGCGGTGCAGGGCGGGGCGCCGACCAAGTAGTCGGGAGTGCGGGTCCCGCACGAGGTGGGCAGGCCCGGGATCAGGAAAAGATCCTTGTGGGCGAGCGGCACCCCGTGGAGCGGGCCGCGCCAGGCCCCCGCCGCCGCCTCGCGCTCGAGCACCGCGGCCGCGGCCAGCGCGCCGTCCGCGTCCACCGTGATGTAGGCGTGAAGCGTGGGGTCGAGGCGCGCGATGCGATCGAGGTACGCGCGGGTCGCCTCCACCGGCCCCACCTTGCCCGCGCGGATGGCCTGCGCCAGTTCGGATACCGAGGTGAACGTCAGCTCGTCCATGAGGGGCTCCCTTCACATGCCGAGGTACGCGCGCTGCACGTGCTCGTCGTCGAGGAGGTCGCGGCCGGCACCGGTGAGCACGACGCGGCCGTTCTCGAGCACGTAGCCGCGCCCGGCCAGGGCCAGCGCCTGGCGGGTGTTCTGCTCGACCAGCAGGATCGTGGTGCCCGCGCGGTTGATCTCGCCGATGATCCGGAAGATCTCCTGCACGATCCTCGGGGCCAGCCCGAGCGAGGGCTCGTCCAGCATCAGCAGGCGCGGGCGCGCCATGAGCGCGCGGCCGATGGCCAGCATCTGCTGCTGGCCGCCCGACATGGTGCCGGCGGCCTGGCCGCGCCGCTCTCCCAGGATGGGGAAGAGCCCGAGCACGCGCTCGAGGCTCTCGCGCCGGTGCGGGCGCGCCGCCCGCGTGTAGGAGCCGAGCTCCAGGTTCTCGAGCACGGTGAGGCTCGGGAAGATCTTGCGGCCCTCCGGCACCTGCACCACGCCGTGCTCCACCACCGCGTGGCACGGCAGCCGATCAAGGCGCGCGCCGTCGAGCAGGATCTCGCCCGCCCGCGGGCGCAGCAGCCCTGAGATCGCGCGCAGCATGGTCGCCTTGCCCGCGCCGTTGGCGCCGACCACCGAGAGGATCTCCCCGGCCTCGATGGCGAGATCGACCCCGCGCAGCGCGGGCAGGTCGCCGTAGGCCAC
>DATGBR010000062.1:0-8843 GCA_035312605.1 Candidatus Methylomirabilota bacterium
GCTTGGCGAGCCCGGGTTGGAACTTCTCGAGGTGCTGGCGGCGGAACAGGCGGAAGACGAACTCCGCGGCCTGGTCCTCCCCCCGGCGCGTGACCAGGGTGAGGACCAGGCCGGTCAGGAAGGCCTGGTAGAGGGCCGAGACGGCCCGGTGGCCGGCAGGCAACGCGTCAGTCGACGAGCGCCGCCTGCACGAGCTGGCGGAAGAGGTCGCGGTCCTCGCCGCGCCGCGGGCCCGGCTGCGCCTGCGTCATCCACACCACGACCATCTGCTCCTTGGGGTCGACCCAGAAGGCGGTGCCCGCCGCGCCGCCCCAGCGGTACTCGCCCGCGGAGCCGGTGACCCAGTTGAGGCCCGTCTCCTTGCGCACCGCGAAGCCCAGGCCGAAGCCGTAGCCGCGCGGCAGGATCGGCGAGGCCACCCGGATGTCGCCCAGGTGGTCGGAGGACATCTGGGCCACGGTGGCGCGCCCGAGGATGCGGACGCGGTCGAGCTGGCCGCCGTTCAGCAGCATCTGCGAGAAGCGCGCGTAGTCGGCGACCGTCCCCGCGCTCCCCGCGCCGCCCGCGTCGTTCTTCTGCGCCACCGTGACGTCGAGGAGCTTCACCGCGTCGCCGCTCACGGGGTCCTTGGCGAAGGGCTGGGCGAGGCGCGCCGCCTTGCCGTTCGGCACCAGGAACGCGGTGTCGGTCATCTTGAGCGGGGCGAAGAGGCGCTCCTGGAGGAACTGGCCGAGGGTGGCGCCGCTCACCGCCTCGACCACGCGACCCAGCACGTCGGTCGAGAGGCTGTACTCCCACGCCGAGCCCGGCTGATGCGCCAGCGGCACCCGGGCGAGGCGCTCGATCTGCTCGTCGGGCGTGACGCCGCTCCAGTCGACGCCCTCCTTCGCGTAGGCCTCCTTCACCGCAGCGTGGCTCGTGAAGACGCCGTACACCAGCCCGGACGTGTGGCGCATGAGGTCCTGGATCGTCATCTCGCGCTCGGTGGGCACCAGCGCGTAGGACACGCGGCCGGTCTGGGGATCCACGCGCGGCACGCTCACCTGGAGGTTCTTGAGCTTGGGGAGGTACTTGGACACCGGGTCGCTCAGCAGGATCTTCCCGTCCTCGACCAGCATCATGGCCGCCACCGACGCGAAGGGCTTCGTCATCGAGTAGAGGCGGAAGATGGCGTCCTTGGTCATCGGCGCGCCGGACTGCGGATCGCGCTGGCCGAGCGCCTCGAAGTAGGCGACCTTCCCGCGGCGGGCCACGAGGGCCACCGCGCCGGGGTAGCGGCCCTTGGCGATCTCGCCCTTCACCAGATCGGTCACGCGCGCGAGGCGCGCGGAGGAGAGGCCGACCGCCTCGGGGCTGGCGGTGGGCAGACCCTGGGCGAAGGCGAGGGAGGCGGTGAGGATCCAGCCGAGCATCGTGGCGCACGTCAGCGAGCGCTTCATGGACGACCTCCTGGGCACGTGAAGGGTCACTGCGCCTTGAGCCGGATGTCCTCGTAGGCCGGGAAGGCGAAGACGGGGATCGCGTTGATGGTGTGCTCGGCCACCCGCGGCCCGACCCCGATGAGGCCGCGCAGGTCCATGATCGGGGCGAACATCACCCGGTCCACCGTGGCCTGCTGGATCCGGTGGAGCAGCGCCTCGCGGCGGGCCGGGTCGCGCTCGCGCGCCTGCTGCAGGAAGAGCTCGTCGAGATCGGGGTAGCCGCCGTATGCGGCGGCGCCCTTCGAGTAGACGAACGACTCCACCCGGGTGGCCGCGTTGCCGGAGTTCCCCACTGCGACCAGGAAGAGCCCGCGGAGCTTCTTCTCCTGCCAGTCGGCGTAGAAGGCGGCGCGCTCGGTGGGGCGCATCCGCACCCGGATCCCGACCGCGTTGAGGTTGTTGAGCGCGGCGTCGCCCACCGTGGCGAAGCCCGGGATCGCGGTGAAGGTGCCCGCGTCGATGCCGCGCGGGTAGCCGGCCTCCGCCAGGAGCTGCTTGGCCTTCGCGGGGTCGTAGGCGGGTGGCGGGACCTGCAGCGCGAAGTCCATCACCCGCGGGACGAAGACCCCGGTGGGTGGGCAGTGGCCGAGGCAGGCCGCCTCGTTGGTCCCCTTGCGGTCGAGGGCATAGTTGACGGCCAGCCGCATCCGGCGATCGGCCCAGGGCGACTTGGGATCCCACTGGTCCGCGAACTCGATCCAGAAGATCGAGGCGTGGCGCGTGGCCACGAGCTGGTACCGCGGGTCGCGCGTCACCGCCTCCGCCTCGGGGCCGTCGAGGAACAGCGCGTAGTCGGTCTCGCCGCTCTTGAGCATGGTGAGGCGCGAGGTGCTGTCGGGCACGCTCTTCATGGTGAGCCGCTTGACGTAGGGCGCGTGCCGCCAGTAGCCGGGGAAGGCCTCGAAGGTGATGTCGATCCCCGGCCGCTGGCTCACGAACTTGTAGGGGCCCGCGCCCACCGGCCGCTGGCGGAAGCCGTCCACCCCGACCTGCTCGACGTACTTGCGGGGCAGGACGATCCCGGCCGCGGTGGCGGTGGTCCCGTAGAAGGTCATGAAATCGGGCCAGGGCTCTTTCAGATGAAAGCGGATCACCGTCGGGTCGACGACCTCGACCTGGCGCACCCGCGCCCGGAACTCGCGGGCCCCCGCGCCCTGGTAGCGCTCGAAGCTCCACTTCGCGTCGTCGGCGGTGATTGGGTCGCCGTTGTGGAACTTGAGGCCGCGCCGCAGCCGGAACTCGTAGACGAGCCCGTCGGGGCTCTCGGTCCAGGACTCGGCGAGGCTCGCGCCCATCTTCTGGCCCGGGAGCGGACGGACCAGCGCGTCGTGGATCGCGTAGAGCACCCCGAAGGGCGTGATCTGGGCCGGCGCGGTCGAGGGATCGAACCAGGTCGGGGCGAGGGTCACGTGGAAGGAGACCGCGACCTCGCCCGCGGGACTCTGGGCCGTGGCCGGCGCGGCGCCCAGCAGGAGCAGCAGCACGATCAGGAGCTCGACTCTGAGCATCGGCGGCTCTCCTCGGGACCCCTCAGGCGTACGTGAAGGCCCGGCGGGGGTTGTCGACCAGCAAGGTCTGGATGGTCCGGTCGTCGGCGCCCCGGTCGCGCAGGCGCGGGATCACGTTGACGAGCAGGTGGTGATAGCCGAAGCCGCCCCACTTCGTCAGGCAGTGCTTGTAGGCGATGTCGTGCGACATCAGGAGCTGGGCCAGGTGGCCGCGCTCGATCAGGAACAGGATCTGCCGCATCCGCTCGCCGTCGTTCGGCATGTCGAAGGCCGGGTTGTAGGGGTAGTACGACGTCTCGAGACCGAACAGGTCGTACTCGAGCCGCACCCCGGTCGCGGCCAGCTCGAGCAGTACGCCGCGATCGGCGATGGTGCGCTCGATGTGGCACATGATCGTCCGCTCCAGGTCGGCGCCCTCTTTCCGGACGAAATCGACGATGGCGAGCGGCAACCGCTCGTGGCGGCCGGGGTGGATCATGAGGGCGGCGTCGGTCTCGCGCTGGGCCGCCACCGCCGCCCGCACCACCTTCTTCTCGTTGTCGGTCCAGGGCCACGTGGTGCCGATCTCCCCGATGAAGCCTGCGCGCACCCCGGTGCCGTCGATCCCGACGGTGAGGTCGGTGACCAGCTCTCGCGCGATGTCGTCGACCGTCCGGGCGTCCATCCCGGGCGGGTGCGCGGCCGCGACGTAGTAGCCCGAGCCCATGATGATGTTGAGGCCGGTGGCCCGCGCCACCCGCGCCAGCGCGAGCGGATCGCGCGCGAGGCCGCGATTGGTCGGGTCCACGAAGGTCTGCCCGCCCGCGTGCTTGAACAGGAGGGCCTCGTCGCGGGCCACCGTCTCGTCCAGGAGCTGGAGGTTGTCGAGGTTGGAGCTGAAGTGGTGGCGGACCCACCCGAGGTTGGCCAGGCTCACCGGCTGCCGCGAGAGCCCGCGCTCCGCGCCGGTGGCGGGCTCGCGGAACATGACCTCGAAGTCGATGAGCAGGTGCTCGTGGGGCAGGGTGATGCCCATCGCTTCCCCCGCGATGGGGCCGAGCACGGTCTGGGCCTGGCCGGCGAGCGCGCGCGTGGCCATTCAGATCCCGGCGTACCACTCGTAGCCGCGGTCTTCCCAGTAGCCGCCGCGGCCGCGGGCGATGTGGTCGAAGCGGTCCACCAGCTCGACCGCCATCACGTACTTGGCCATCTTGTAGCCGAGCTGCCGCTCGACGCGCAGGCGGAGGGGAGCGCCCTGCGCCACCGGCAGGGGCTGATCGTTCATCTCGTAGGCGAGGATGGTCTGCTCGTGGTAGGCGTCCACGAGGTCGATGGATTCGTAGTATGCCTCGCCCGAGCTCGCCATGAGATCGGCGCAGCGGAGGACGACGTAACGGGCCTCGGGCCGCACCCCGGCCGCGTCGAGGAGCGTGCTCATCCGTACCCCCGTCCACTTGGCGATCGCGCTCCAGCCCTCGACGCAGTCGTGCCGGGTGACCTGGGTGCGGGCGGGGAGGCGGCGTAGCTCGGTGAGCGACAGGCGGGCGGGGCGCTCGACGAGGCCACGAACCTCGAGCCGCCAGTCCGCGAAGCCGGCGGTGGCCATGGCCTGGTAGGCGTCGGTGCCGGGATCGATGGTGCCGTTGCCCGGGAACACCGCGGAGCGGGCGGACTCCGGGAACTCGCGGGCGAGGGCGCCCCGCCGCGTGAGGGTCCGCTGCACCCGGTGGGTGACGGCCTCGCCCGCGTGCAGGAGCCGCGCGACCCACGGCGTACCGGAGAGACGATCGCAGCCGGCCAGGAGCGGGGCCGCGGCCAGGGCCAAGCCGCGCAGCACGAAGCGCCGCCGGTCGAGCGGACTCGGCTCAGCCATCCGACCCTCCCGGGTGATGCACGCGCGCCCAGCCGGTGAGGATCGCGCGCAGGTTGTTGATCACGCCGGTCGCCGCCACCATGAAGACGTGCATGACGGTGAACCCGACGAGCGCCCAGGTGAGCGCGAAGTGGACGGTGCGCGCGGACTGGCGGCCGCCGAGGAGAGCGGGCAAGAGCGGCAGCGTCGCGTCGGCCCACGGCGACATGGCGAGCCCGGTGAGCACCACGAGCGGGCCCAGGACGACGATCACGGTGACGTAGGCCGCCTTCTGCAGCACGTTGTAGCGCGGCTCGCCGGCCGGGAAGCGGAAGCGCAGATGATCGCGCAGGGAGGCGCCGAGCCCGGCCAGGTCGCGCCCGTCCGGGAGGAGATCGCGCGTCAGGTGGCGACTCAGCAGCGCGTAGACACCGAAGGTCAGCGCGTTCAACACGAAGATCCAGGCGAAGAAGAGGTGCCAGCGCCGGCCCATGGCGAGCCACTGCGATCCCGGCAGCGTCATCCAGGCCGGGAACCCCCGCCCGACGCGCTCGCCGTCCTCGGTGGAGGCGCCCAGGAGCCCGGTGGTGTCGAGGCGGTGACCCCAGAGCTCGGTGACGCCGCGGATCTCGTCGTCGCCGCTCTCGATCGCGCGGAGGGCGAAGACCGCGTGCTCCGGGTCGGAGCGCTCACCCCAGTAGAGCGCCGGGTGGGCGTTGAAGATCTGCAGCCCGCTCGGCACGAGCACGAGCAGGCAGAGCACGGTGATCCAGTGCGAGAGGCGGGTGGCCGCCGTGTGGCGGTAGAGCCAGGTGTGGGACGCGGGCCCGTCGGTCATGCCGAGGACCCCGTGGGTCAGGCGGGCGGGGGAGGCGGTGTGCCGCCGCCACCGCCACCACCGCCGCGCCGCCGGCGGCCTCGACGGCGGCCCCGGCGCCGCGGGCGCCCGGGCGCGCCGTCCGGCGGTGACGCGCCCGGCTCCTGGTCCGCCTCGTTCCCGGGCTCGGGACCGGTGTCGGTCTCGGCCTCGACGTCGCGAGGACCGCGATCCTCGACCTCGGGCTCCGGGCCCTCGTCCCTCCTCGCGTCGCCCGGCGGGCCGGAGACCCCCACGAGGGTGATCATGCCGGTGCGGCTCACCGCGAGCTCGTGGATGCGCCGCAGGCGCGTGATGAGCCGCGGCGAGTTCGGTGGGCGGCTGAAGCCGCGCTCCTTCAGGCTCCGGGCGAGGGTGTCGATGAGGACGGAGCCGTTCGGCGAGCGCTGCGCCAGCTCGCGCACGATGTCGACCAGCTCGTCGAGCGGCGCGGTATGGGCCGGGCCGTCGGCGGCCGCGGGAGCCGGGGCGTGGTAAGCGACGGCGCGCGGGGGCATCGGGGCGCGAGGCGCGTGATCGGGCCGCCCTCCGCCACCACCACCCCGGCCCCGGCGGCGACCGCGCCGGCCCCGTCGCCCCGAGCCCTCGCGGGGGGCCGGGGCCTCGGGCTCCACCGGCTCCACGATGGAAGAGGCACCGGTGAGGCCGCGGTGGGACAGGCGTCGGTACTCCACGCCCAGCAGGGCGGCCACGTCGCCGACCGCGTCGAAGGCGCGATCGTCCGAGATGATCTCGATCAGGTCACCGGGCCGGGCGCTACCGAGCCACACCCCCGCGCTCACCGCGATGCGCAGGTCGCTCCAGTCCTTCACGCCGGTGGACGGGGCGCTGTGCACGAGGTGGGCGCCGCGCCGGGCGAGCAGCCGGGCGCTGTCCGCGCCGATCACCCGCCAGTTCCCGACCGCGATCAGGTCGACGCGGCGGTCCTGCCGGTCGATGGCCAGGTGGTCGAGGACGCGGCTCACGTGGTCGGCGCGGCTCGAGTTCTCCACGTCCACGAAGATCGCCCGGCGCCCCGCGGGTAGCGGCGGGCTGGGCGCGGGCGGCTTCACGCGCGCCGCGAACCCCCGCTCGGGGGTGACGGTGCGCACCGCCGGGAGCGTGCTCACGGGCTCGGGGGCCTCCGCCGGGGTCGGGGCGGCCGCGGTCCGGGGGCGGGTGGGCTTCCGGGAGGGCTTGGGGATCGGCTTCTTCGTCTGCTTGGCGACGCGCTTGAGCTTGGCCATGTCTGCTGAGCCGAAGAATCGCAGAAGTCGGCACGCGAGCCAAGCACTTCGTCACGGAGCGGCGCCGACCCGAAATCTCCGGTTGACAACGCCTCGGGATACCCCTATCACCGTCGGCACAGGAGGGCCCACCCCATGGACGTGACCCGTCGAGATCTGCTCAAAGGCGCGGCAATGATCGGGCTCGGAGGCACGCTGGCCCGGCCCGAGGCCGCGTCCGCCCAGGCCACCCAGAAGCGGGAGCTGGTGACCGCGCAGGGCGGCGACGTCGCGCGGTTCGACCCGCACTTCAGCACGTCCTCGAACGATATCCGGGTGTCGTTCAACCTCTTCGACAACCTGAGCTCGCGCCATCCGGACGGCAAGCTCTACCCCGGGCTCGCCACCGAGTGGAAGCTCGAGGGGCCGACCACGTGGCGCTTCAAGCTGCGGCAGGGGGTGAAGTTCCACAACGGCGATCCGTTCACCTCGGCCGACGCGAAGTGGAGCATCGAGCGCACCTACGACCCCGCGGTCAAGACGATGGTAGCCACCGCGCTCACCACGATCGACCACATCGACGCGCCGGATCCCTTCACCCTGGTGATCACCACCAAGAAGCCCGATCCGCTCCTGCCCGCGCGGCTCGCCTTCTACGGGGGGCAGATCGTGCCGAGGAAGTACGTCGAGGCGGTGGGCAACGACTCCTTCAACGCCAAGCCGGTAGGCACCGGGCCGGTGCGCTTCGGCTCGTGGGTGAAGGACGACCGGGCGGTGCTCGAGGCCAACCCCGACTACTGGGGTGGCCGGATCGACGTGGACCGCTGGATCATGCGTCCGATTCCGGAGACCGCGCCTCGCATCGCCGCGCTGCTCAAGGGTGAGGTCGACATCATCACCCAGCTCCCACCCGACCAGGCGGAGCGGGTGACCGGCAACCCCTCGACCCGGGTCACCGGCGCGCTCTACGCCGGCCTCTACGTGCTGGGCGTGAACAGCAAGCGCCCGCCGCTCGACAATCCGCTCGTGAAGCAGGCCCTGTCGCTCGCGATCGACCGCGAGGCGATCGTGAAGGAGCTGTGGCGCGGCCGCGGCCTCGTGCCCAACGGCCCCATCGCCAAGGGTGACAACCACTTCGACGCCAGCCTGCCGCCGCTGGTCTACCGGCCGGGCGACGCGCGCGATCTCCTGAAGAAGGCGGGCTACCGGAACGAGGAGATCTTCATCGAGACCACGGTGGCCTACGTCTCGCAGGACAAGGCGATGTCGGAAGCCATCGCCGCGATGTGGCGCGAGATCGGGGTCAACGTGAAGGTCGAGGTCATCGAGTACTCGGTGCGCGCCCAGAAGGGCCGTGAGAAGAGCTACAAGGGCGTCTGGTGGTCCGATCCCACCTCCACCCTGGGCGACCCCGACGGCATGATGTGGCGGCTGCTCGGCCCGGGCGGCCCGATGGACTACTGGCGCGACACGCGCTGGGACGAGCTGGGCAACGCGGCGCGCTTCAGCGTGGACGAGCGCTTCCGTGGCCAGGCCTACCGGGAGATGACGAAGATCTTCCTCGATAACCTCCCGTGGCTGCCGGTCATCCAGCCCTACGAGGACTACGGGCTGCAGAAGCACGTGGAGTGGACCGCGAACCCGAACCAGCAGTTCGAGATCCGGCGCTTCAACTTCAAGCTGAGGCGCGCCTAGTCGAGGGCGCGGTCGAGCACGGCGCCCTCGACCGCCTCCATGCGGAGGCCGAGGGTGGCCGCCACCGTCGGCCCCACGTCGCGGCTCCGGATCGGGCCGAGCGCGGCGCCGCGGCGTATCCTCGCGCCGGCGGCCAGGAAGAAGGCCGCGTTGTCGGCGTAGAGCGCGCGCTGGCCGTGAGTGCCGAGATACTTGGGCGCGCCGTGCTCGTCGTCGCCGTCCGGCCCGGCGCCGACCGCGCCGTCA
>DATGBR010000063.1:0-2793 GCA_035312605.1 Candidatus Methylomirabilota bacterium
CCCGCGTACGGGACGACGACCCACCCGCGCACGCGGGCGCGTGAATCGGCCACCCACACGGCACCCGCCGCCAGCAGCGCCGGATAGGCGGGAGCCGGGACGTAGGACTTCGCGCGCGTGATGAGACACACCGCGAGCGCGGTGAGGAACGCGAACCCGAGCGCGCGGAAGGGGCGGCCGGCCCGCGCGACCAGCAAGAAGGCGAGGCCGGCCAGCCAGAGCGGCACGGTGGCCGGGTTCATGCCGAGGATCTGCTGCACGGCGAATTCGCCCCAGGACAGATCGGCCAGCTTGCCGCCGTAGTGGCTCCAGAAGATCACGGTGGGCCAGCCGTGGTGCAGTTGCCAGAGCAGGTACGGCGCGAGGCCGGCGCAGGCGATCGCGCCCCCGCCAAGCGCCCAGGGGCTCACCCCTAGCTAGCTACTTTCCGGTGCAAAAATGGTCGGTGACGAGCGCGTATCGTGGGCCGGGGCGATGACCAATCCGTGCAGGTCCGATCGTTTCCCGCGGTCCGCCTCCCGATCACCGCTTCCCGCTCTTCCGTCCCGCCCTTGGTCCTGCCCGCCCCAGGACGCGCAGGTTGTTCACGATCACGCCGAGTCCGACCCAGCGCTCCATCCCGCGCGGGCCGCGATAGCGACAGCGCCGGAGCCCGTGGCAGCGCTTGAGGACGCTGATGCGGCCTTCGCACCCGGTGCGCCAGCGCAACGCCTTGCGGAACCAGCGGTGGCGCGGCGGCGGGGGCTTCGCGTGGGGCGCAGGGCGCCCGGGTTGGCGGGGCAGCACGACTTTGTCCACGCCGAGCTCGGTGGCGAAGCGCTCGTTGTCCCGCGAGGCAAACCCGCCATCGGCCACGGCCAGCCGGGGCGGCCGGCCGAACAACTCCTGATGTCGCGTCAGGGAGGGTTGCCACAGCTCCTGGTCCGGCACTCGCCTCGGGCAGACCTCGTAATCCGTGACGAGTCCCGCTTCGGCCTCTTGGATCTTGACCAGCTTGCCGAACTCGGTGGGTTTCGCGGCCTTGCCCTTGCGAATGGCCTCAGTCTGCGGCTCGAAGAGGCTGAGCACTTTGTCGGGGTAATGCGTATCGCCTTTGAGGACCCGGGCGCGCGTCTGCGCGAGCACCCGACGGACCAAGCCGACGCTCGCGCGCAGCTGATCGCGCAACGCCTGCACGCCGAGGTCGAGCGTGTCGGCGGTCGTGTCCATCACGGTGTCCGCTTGGCGGACGACGGCGCGCGTGATTGCCATGGCCGCGCGATAGAGCGTGGTCATCCGGGCCTTGGTCTGCTCTCGGCCCGCGGCGCCCGCGCGTGCAGTGGCCTTGCGGCTACGCTGGGCAATTTCGAAGACGCGCCGGGCCAGGCTCCGGGTCCGATCCCGGATCTGCAGCCCGGCGTCGGTCACCTCGGCCCGAATCCGGTGCATCGTGCGGGTGAGCACCCGCACGCCGTCGGCAAGCAACGAGCTGTCGGTGGGGTAGTGGATGTTGGTCTCCACGACTGTGGTGTCGACGCGCAGCCGCTGGCCCCGGACCACCCGCCGCGCCCGGGCCAGGTGGACGAGCCGCGCGACGATGCCCTTGAGCGTCTCCGGCCCCAGCAGGGCGGCCAGGCGGATCAGGGTCTTGGCATCCGGCACCAGCTCACAATCGATACGGCAGAAGGCCCGGTGGACCAAGCTGCCGCGCACTTCGCGCTCGCACTCGGCGAAGCTCCAGTCATAGCGGTGCTTGAGGACGAGCATCCGGAGGACCACCACGACGGGCGTGCCGAGCCGGCCGCGGGTGGCGCTCTTCGGTCGGCGCCGCCGGAGCGCGGCGTCGACGAGGTCGACGATCTCCTCATCGTCGAGGACGGCGTCGATCTCGCGCAGTTCCTCGTCCCAGAGTTTGTCGCCGTCGGGCAGGAGCACTTCGAGGAGGCTTCGCTGAACGTGGGCGCGACGGATCATGATTCCTCCGCTGAGACGGGGCATCGGGGCGCGGGGGGCGAGAGGCCCACAGCTGCTCCCGGTTCACGGCGGCGAGGGCGCGCAGCACGGCCTGCACCTCTTGCCAGGCCGCGACCCCCGCACGCATGGCCGCCTGCAGGGCCTGCGGCACGTAATACCCCTGGGTCCGGCCGGCCGGGCCCCGGAGGCTTACATAGAGGTGGGGACCGTGCTTCTGCCCCCGCTGACACTGGCACCCCGGGCGCCCGCAGGTCCGGTAGGTGTCCGAGAGCGTGCCAAACAGGATCTGGGGAGCGAGTTGCTGGAGCCGACGCAGGAGCGCCACGCGGGACCGAGCGTGAGGCGTAACCGATGTCATCGATTACGATGATCGCTGCCGCTGGCGGTGTCCGTCAACGAAAATCGTGCGTCTGGACCGTGTCGTCGCCCGGCGGGCCGCGAAAACTGTGGCCGAACACGCTCATTTTTGCACCGGAAAGTAGCTACCGCGTGACGCCGCCAACGAGCCAACCTCACGCCAACGTTTTGGAAATCCTGGCGACAGCCAGGCCCGTCACGCAGTGTCGCCATGGTCAGGTCTGGGCCGCAACCGAAATGCCAATGCTCGAGACTGAAAAGAAGCCAAGATACCAGATCCTTAGGCGACTTCGGGCGGCGGTGGCGAGGCTCGGATTGACGAATTATGACAGGCAGGCGACAAAGACGAACGCGACCCATCACGGCGCAGCGGTGGGCAGCGCCCATCCTCACGGTCCGACCGGGTTCCGCTCTCCTTGGAGCGGGGTGTTGACAGGGCGCGCTTGACACGCCCACACGCTTCTTGTAGTTTTTTCGCAGTTG
>DATGBR010000064.1:0-27953 GCA_035312605.1 Candidatus Methylomirabilota bacterium
TCGCCCAGCACCACGCTCGACAGGAAATCGCCGCCCGCTCCGCCATACTCGACCGGAAACTCCAGCCCAAGGAATCCCACCTCTCCCAGACGCCGCCAGAAGGACTTCGGGATCCGGCCGGCCGTCTCCCACTCGTCAACATGAGGCGCGACCTCCTTCTCCACGAAGGCGCGCACGCTCTTCCGCAGCATCTCGTGCTCTCGGGTGAAGAGGCGATGGTTCACGGTGCGCCTATCTCCCTCTCCCCTCTGGGAAGAGGGCAGGGTGAGGGGGCGTAGAGATCATGCCCTCGCCCCTCCTCTCCCGCCTGGCCGAGCGCCCGCTCCTCTGCGACGGCGCGATGGGTACGCTCCTCTACGCGCGCGGCGTCGCGCTCGACGCCTGCTTCGACGTGCTCAACCTGAACGAGGCCAAGCTCGTGCAGTCGGTGCACTCGGAGTACATCGCGGCGGGCTGCGACGCCATCGAGACGAATACCTTCGGGGCCAACCGTTTCAAGCTGGGGATCCACGGGCTGCAGGGCCGGGTGCGCGAGATCAACCTGCGCGGGGCCAAGCTCGCCCGGGACGTGCGCGAGAGCATGGGCCGCGACGTGCTGGTGGTGGGCTCGATCGGGCCGCTCGGCAAGTACCTGGCCCCGCTCGGCAGCATCGAGCCCGAGGAGGCGCGGCTGGCCTTCCACGAGCAGGCGGAGGGGCTGCTCGAGGGCGGGGTCGACGCGTTCGTGATCGAGACGTTCTCCGATCTCACCGAGATGGGTCTCGCGGTGGAGGCGGTGCGGGCGCTCACCGATCTGCCGATCGTGGCCGAGGTCGCCTTCACCGACGACGGGGTGACGTTCACCGGGCGGTCCGCCGCCGAGGTGGTCCGCGCGCTCCGCGGGCTGCCCATCCAGGTGGTGGGGGCCAACTGCTCGGTCGGGTCCAGCGTGCTCTACGACATCCTCGAGCAGATGCTGCCCGAAGCCGGCGGCCTCCACCTGGTCATCCAGCCCAACGCGGGCCTGCCGAGCCGGGTCGGCGAGCGCCTGATGTATCTCTCGTCGCCCGGCTACATGGCCGACTACGCGGCGCGCATGATCGTGGCCGGCGCGCGGATGGTCGGCGGCTGCTGCGGCACGACTCCTCAGCACGTCCGGGCCATGCGAGAGGCCCTCGATCGCCTCGCCCCCCAGCGGAGCGCGGCCCGCGTCGAGCCGGTGCGCCGGGCCCGGGTGGAGGCGGCGGAGCCCACCGGGCTCGTCACCACCGCGCGGCCCACCCTGCTGGAGCGGCGGCTCGAGGCGCGCGAGTTCGCGGTCACCGTCGAGCTGGATCCGCCGCGGGGCCACAACATCGAGAAGCTGGTGCAGGGAGCGAAGCTGCTCAAGGAGCGCGGAGTCGAGATCGTCGACATCAACGACGGCTCGCTCGGGCGCGTCCGGATGTCGGTGCTGCCGACCGCGATGCTGATCCGCGACGCGAGCGGGCTCGACATCAACATGCACTTCACGTGTCGGGACCGGAACCTGATGGGCATCCAGGCCGATCTCCTTGGCGCGCACGCGGTCGACATCCGCAACATCCTCGCGATGACCGGTGACCCGCCGCGCGCCGGCGACTACGTCAACTCCACCGCGGTCTTCGACGTGGACGCGATCGGGCTGATCCGCGTCCTCGCGGGCATGAACCGCGGCCTCGACGCCACCGGCACCTCGATCGGGGAGCCCACGTCCTTCTGCGTGGGGGTGGCCCTGAACCCCGCCGCCGCCGAACCGGAGCGCGAGATGGAGCGCTTCCTCGCCAAGGTCGAGGCGGGCGCGCGATGGGTGCAGACCCAGCCGGTCTACGATCTCGAGGTGCTCGAGCGGTTCTTCGCCCGCACCCGATCGCCCATCCCGCTGCTGGTGGGGATCATGCCGCTCCATTCGTCCCGGCACGCCGAGTTCCTGCACAACGAGGTGCCCGGCATCACGGTGCCGGACGGCGTGCGCGCGCGGATGAAGGAGGCGGGGGAGCGCGGGCTTCGCGCCGGCATCGAGATGGCCCAGGGGCTGCTGCGCGACGTGCGCGGGCGGCACGCGGGCGCCTACCTGATGCCCTCCTTCGGGCGCTTCGAGGTCGTGGCCGAGGTGCTGGACGCCCTGCACTGACCATGGCGGCCATGTACGAGCTGGGCGCCTCCGAAGCCGCCCGGCGCATCCGCGCCGGTGCGCTCTCGCCGTCCAACCTGGTCGCGGCCTGTCTCAAGCGCGTCGACGCCACCGAGCCCACGGTCGGGGCCTGGGTGCGGCTCGACCGCGACGCGGCCGCGCGGGTGGCGGTGCAGCGCGACATCGAGGCCCGCGAGGGCCGCTACATGGGCCCGCTCCACGGGGTGCCGATCGCGCTCAAGGACATCTTCGACATGGCGGGGGTGCCCACCATCTCCGGCGCGCCCGCCTGGGCCGCGCGCACCCCCGCGCTCGACGCGACCGCGGTCGCCCGGCTGCGCGGCGCGGGCGCGGTGCCGATGGGCAAGCTCGTCACCACGCCCTTCGCGTTCCTCGACCCGAGCGCGACCCGCAACCCGTGGAACCCCGAGCACACTCCGGGTGGCTCCTCGAGCGGCCCGGCGGCGGCGGTGGCCGCGCGCATGGTGCCGCTGGCGCTCGGCTCGCAGACGGTGGGCTCGGTCCTGCGGCCCGCCGCCTACTGCGGGGTGCTGGGCTTCAAGCCGACCCACGGCCGCATCAGCGCGGCGGGTGTGCTGGCCCTGGCCGAGAGCCTCGATCACGTCGGGGTCTTCGCCCGGTCCGTCGAGGACTGCGCGCTCGCCCTGTCGCTGCTGGCCGGGCTCGATCCGGCCGATCCGCATTCGAGCCCGGTGCCGCCCGAGCCCTACCTGGCCGCGATCGCCGCCCCCGCGCCGCCGCGCATCGGCGTGCTGGCCGGGCTCGTGGCGCAGGCCACGCCCGAGGTGGCGAAGCACCTGGACGCGATCATGCGCGGGCTCGAGGGAGCGGGCGCGCGGCTCGTCGAGGTGGACCTGCCTGACTCGTTCCCGGCGCTGCGCCGCGCAGGCGAGACGGTGCTGGCGGTCGAGGCCGCGCACGCCCATGCCCCGCTCTACGCCGCGAACGCGGCGGACTATCCGCCGCGCATCAAGGAGCTGATCGAGCGCGGCCACGCGGTCTCCGCGCTGCAGTACCTGGCGGCCCAGGACGCCCGCCACCACGCGCGCGACGACCTGAACGCGATGGCGACGCGCCACGACGTGCTGCTCGCGCCCACCATCGGCGCCCCCGCGCCGCGCGGCCTCGCGTCCACCGGCGACCCGGGCTTCTGCGCGCCGTTCACCTTCGCGGGCCTGCCCGCGATCTCGCTGCCGACCGGCGTGGATCCGGCGGGCCTGCCGCTGGCGGTGCAGCTGATCGGCCCGGCGTGGGGCGAGGCGCGGCTGCTCGCGGCCTCCGCCTGGTGCGAGCGCGTGATCCGCTTCGATGCGGGGCCGTCGCTCTGAGCCGCGCGTGAAGATCGGGCGGCTCTTTCCCGACCTGCTGGCCACCCTGGGGGGCGTGGCCTCCTCGGAGGCGGGCTTCGTCCGGACGCTGAAGCGGCTGGTGGCGCTCTCGGGTGCCCGCGCCGGCGCGCTGCGCTTCCGGCCGGGCGAGGCCGCTCCGGTGGACCTCGTGGTGGGCGCGCGGCCCGGCTCCGCGCTCGACGGCTGGCTCCGCGCCCGTCTGGAGCCGCCGCGGCGGGGTGTCCGCCTCCAGAAGCCGGAACCGATGCCGCCCGGATTGAAAGGGCGGGACCAGGTGGTGCTCGCCACCGCCCTGGGCGACCCGGCCCATCCGATGGGCGCTCTTGTCCTCCTCGGGCCGGGTGGGGCCCGCGGTCTCACCCGGGAGACGCTTCCGCCGAGCTTCCCCCGCGAGTTCGGCCACGCCCTCGAGCACGTCTGGCGGCTGCGCCAGCGCACCATCCGGCTCGAGGTCATCAACCAGATCACCGCGCTCACCGGGACCACGCTCTCGCTCGAGCGCGTCTACGAGAAGGTCGCGGAGGCGGTGGGGCGCCTCATCCGCTTCGACGCGCTCGGGGTCACGCTGCTCGACCGCGAGCGCGGCGAGTTCCGCGTGCTCGACGTGGCGGCCCGCACCACGCTGCCCGAGGTCTTCGACTTCGGGATCCCCATCGCGGGCACCCTGACCGCGTGGGTGGCGAGCCAGCAGGCGCCCCGCCGCATCGACGACGCCACCACCGACCCGTCCATTCCCACCGTGAGCCGCGAGCTGTTCTCGCGGCGGGGTTTCCGATCGGCGATCCTGGCCCCGCTCCTGTCGCAGGGCCAGGCGATCGGCACCCTCAACGTCACCCACCGGGAGCCGGGCGCCTTCACCGACGCCGACGTCGAGGTGCTCACCGACGTGGCGCGGCCGCTCGCCTCCGCCATCGAGCACTCGCGCCTGCACGCGGAGGCGACCCAGCGCGCGGAGGAGCTGGCCGCGCTCAACCGCACGAGCCAGCTCATCACCGCCCGCCTCGACCTGCCGTCGGTGCTCGAGACCATCAGCCGCTCCGTCACCGCGCTCATGGGCAGCACCGGCTGCGGCATCGGCCTGCTGAGCCCCGACCGGACCCTGATCGAGCAGGCCGCCGCGCACGGCTTCCGCACGCTGGAGTGGCGGAATCTCTCGGTCCGGGTCGGCGAGGGCATCATCGGGGTCGCCGCCTCGTCGGGGCGCGCGATGCGCTCCGACGATCTCCGCCAGGATCCGCGTTCGGCCCACCGCGACGTCGACGAGAAGGAGGGGCTCCGCTCGCTCCTGAGCGTGCCGCTCCGGGTCGGCGGCCAGATCATCGGGGTGATCTCGGCCTTCTCCACCGCGCCGAGCGCCTTCGGCGAGCGCCACCAGACCTTGCTCGAGAGCTTTGCGGATCAGGCCGGCATCGCCATCCAGAACGCGCGCCTCTTCGAGGAGGCCCAGCGGCGGACCCGCGAGACGCAGGCCCTGCTGCGGGCCGGGCACGCGGTGAACCAGAGCCTCGACGTGGGGGAGACGGTGCGGCTCATCCTGAACCAGGCGCGCGCGGTGCTCGAGGTGCAGTCGTGCGGGCTCTTCACGGTCGACGCGGCCAGCGGCGACCTGATCGCCACCGCCAGCCTCGACCTGCCCGCCGAGGACCTGCCCGCGATCCGCCTGCAGGTGGGCGAGGGCATCACCGGGGCCGCGGTCAAGGAGCGGCGACCCACCCAGACCACCGATCTCTACCGCGATCCACGGGTGCGCTACCCGCAGTCCGGCCTGCGCTCGATGCTGGCGGCCCCGCTCATCGTGGGCGACCAGGCGATCGGGGCCCTCACCGTCCTGCGCTCCGACGTGCACCACTTCAGCGCCGAGGAGGAGTCGCTCGTGTCGGCCTTCGCCGACCAGGCCGCGATGGCGCTCGAGCACGCCCGTCTCTTCAGCTCGGTCCGCACCTACTCCGAGCGGCTCGAGGCCATGGTGGAGGCGCGCACCCACGAGCTGGACGAGCAGAAGCGCTTCGTGGAGGTGGTGCTCGAGACCCTGCCGCTGGGTCTCTTCGTGCTCGACGCGGAGCTGCGCGTGATCAGCGCCAACCGCGAGGGCACCGCGCTGGTGCCGGTGGGGCCGACCGCGCGGCGGCCGTTCGCGGAGCTGATGCCGGCGGCGAAGGCGGAGGCGGTGCGCACCTTCCTGGAGGGCGTGGTCGCGGCGCGCGAGGTTCAGCACGCGGAGCAGGAGCTGCCCGCGGGCGGCGAGACGCTCACCGTGCGCCTGACCGCCACCCCGCTGCGCGCCCCGCAGGCCACCCACGTGCTGGTGCTGGTGGAGGACATCACGCTCCAGAAGCGGCTCGAGCGGCAGATGCTGCTGACCGAGCGGCTCACCACCGCGGGGCGGCTGGCCGCCGGCGTGGCCCACGAGCTGAACAATCCGCTCGCCACCATCGCGGGCTGCGCGGAGGCGCTCCGGGAGCGGGCCCAGGACCCGCACCTTCGAGATCTGGACGCGTTCAAGGACTTCCCCGGCTATCTGACCCTGATCGAGGAGGAGGCCTACCGGTGCAAGGAGATCACCGGGAGCCTGCTCCACTTCGTGCGGGACCCGGGCAGCCGCCGGGCTCCCACCGACCTGAACGTGCTGGTCGACAAGGTGCTGGAGCTGATCGGCCACCAGTCGCGGTACGCGCAGAGCCGGCTCGAGCGCCGGCCGGACGCGGAGCTGCCCGACGTGGTGGCCAACGAGGGCCAGCTCCGCCAGGTCTTCCTCGGGCTCGCGAGCAATGCGCTCGACGCGATGAACGGAAAGGGCACGCTGACCGTGACGACTCGACGGCGCAACGCGCGCGAGGTGGAGATCCGCTTCGAGGACCAGGGATCCGGCATTCCGGAGCACGTGCTGCCGCGGGTCTTCGACCCGTTCTTCACCACCAAGCCGCCCGGGCAGGGCACCGGCCTCGGCCTCGCCATCGCCCAGGGCATCGTGGCCGACCACGAGGGACGGATCGAGGTGGACACCCGGGTGGGGGCGGGGACCACCTTCCGGGTTATCCTGCCGCTCCATCCCGGCGAGGCGGGGAAGGGGAAGCCGTGACCGCGCCGATCCGGGTGCTGGTGGCCGACGACGAGAAGAACCTGCGCGAGCTCCTGGTGCGCGAGCTCGGCCGGAAGGGCCACGAGGCCATCGGGGTGGCCGACGGCCGCGCCGCGCTCGAGCACCTCAAGGAGGACGTTCCCGACGTCCTCCTGCTCGACATGAAGATGCCGAACGTGGAAGGCATCGAGGTGCTGCGCGAGCTGCAGGACCTCCCGGAGGCGCCCCAGGTCATCGTGATGACCGGCTTCCAGGAGGTGTCCACCGCGGTCGAGGCGATGAAGCTCGGGGCCTACGACTACCTGACCAAGCCGGCCCGCATCGAAGAGCTCGAGATCCTGATCCGCAAGGCGGCCGAGAAGGGCCGCCTCATGCGCCAGAACGTGGTGATGCGCTCCCAGCTCGACGAGCCGGGCTACCAGGGGATCATCACCGGCAGCTCCCGGATGGAGGAGGTGCTCCGCCTCATCGACCGGGTCGCCCCGACCGACTCGTCGGTGCTGGTGCTGGGCGAGAGCGGCACCGGCAAGGAGCTGGTGGCGCGGGCCATCCACGACCGATCCCCGCGCGCGCAGCAGGCGTTCGTGCCCATCCACTGCGGCGCGCTCGCCCGCGAAGTGCTGGAGAGCGAGCTGTTCGGCCACGAGAAGGGGGCGTTCACCGGCGCGATCGCCACCAAGCCCGGGCTCATCGAGCTGGCCGACGGCGGCACCCTGTTCTTCGACGAGATCGGCGAGATGGAGCCGGAGAGCCAGGTGAAGCTGCTCCGGGTGCTCGAGTCGCACGCGTTCTTCCGGGTGGGCGGGACCCGACGGCGGACGGTGGACATGCGGCTGGTCGCCGCGACCAACCGCGACCTCGCCGAGGCGATCAAGACCGGTGGGTTCCGTCAGGACCTCTTCTACCGCATCAACACCATCACGATCACCCTCCCGCCGCTACGCGAGCGCCGTGAGGACGTGCGCCGCCTGACCGAGCACTTTCTGGAGCAGAACGCGACCTACGGACGCAAGCGCCTCTCCGACGCGGCGATGGAGAGCCTGGAGCGCTACGATTGGCCCGGCAACGTGCGCGAGCTGCAGCACGCGGTGCAGCGCGCGGTCATCCTCTCGCAGGGCGATCAGATCCAGCCCGGCGACCTGCCGGAGGAGATTCGCGGCGGGCGGGCCACGAGCGCGACGCCGGGGGGAAGTCTCGAGGACATGGAGCGGCTGCACATCATCTCGACCCTCCGCAGCGTGGGTGGTCATCGGGCCAAGGCGGCCACCGTGCTCCGCATCGACCCCAAGACCCTCTATCGCAAGATCCAGGCCTACGGCATCGTCCCCGAGCTATACCGGTGAGGGCGGGTTACCGGGCGGGGCGCGGGGCGAAGTCCTCCGGGCGCGGCGGCCGGAACCCGAGGTCGAAGGCGAGCCAGCAGAGCTTCGAGTAGGGATAGAAGAAGATCGGGGCGGCGATCATGCCCGCGATCCCCCCGTAGTAGAGCGCGTTCCACGGCGGTTTCGGATAGGTCCACCACAGCACCGCGCCCAGGCCCACCGCGAAGAGGCCCTCCGCGAAGGCCATGTTGAAGACGATGGCGCCGACGAAGTAGCCCTCCTCCCCGCGGTCGAGCCGCAGGGCGCACCGCGGGCACGCCGGACGGATCCCGAACCAGCGCGCCATGACCGGCCCGGCGCCGCAGTTTGGGCACCGCCGCCGCAGGGCCCGCGCGAACCGGAGGAGCATGCCTCCCATGTCGGACCGAAACTATACACTGCGCCGATAATTCGCCTTCGATACGATTGAGGTCAGGAGGGCTCCCTATGCGCCGCCTGATTCTCTCGACGCTTGCCGTGGTCGGTCTCGCTTCGCCGGCGTCCGCCGACGGAGGGTGGGTGCTGTGGATGATGGGCGGGGACTCGCCCTGGGATTCGGTGAGCACCTTCGCGACGCGCGAGGAGTGCGCCGTGGCCATGCATCAGCAGGCGCAGGCACTCGAGAAGATGGGCCTGCGGGTCTCGGAAGAGCCCGGCGCGTCGTTCAACGGAGCCGACGCCGATCGAACCATGCGCGGCCAGTGTCTGGCCGAGAACGTCGACCCGCGCACCACCGCGGCCAAGTAACGCTACTCGGCCGGCCCGCCCGCTCGCGGAGGGTCAACCGGCTGGTCGCGGGCCCACTCCCGGGCCGCTGGCGCCGAGAATGCGCGGTGGCGCCGATACTACCCGAGCTCTCAAACGGGCATCAGCTTGCCCCTTCGTCCCTACTGAGGCCGCCGCAGCAACGCCGCGACTCGAGCGACCTCATCGAGCAGCCGTCCATACTCCTGCTGGAGCCGCTGATTCTCTCCCCGGAGCCGTGCAACTTCACGCTGAAGGCCTTCGACCTCTTCCAGATGGCGGATCTGGGCCGCCAGAAGCGCGATCTCTCGGCCGATTGCTTCGAGACGGCGATGCACCGCATCGAGGTCCTCTTCGCTGACCCGCGACCACCAGTCGCGAGTGGCGTAGAACACTCCCAGGGAGACCGCGATGAGCAGGATAGCCACCGCGACGCGTAACGTGAGCGCGGGGTCGAATTCCATCTGCGGCCACTCCGCCGCCGCATCGTCTTCACCAGCGGCACCCGCACGGTATCATGGCGAACGACGGCCGACTGAGAGTGCATCTCACGGTGGGCAGCGGAGAGCGTGCCAAACTACATCCGAAACTCAGCGTGGCAGGAACCCCGCATACCCCAGGTTAGAGGAGCGGCCGGCTGACGTCATGCCCGGGGAGCAACTCCCACTGACCTGGCGCGGCACACTCGGGTCGGGTCCGACTTCCTCTTCTTCGCCATGCCCCCTCCCAGCAGAGTCGGCGCTCACCGGGGCCGGCAAGGACGCCGCGGAGCTCGCGAGCTACGCGTGGCACGCGAATCGCCACACCTGGGCCAGCCGCCTCACCATGGCCGGTGTCGACCCGCGGACGATCATGGCGCTCGGCGGATGGAGCAACCTGGGGATGCTGGCATGCTACAGCCACCTCACGCCTGGTCATCACCAAGCGGCCGTGGAGACCCTCGTCACCCACAGAGCCAACACGGGGCCCGCGCGGCTCGCGACCAAGGCCCGTATCTCCGCGTGGATCAAGCCTGGAAGTGTCAGCGTTAATCGGGCAGAACGCCCGACCGTCGTCACGGCTCCGCGGAAGGTCCGGCTCAAGTGCGCGTGTATGCAGGCACTTGACCGTCATATTCTTCTGGCACGCCCGTTGAATCTAACCCCTCGGTCCGACTCGTAGAGAACACAAAGGGGGAGACATGATTCGGGTACTGACGATCGATGGGAATCGCGGTCGCGCTCAGCAGCTCGCCATGGAGTGTCTGGAGCACGGCGTCGCCGTGCGCATGGCGGAGTCGTTGTGCGAGGGCGTGCGCTACATGCTGGATTCGCCGGTGTCGCTGGTGCTGGCGGAGGCGGGGATGCTGCGGATGGCCGGTCCGGACCAGGTGCGTCTGTTCGACGCGGTGGCTCCCGGGGTGCCGGTGGTGCTCGCGGTCGATGCGGGCGCGCGGGTGGAGGATCGGGTGGAGCTCGAGCTGAAGGGCTTTCACGTGGTGAGTCGTCCCTTCGCGCTGCGGGACCTGCTCGCGAAGATCGAGCGGCCGGCCAAGGCCGCGCCGGCGCGCGGTGAGGCGCGGGCGCAGGTCGACGCGCTGTGCCGATAGGGCGCGCGATCATGGGCAAGCGCTGGGTGTTCGGAGTCCTGACCGTGGCGATCGTGGCCTGCCTGATCGGTCTGCTCGCCTTCACCGGCGAATCCGTTCATCGCGTGGCTTCGCGGGCCACGATCCACCGCGCCATCTCGAACACCGCACCGGAGGCGCGGCCTGCCACGGAGCCGGAGATGGGACCAACCTACCAGGGCAACGGTCTGATGCTGACCTACTGAGGGCCCGCCGTGGCGGAGGCGGAGGTCCTGGTGTACACTCGGGACCGATGCGCCGCCGGCGGCGGCGCCCTCGCCTCCGATATTGGCTCTTCCGAGTATTGGGGCGCGTACGAAGCGGAAGAGTGATCGAAGGAGAAACCACGATGGCTTCGAAACTGTACGTGGGGGGTCTGTCCTATTCCACGACCAGCGAGACGCTAAGGGAATACTTCGCGCAGTGCGGTACCGTGGAGTCGGCTTCCGTGATCACGGACAAGTTCTCGGGCCAGTCCCGGGGGTTCGGGTTCGTCGAAATGGCCACCGCCGAGGAAGCGCAGCGCGCCATCTCCGAGCTGAACGGCAAGGATCTGGACGGCCGGAAGATCACCGTCAACGTCTCGAACCCGCGTACGCCGGGCTCGGGCGGCGGGCGCGGCCCCGGCGGGCCCCGCGGCGGCGGCGGGCGCGGCCCCGGTGGGCCTCGCGGTGGCGGCGGGGATCGCGGCGCCTACGGCGTGCCGCCCTCGAAGAAGCCGTTCCGCTGGTAGCGCGCTAGACTCGCGGCCGAGAGATCAAAAAGGGCGCGGTGATCGTCACCGCGCCCTTTCTCTTTGCCCGCGCTCCCCGCGCTTCTACAGGATCCGCTCGTAGCGGCCCAAGTCATGGGCCGCGTCCATGAACCACTTCACGATCTCGGGATTCGACCGCGGCGGGATCTCGCACGAGGTGGACAGGATGAAGCCCGACTGCCGGGCCGCGGTGTCGATGCAGCGACCCACCTCGCCCTCGATCTGCTGACGCGTCGCCTTCTCGAACATCGTCGCGTCGACGTTGCCGATGGCCACCGCGCGGCCCTTGGCCACCTGCACGAACCGCTCGAGCTGGTCCACGTGCAGGCTCGGATCCGACTGCTGGTCGAGATCGAACGAGATGGTGGTGAAGCCGCAGCCGATCAGGTCCTCGAAGATGGGGTAGGTGACGCCACAGATGTGGGCGGTGACGCCGACCTTCTTGGCCTTGAAGTGATCCACCAGCTCCTTGTGGTAGGGCGCGATGAACTCCCGGTAGTTGTCCGGAGAGACCAGGCTGATCGACGCGGTGGGCTCGGAGAACGAGAGCCCGATCTTGGTCTTCGCGATCGCGTCGCCCCAGAGCTTGCAGAAGTCGGTGGTGAGCCGCATGAGGTCGTGGATGAACTGGGGGTCCTCGAAGGTGTCGAGCAGCATCATCTCCGGGTTGCGCAGCAGCATCGCGATCGTCCACGGCCCCACCGCCACCGCGCCGGTGGCCGCGGGCGGGGCCGCCTTCACGAGGGCCTCGCACTGCTCGAGGAAGCCGGGCAGCCGCGCGGTCTTGTACGGATCGGGCATGGAAAGCTTCGCCAGATCCGCCTTGTCCTCGAGCAGGTGGGTCTCGATGGAGGGCACCACGTAGTCCGAGTACTTCACCCCGCAGCCGAAGGCTTCCGCCTCCTTGGCCAGATCGTTGTAGGCGAGGACCACGTCCGGCTGGTAGCGCTCGTAGTAGTTCATCATCGCGCTGATGGCCCGGGTCGGGTTCGTGCAGTATTCCTCGATGCTGAGCCCGTCGAGCGTGCCCGCGAAGGAGGCCACGATCGGGTAGACCGGCACCCGATCGGAGAACGAGCGCTTGTAGGCGGCCACCACCCGGTCCCGGTTGGTCAGCGCGGTCTTGCCCTTCTCCGCGTCCCAGAGCTTGTTGACCTCCATGTAGCGCGGGGGCAGCTTGGCCTCGTACTCCATGAACTGGGTGATCGGGTAGCGGATGCCCCCGTTGTGGGTGCCGCGCAGGCCCTCCACCATCTCCTCCATCCGCGCCCACGGGATGGAGAACGCCATCTCGTGGTCCTGGGTCTGGCCGAAAATGCGATCGCCCGAGCACGGGAGGATGACCTGGGGCTCGCCGGTCTTCATGGTGGTCACGATGATGTCCGCGCACACCGCCCGGCCCTCGAACGAGGAGGTGAGCCGGCCGCCGCGCTTCCAGAGCGCGGCCTGGGTCAGGCGCATCACCTGGGCGGGGTTGGCGTAGACGCACACCACGTGCGGCTCGAAGGTGGCGCGGTCGAGGGGAGCCACCAGGACGCAGTGGTACTCGCCGGGGGCGAACTTGTCGATGGCGGCCTCGGAGCGCTGGCCCGCCTCCTTGGTCTCCGTGTACATGCCCTCGCACAGGGTGCCCACGTTGTAGATGGGCAGCGGCTTGTCGAAGCCGATCGCGGTGATGCCGAGCGAGCAGATGTGATCCTCGCGGGTGAGGGCGATGGTCCAGCCGTAGCGGCGGGACATGTCGATGACCTGGCAGCTCATGGAGAGCTTCTTGAAATCGCGCGCGGGCCGACGGGCACGCTCGGGAATCGGCTCGTCGGCCCGGAGCATGCGGATGGCGACCGGGAAGGTCTGCGGCCTCAAGTAAGTCTGTAGCTCGCGGTCCGCCGTCTTCACGTCGATCATGAATGGTCTCCTCAGTGACGGAGGCTACGGGGGGCTTTCGGGGTTGTCAAGGGAGCGAGCCGCCTTCCGCTACAATGTGCAGTGCCATGGCGCGCGTGCGGATCATCCAGTGGCGCGACCTGCCGTCCCTCGTCGAGGCGGAGGAGGGCGGGGAGACGGTGCGCGTGCCGCTGTCCCAGCGGTTCCAGGACCTCATCGACGCGGTGGCGATGCGGGACGGCGCCACCGAGAGCGAGGCCTACCTCGCGGGATGGGCTCCGGGTCCCGAGAGCGAGCGACCGGGCGGGGCCCAGGCGGTGGCCCAGGCGGTCGCGGACGAGCTCGAGGCCGGGTTCCAGGACCTGGTGGTGCGGCGCTTCCTGGGCCCGCCGCGCTAGGCGGGGGCCTCGGAGGTCGCCGCGCCGCGGGCTCCGGCGCTATAATCCGCGCAGCCAATGAAGGCCGCAGAGCTGGTGGTTGCCTGCTTCCTCCTGTTCGGGACCTGCCTCGTCTGGCCCCTGCTCGCCATCGCCAACCGGCCGGTGCTCGTGGCCGGGGTGCCCGCCCTGGTGCTCTACCTGTTCGCGGTGTGGACCGGGATGGTGGTGGTCCTGATCGCGTTGGCCCGGCGGCTCCGACCGCCCGAGGACGAGACGTGAGCGGCCTGTCGCCGACCGCGCTGCTCAGCATCGTCCTCGCCTACCTGGCCTTCCTCTTCCTGGTCGCCTCGGTCGCGGAGGCCCTCGCGCCGCGGCTCGGGCGCCCCCGTCTGCGGACCCTGACCTACGTGCTCGCCGCCTCCGTGTACTGCACCGCGTGGACGTTCTACGGCAGCGTGGGACTCGCCGCGAATCGCGGGCTCGAGTTCCTCACCATCTACCTGGGTCCCGCCTGCGTGGCCCTGCTCTGGCCGCTCCTGCTCCGCAAGCTGGTCCGGGTCTCCAAGGAGCAGCGCATCACCTCGGTCTCCGACTTCATCTCGAGCCGCTACGGCAAGTCCGCCGCGCTGGGCACCCTGGTGGCGGTGCTGGTGGTCTGCGGGATGATCCCGTACATCGCGCTGCAGCTGAAAGCGGTCTCCGCGTCGTTCAAGATGATCCTGCGCGAAGAGTCGGTGCTCGAGGTCTTCGACCCCACGCTGGTGGTGGCGGTGACCCTCGCCCTCTTCGGCATCCTGTTCGGGGCGCGGAACCTCGACTTCACCAAGCGCCAGACCGGTCTTATGACCGCGGTGGCGGTCGAGTCGGTGGTGAAGCTGGTCGCGTTCCTGCTGGTCGGCGTGTACGTGACCTGGGGGCTCTTCGGCGGCTTCGCGGACCTGTTCGGGCAGGCGGCCCGGCACCCGGAGTGGTCCAAGCTCCTGACCCTCGACCAGTCGACCACCGCGTCCTACCCGCGCTGGACCGCGATGCTCCTGATCTCGATGCTGGCGGTGATGTTCCTGCCGCGGCAGTTCCACGTCCTCGTGGTCCAGAATCCGCGCGAGCGCGACGTGAACGCGGTCTCCTGGTCGTTCCCGCTCTACCTCCTCCTGATCAACGTGTTCGTGCTCCCCATCGCGTTCGCGGGCCTCATCGTGTTCCCGGACGCGTCGGCTCAGGCCGACGGCTTCATCCTGCGCCTGCCCCTCTTCTTCGACAACCAGCTCATCTCGGTGCTGGTGTTCCTGGGCGGCTTCTCGGCCGCCACCGCGATGATCGTGGTGGACTCCCTCGCCCTGTCGAAGATGATCACCAACGACATCATCCTGCCCATGCTGTTGCGCCAGCGGCGGATGGAGGACATCTACTGGATCACCCTCTTCTACACGCGCCTGGCCATGCTCGCGGTCGTGGGCCTGGGGTTTCTCTGGGCGCGGATGGAGCACGGCCAGCTGCTGCTGGTCGAGATGGGGCTGCTGTCGTTCATCGCGGTGGCCCAGTGCGGTCCCGCCATCCTGCTCGGCCTCTACTGGCGGCGCGGCAACCGCCGGGGCGCCTTCGCGGGCATCTCGGCCGGTTTCTTCGTGTGGTTCTACACCCTGATTATCCCCGCGCTCGGTCAGGAGGGCGTGTTCGGTCCGTCCTTCCTCGCCGACGGCCCGCTCGGGTTCGGCATCCTGCGGCCCACCGCGTTCCTGGGCCTGGAAGGCCTCGACACCATCAGCCACGGGGTCTTCTGGTCGCTCTTCTTCAACGTGGGGCTCTTCGTGATGGTGTCGCTCCTCACCGAGCAGGACGCGGACGACCGGGCCCAGGCCGCCGCCTTCGTGGGGGTGGGCGGAGAGGACAAGCCGGCCCCCGGCTCGCCCGCCATCCTCTCCGCGCCGGAGATCGAGCGGCTGGTGCACCACTACGTGGGCGACGAGGACGCGGAGGCCATCGTGCGCGAGCTGTTCGGGAGCAAGGCGCCCGCCGACCTGTCGGTGCCGGAGCTCCTGGAGATGCGCATCCGCTTCGAGCGGCTGCTCGCCGCCTCGCTGGGCGCCGCCGCCGCCCGCATGATCGTCGAGGACCACTTCACGATCTCGAAGGAGGAGGCCCAGCAGCTCGTCACCTCCTTCCAGCGGATGCAGGAGTCCCTCCGGGTCACCGAGGAGGAGGTCAAGCGCGGGGAGCGCCTGCTCGCCTCCGTGGTGGAGAGCGTCGACGACTGCATCTTCACCGCGGACACCACCGGCCGGCTCGTCACCATGAACCCGGCCGGGCGGCGGCTCCTCGGCTACGAGGCGTGGGAGGTGAGCCGGCTGCGCTATCCGGACCTCCTGGCCGGCGAGGAGCGCGGAAGCGCCGCTCCCATCGTGGGCGCGCTCGAGGCGGGCCGGGGCTGGGGCGGGCAGGTGATGGGCCGGACCGCGCAGGGTCGCGCGTTCCCGGCCCACGTGGCGATGACGTCGCTGTTCGACGACCGCGGGCACCGGATGGGCACGGTGGGCGTCCTTCGCGACCTGACCGAGCAGGTGGAGACCCAGCGGCGGCTCATCCACCGCGAGAAGCTGGCCTCCCTCGGGGAGATGGCGGCGGGGGTGGCCCACGAGATCCGCAATCCGCTCGGCGGCATCAAGATGGCCACCAACCTCCTCTCCTCGCCGGAGGTGGACGGCAGCCCCCTCTCCCAGGAGATGACCCGCTCCATCCTCTCCGGCATCGTGGAGATCGAGACCATCATCAACAGCCTGCTGGACTGGACGCGCGACGCGCGGCTCGAGCGCGGGGACTACGACCTGCACAGCATCCTCGACCCGGTGGTGGAGGCGGTCGCCGCCGAGGGGCGCGGCCGCGGTGTGCTGGTGGGCTACGGGCGTCTCGAGCGCGAGGTCACCGCGGCGGTGGACGGTCAGAAGCTCCGCCAGGTCTTCACCAACGTGATGAAGAACGCGCTGGAGGCCATCGAGCCGCGCCGGCAGACCGGGCGGGTGACCGTCGACCTCTTCGTCGAGGGCGAGCGGGCGGTGGTGGAGGTCGCCGACGACGGGGTGGGCATCTCCCCCGAGGACCGCGACCGGATCTTCCTGCCCTTCTTCACCACCAAGCCGTCGGGCACCGGCCTCGGCATGTCGATCGTCAAGAAGATCGTGGACCTCCACGGGGGAGACATCGCGATCGAGAGCGCACCGGGCCGCGGCACGCGCGTCCGTATCTCACTGCCGGCGGTGCCCGCGCCCCAGCCGCTGGCCGGAGGCACATCATGAAGCGACGGCTCCTGCTGGTCGAGGACGACGAGGTCTTTCTCCGCCCGCTGCTCCGCACCCTCGAGCTGAAGGGCTACGAGGTGCTGCCGGTGCAGAGCGGGGAGGAGGCGCTCGAGGCGGTCAAGGCGGAGGACGTGGACCTCGTGCTCACCGATCGCCGCCTGCCCGGCATGGACGGGGTCGAGCTGGTCCGGCAGATCAAGACCGAGCACCCCGATCTGGCGGTGGTGGTCATGACCGCCTACGGGACGATCGAATCCGCGGTGGAGGCGATGCGCCTCGGGGCGGAAGACTACCTGGTGAAGCCGTTCGAAGCCGCCGAGCTGCTCCTGGTCATCCGGCGCGCGATCGAGTTCCAGGAGCTGAAGTCGGCGAACCGGCGGACGATCCGGCGCAACCAGGAGCGGTTCACGTTCAGCAACATCGTGGCCGCCAGCGCGGGGATGCAGGCGGTGTTCGACCTGCTCCGCTCGGTGGTGGACCTGGACACGACCGTGCTCATCTACGGGGAGACCGGCACCGGCAAGGAGCTGCTCGCCCGCTCGATCCACTTCTCGGGGGCCCGGCGCGAGCGGCCCTTCGTCGCGGTCAACTGCGCGGCCATCCCGCAGGAGCTCTTCGAGTCCGAGCTGTTCGGCTCGCGCCGCGGCGCCTTCACCGGGGCCACCGAGCACCGGCGGGGGCACTTCCAGATGGCCAACAGCGGCACCCTCCTGCTCGACGAGATCGGGGAGATGCCGTTCCACCTGCAGAGCAAGCTCCTGCGGGCCATCGAGGAGAGGAAGGTCACCTCGGTGGGCGCCGACCGGCCGGTCGACATCGACGTGCGCTTCATCGCCACCACCAACAAGGACCTCCAGGCCGAGGTCGAGCGCGGCACGTTCCGCCGCGACCTCTTCTACCGGCTCTCGGTGATGCCGGTCCGCGTGCCCGCCCTGCGCGAGCGGCCGGAGGACATCCCGTTGCTGGCCCGGCACTTCGTGGAGCAGGCCGGCCGCCGCCTGAAGAAGGCGGTGCGGGGGATCTCGCCGGAGAGCCTGGGCGCCCTGACTCGCTATCCCTGGCCGGGGAACGTCCGGGAGCTCGAGAACGTCATCGAGCGCGCGGCCATCGTGGCCGCGGGCGACACCCTCGCGGACGTGGAGCGGTTCCTGGCCCCCACTGGAGCCCACGCGCCGGTGGACCTCTCGCTGCCATTCCGGGACGCCAAGGCGCGGGTGGTGGAGGACTTCGAGCGGGCCTACATCGAGGGACTGCTCAAGAGCCACGGCGGCAAGCTCACCATCGCGGCCAAGCACGCCGACATGGATCCGAAGAACTTCTCGGACAAGATGCAGCGCTACGGCCTGCGCCGCGCCACCCCGCCGGAGACCCCACCCGCCTAGAAGAACAGCCACGTGACCCCGACGAAGAGCGGGATCAGTACCGCGCCGCTGTAGATCGTGTAGCCGAGGAAGCTCGGCATGCGCACCCCGGCCGCTTCCGCGATGGCCTTCACCATGAAGTTGGGCGTGTTGCCGATGTAGATGTTGGCGCCCATCGCGACCGCGCCCACGCTGATGGCGGCCAGGATCGCGTGGGGCACGCCGACCACCTCCGCGGGCAGGCCGAGTCCCTGGCCCAAGGCGAGGAACGCGACGTAGGTGGGCGCGTTGTCGAGGAACGACGAGAGCCCACCGACCGCCCAGAAGAACTGCCATGGCTCGCGGACGCCCAGCTCGCCGCCGCGCGCGTTGAGCAATTCGAGCGCGGGGATCATGGTGAGGAAGATGCCGAGGAAGAGCACCGCCACTTCCACCATCGGCTGCGCGGTGAACTGGTTGGCCCGGCGGATCGGCCGGGGCGTGCGCCAGAGCGAGATCCCGGCCAGCCCCATGATGGCGAGCTCGCGCAGGGGCGCGTGTAGCAAGGCCACCGCGGCGACCACGCCGACCAGCCAGAGGCCGTTGAGGCCGCCGTCGATGCGCAGGGGCTCGATCCGGGTGCGATCGCGCCGGAGCGCCGCGCGGGACTCGCGGCGATGCTGGATCGTGTCCCAGACGAAGTAGACGACGAGGAGGGCCAGGGTCATGGTCAGCCAGGGCCGCCACAGGCGGAGGGGCCAGGCGAACGGCACCCCGGCCAGATAGCCGAGAAAGAGCGGCGGGTCGCCGAGCGGCGTGACGGTGTGGGTCACGTGCTCGCGCTCCTGGTTCGTCTGCAGGAGGGCGCGGATGACCAGCATGGAGGCCCCGGTGGTGCCGACGAGGGAGGCGAGGGCGGCGCCCGCGGCAGCTTGTTCCGGTTCGACTCCCACCAGTGCGGGAGCGTGAGAGGCAGGAGCGCGATGGCGAGGAGCATCGCCACGAAGGGCAGCACGGAATAGAGCGGGAGCGGAATCGGCACGGCGCGAGCTTACTCCCTTGAAGTTTACCGACGGATGGTTTAGAAGTGAGGCGGCGAGCCGAGGCGCCGATCTCACCCCACGACGAGGTTCCCCATGGCCAGCGAGACCAAAGGCAGCAGCGCCGTCGAAGCCCTTCTGAAGGAAAAGCGGAAGTTCGCTCCGCCGAAGGAGTTCGTGAGGCGCGCCAACATCAACCGCGCCTCGATCTACAAGGAAGCGGCCAAGAACCCGGCCCGCTTCTGGGAGCGCTTCGCGCGCGAGCTCGACTGGTTCAAGCCCTGGAAGACGACGCTCCAGTGGAAGGCGCCCCACGCGAAGTGGTTCGTGGGCGGCAAGCTCAACGTTTCCCACAACTGCCTCGACCGGCACGTGTCCACCTCTCGCAAGACCAAGGCCGCCATCATCTGGGAGGGCGAGCCGGGCGACACGCGGGTGCTGACCTACTGGGACCTCTACCGGGAGGTGAACCGCTTCGCGGCGGCCCTGAAGCGGCGCGGGGTCAAGAAGGGCGACCGGGTCACCATCTACATGCCGATGGTGCCCGAGCTGCCGATCGCGATGCTGGCCTGCGCGCGCATCGGGGCGCCCCACAGCGTGGTCTTCGGCGGCTTCGCGCCGGAGGCCCTGCGCGACCGCATCCACGACGCGGAATCCCGCATCCTGATCACCGCCGACGGGGGCTTCCGGCGCGGAGGTACGGTCGCGCTCAAGAAGAACGCGGACGAAGCGCTGCGCGAGTGCCCGGACGTCCACACCGTGGTCGTGCTCAAGCGGACCCGCCAGGACATCCAGATGCAGGCCGGCCGCGATGTCTGGTGGGACGATTTCCTCAAGGACGCGCCCGCCTACTGCGCGCCCGAGAAGATGGACTCCGAGGACATGCTGTACCTGCTCTACACCTCGGGCTCCACCGGCAAGCCCAAGGGCATCGTGCACACCACTGGCGGCTACCTGACCGGGGTCTATGCGACCACCAAGTGGGTGTTCGACCTGCGAGACACCGACGTCTACTGGTGCACCGCCGACATCGGCTGGGTCACCGGCCACTCCTACATCGTCTACGGGCCCCTTGCCAACGGCACCACCAGCGTGATGTACGAGGGCACCCCCGACTACCCGGACAAGGATCGCTTCTGGCGCATCGTGGAGAAGTACGGGGTGACGATCTGCTACACCGCGCCCACCGCGATCCGGACCTTCATGCGATGGGGCGAGGCGTACCCGAAGCGCTGCGATCTCTCGAGCCTGCGGCTGCTCGGGTCGGTCGGCGAGCCGATCAACCCCGAGGCCTGGGTGTGGTACTGGAAGGTGATCGGGGGGGGGCGCTGCCCGGTCGTCGACACCTGGTGGCAGACCGAGACCGGCCACATCATGATCACCCCGCTGCCGGGGATCACCACGCTGAAGCCGGGGTCCGCCACGCGGCCCTTCCCCGGCATCGAGGCGGAGGTGGTCAACGACAAGGGGGAGCCGGCCAAGGCCGGGTACCTGGTCCTGAAGAAGCCCTGGCCGGGCATGCTGCGCAGCATCTACCGCGACCCCCAGCGCTTCGTGGCGCAGTACTGGAGCAAGTACCCCGGCATCTACTTCACCGGCGACGGCGCCAAGATCGACGAGGAGGGCTACTTCTGGCTGCTCGGCCGCGTCGACGACGTCATGAACATCTCCGGACATCGGGTGTCCACCATGGAGGTGGAATCGGCCCTCGTGGACCATCCCCACGTGGCGGAGGCCGCGGTGATCGGGAGACCGCATGAGATCAAGGGGCAGGCCATCGCGGCGTTCGTGACGATCAAGGACGGGACCCCGACCAGCAAGGAACTGGTGGAGGAGCTCAAGGCGCACGTGGCCAAGAAGATCGGCGCCCTCGCGCGCCCTGACGACCTGATCTTCGCCTCGGACTTGCCGAAGACCCGGTCGGGCAAGATCATGCGTCGTCTCTTGCGGGACATCGCGGAGGGGAAGGTGCTCGGAGACACCACCACGCTGGCCGACCCGAGCGTGGTGGCCGCGATCAAGGAGAAGTACGGCGAGGACGAGTAGGAGTAGCCGCGACCTTGGCTTGGCGTAGGGTGTTGCTGCCAAGAACCTTGGCTTTGATACCAGATATCGCCCCGTCGATACCGCGACGATATGTCCTGGAATCAGTGAGTTACGTGCCGAGTTCCCTTGGCATCGTTCGTGCTTTCCACCCCCCTAATGCACTATCGACGGGCATCTTTTGTTGAGGCCGTCTATCAGCAGGCGTGACGGGAATCGTAAGCGAGGTCAGCGAAAGGCTCCGGTCCGCTCGGGACGGAGTTGTACGTACGAGTACCGCAGGTCGAGATAGACCAACCTCAGCAAAGGGGGAACAGCATGGCCGGTAAAGATCAGGTTCCGAAGGACTTCCGCCGCGTGGTGGTGGCCGCCGCGGTGGGGAACATCATCGAATGGTACGATTTCTACATCTTCGGGAGCTTGGCCGCGATCTTGTCGGTGAAGTTCTTCGACAAGGCCCACCCGGTGGCAGCGCTCCTGAGCACGATTGCCCTGTTCACCGCCGGCTTCCTGATTCGCCCCTTGGGCGCGTTCTTGTTCGGATGGCTGGGTGATCGGGTGGGCCGCAAATACACCTTCATCGTGACGCTGACCGGGATGGGCCTGGCGACCGCCGCCATCGGTCTGATCCCGACCTTCGCGTCCATCGGCCTTGCCGCGGCCTTCATCCTGTTCGGCCTGCGAATCATCCAGGGGCTGTGCTTGGGCGGGGAATACGGTGGCGCGATCACCTATGTGGCGGAGCACGTTTCGGACGAGCGTCGGGGGTACTACACCGGCTGGCTGCAGACGTCACCGACGCTGGGCATCGTGGTGTCCCTCGCGGTGATCGTTGGCACCCGTAGCTATATGGGGAATGACGCCTTCAACGAATGGGGCTGGCGGATTCCGTTCCTCATCTCGTTCCTGCTGGTGATGATGGCCATCTACATCCGGTTACAGCTGGGCGAGACGCCGATCTTCCAGCAGATGAAGGCCAAGGGCGGGATGGTGACGAACCCGTGGAAAGAGGCATTCCTGAGCGCCAACATCAAGTACATCCTGGTCGCCATCGTGGTGTTGATCGGGCAGGGCGTCGTCTGGTACAGCGGCCAGTTCTGGGCCCTCTACTTCCTCCAGACGGTGAAGAAGCTCGACGTGCTCACCTCCAGTTACCTGGTCGGCGCGGGGTTGCTGCTCGCCACGCCGACCCTGATTCTCTTCGGATGGCTTTCCGACATCATCGGCCGCAAGCCGGTCATCCTGGGCGGAATGTTCCTGGCTTCCGTGACGTACTATCCGCTCTACGCGTGGCTGGGGCAGGTGACGAATCCCGGCGCCGTCAACTATCCGGTCGCCATCTTCATCATCTTCATCCTGGTGTCCTACGTGGGCATGGTCTACGGCCCGGTCGGGGCGTTCCTGGCCGAGTACTTCCCAAGCCGCATTCGCTACACGTCGGTTTCCGTGCCCTACCATATCGGCAACGGGTGGGGTGGAGGTCTGGTGCCGTTCATCACCTCCGCGGCGTACCTGTCGAGCGGCAGTATCGGCAACGCCCTGATCTACCCCATCGTGGTGCCGGCCGTCTGCTTCATCATCTGCCTGTTCATCATGCCGGAAACCCGCCACATCAGCATTTGGGAGCCTGAGAAGGCCCAACCCGCTCGCTCGTAGCTCAGATATCTCCGGGCGGGGTCGTCGTCCCCGGCCCCGCCCGGAAGCCCGTCTCGGCGGTCCTCGTCGACAGCGCGCTGCCCGTCACCACCCATAATTGACACACGTAGTGCCGAATTTTCCCAGGTGGCCATAGGGCAATCTGCCCAGTGCCACCCGTCCCAATCGTAGATCTCAACGAATATTGGTCCTTTTCAGCCGTCTCTGTCCTGAAGCGTCCAGGCACACGCCTTGCACCAGGGGACGCCCAGCCGGGCGGTCCGGGTCGAGTCGATCCGGAGCCCAGGAGGGAGACAGGACGATGGACGAGATCAAGAAGCGCCTTGAGAGAGAGCTCAGCCACACGGTGCAGCGGATCCGGCACATGGGTGGCGTGATGACCTTCGAAGAGCTCGGGGGCGGCCGGGGTGACTCGCCGCTTGCCGACGAGGTAGACGTGATCCGGGTCAACGAGGACCGGGAGATGAGCTTCGCCACGCGGAGCCTGCTGGTGGACCGCGCCAACAAGCTGGCCGAGGCGCTGGAGCGCCTGCGGGGCGGTGAGTACGGGGTCTGCGAAGAGTGCGGCGAGGCGATCGCGCCCGCCCGGCTCCGTGCCATGCCCGAGGTGACGACCTGCGTGCGATGCCAGGATCGGCTCGAGCGCATGGTGCCGCGCCTGGAGACGGTGGCCGCCGCGACGGACGCCGACGAGTCCGAGGACGAGTAACCGCTGAACCCTCCTACCGGCCGAGCCGGGCGCGCAGCGCGCCCGGCCGGTCGGTGATGATGCCGCTCACGCCCCACCCGACGAGCCGGTCTACCTGGGCCGGCTCGTTGACCGTCCAGACGTAGCAGTCCCGCCCAGCTCCCCGGATCGCGCCGACTACCTCCTCCGAGCACATTCCGATCGCCGGGCAGATCGCGCCCGGGGCATCGGGACCCAGCAGAGCCGGATCGAGCGGGTCCTGGGCCACGAGGGTCCCGACGCGGATCTCCGAGTTCAGGCTCCGGACGGTGGCGAGCACCATCGGGTCGAACGACTGCACCAGCACCCGGTCGACCACGTCGTAGATCTCGATGGTCGAGACCACGCGCTCCTCCAGCCCGGGATAGAGCGCGGAGCCGCCCTTCAGCTCGAGCCAGAAGCGGGTGCGGTCCCGGAACCGCTCGAAGACCTCCTGGAGTGTCTGGACGCGCTGGCCCTCGAATCGGCGGTCCCGCCAGCCCCCGGCGTCCAGCCGCTTCAGCTCGCGGACGCGGAGCGCGCTCACCGGTCCGGCCCCGTCGGTTGTGCGCTCGAGCGTGAAGTCATGGATCACCACCGGGTGCTCGTCGGCCGAGAGGTGGACGTCCAGGTCGAGCCCGTCGGCGCCCTGCTCGAGAGCCAGCTCGAAGGCCGCGATCGTGTTCTCCGGGGCGTCGGCGGCCGCGCCCCGGTGCGCGATGAGGACGGGCCCGGTCGCGGGTGGCATTGGCGCGCTCAAGCGCCGCGTGGCACTATCGGGCCGTGCGCACGCCCGTGGTCGACGCGTTCCGCCCGATCGTGTGGCTCGGAGCGCGGCTCTACTTCCGGATCCGCTTCGAAGGCGTTCAGCACATTCCCCACTCCGGTCCTCTGCTGGTCGTGCCGAATCACGTGACCTACGCCGATCCCGTGCTCGCGAGCATCCCGATCCGTCGGCCGGTCCACTACATGGCGTGGAACGCCCTGTTCCGCGTTCCCGGGCTCTCCTGGCTCATCCGGCGGCTGCGCGCGTTTCCGGTGGACATCGAGGCCGCGGACGCCGGGGCCGCCCGGACCGCGGTGCGCCTCCTGAACGCGGGCGAAGTGGTCATGATCTTCCCGGAAGCCGGCCGCAGCCAGGATGGGCGAGTGCAGCGCTTCCGCGTCGGGGCGTTCCGGATGGCGTGCTCGCTCGGGGTCCCGGTGATGCCCGTCACCATCATCGGGGGACACGAGTGCTGGCCCCCCGGCCGACGCCTGCCGCGGCCGGGGCGGCTGAGGATCGTCTACCATCCACTCGTCGCGCCTCCCGCCGATCTCGACGTGAAGGAGGCCGCGCGCGACCTCGCCCACCGGGTGCACGCGGTCGTGGCCTCCGGACTGCCGGAGCACCAGCGCCCGGACGCCGCACGCGACGCCACGGTCTGAGCCCCGCTGCATTATATGGGCGCCGTGACCGGTATTTGGCGCCATCGCCGCCGCGGTGTATTCTCTCCCACCAATGGCACGCCGCGTCGCATCGGCCATCCTCGTCCTCCACGGCCCCAACCTCAATCTCCTCGGCACCCGGGAGCCGGCCGTCTATGGCCGCGTCTCGCTCCCGGAGGTGAACCGGGCGGTGCAGCGCCACGCCGAGAGTCGCGGCGCACGGGCGGTGTGCCGGCAATCGAATCACGAGGGAGAGCTGGTGGACTGGATCCAGTCGGCCGGTCGCGAGGGATTCCAGGGCATCGTCTTCAACCCCGGCGCGCTCTCCCACTACTCGATCGCGCTTCGCGACGCGGTCGCCTCGGTTCGCGTGCCGGTCGTCGAGGTCCACCTCTCAAACATCCATGCGCGCGAGGAATTCCGCCACCGGTCGGTGGTTGCCGCGGCCGCGGTCGGCCAGATCTCCGGCTTCGGGCCCGCCAGCTACCTGCTCGGGCTGGATGCCCTGCTGGGCGCGTTGCCGGGGTCCTCCGGGCGCCGCGCCGCCTCGCGACTCCGACGGTGAATGCGGGCGCGCTTCCTGACGTCCAACCCGCTGTCGGATAAGGGGCGCGGAGACCAGCGCGGGGTTCGGCCGTGATGGGCCCCGACGCGCCGCCCGGCGGGGGCGGTGTCGCGGGGGCCCCGGGCCCTTCCGAGATCGACGAGCGCGCGCTGATCCAGCGATGCATCGCTGGAGACGCGACCGCTTTCGAGCCGCTTGTCGAGAAGTATCGTCAGCGGGTGTGGCGCCTGGCCTACCAGGTCCTGCACGACCGCGAGGAGGCGTGGGACGTGGCACAGGAGGCATTCGTACGGGCGTTTCACTCGTTGCCGTCGTTCCGCGGGCAGTCGGCGTTCTACACCTGGCTCTTTCGCATCACGGTCAACGTCGCCACCGACCGGCATCGGCAGCGGGGCGCCCAGGCCCGCGCGTTCGGGCCGGAGCGGGTGAGCGAGGAGGAGTGGGCGCGCACGACGCCCGACCCCGGCGGAGGGCCCGAGCAGCAGGCGGCGCGGAAGGAGCAGCGAGAGAGAATCCGGAGCGCTCTCGATGCCTTGCCGCCCAAGGCCCGAACGATTATCATGCTCAGTGACGTCGAGGGCCTCTCGTACCGCGAGATCGCCGAGGTGCTCAACTGCCCGATCGGGACCGTGATGTCCAGGCTGCATAATGCACGCAAGCGGCTCAAGGCACTTCTCGGACCGATGCTCGTCTTGATGCTCTGGCTGGGCCTGACCCTGGTGCTCACGGCGTCCGCCGAGGCCCAGCCGGTCATCCGCTTCGGAGTCCGCATCCTCGAGGCCTCCAGCGCGCCCAAGAGCCCATCCGGCCCCGCCGCGCCGAAGTCGGAGGCCGAGCCGGACGAGCGGCTGCGGAAGATCATCCCGCGTCTGCAGACCCTCTTCCGCTACACCGACTACACGACGCTCGACCGCCAGCGGGTCGACGGCCCGCTCGGGACCCAGCAGCGCTTCGCGGTGCCCGGCGAGCGCTGGCTCGAGGTGACTCCGGACCAGATGCAGGGCACCTCGGTCCGGATGCGGGTGCGCCTGCTGCGGGGCGAGCGCTCCGAGATGAACGCCAACATCCTCGCCGCGCCCGGGGCCCCCGCGGTGCTCGGCGGCCCCCCCTACGGAAGCGGGGTGCTCATCATCATCCTCTGGGCGAATCCGAATCCGTAGTCGATGAGCGAGCAGCGCTATCGGCAGGAACGCAGCCGCATCGAGCAGGGCCACGTCAAGTACCGCGACAAGCTCAAGGAAGAGGGCAAGCTCTTCGTCCGCGACCGCCTGAAGCTGCTGCTCGATCCGGGCCGTGAGTTCCAGGAGGATTTTCTCTTCGCGCGCAACCAGGAGGCCGACACTCCCGCCGACGGGGTGGTCACTGGGGTGGGGACGGTCGGCGGCCGCACCGTATGCGTGATGGCCAACGACTACACCGTGAAGGCGGGGTCGTGGGGCGAGAAGACCGTCCAGAAGATCGTGCGCATCCAGGAGCGCGCCCAGCGGCTGCAGGTTCCGCTGCTCTACCTGGTCGATGCGGCGGGCGGTCGCATCTCGGAGCAGATCAAGATCTTCCCCGGCCGCTTCCACGCCGGCCGCATCTTCTACAACGAGGTGCAGCTCTCCGGGGTGGTGCCGCAGGTGTGCGTACTATTCGGCCCCTCTCCGGCGGGCTCGGCCTATCTCCCGGCCCTCACCGACTGCGTGATCATGGTCGACGGCAAGGCGAGTCTCTACGTGGGATCGCCCCGCATGGTCGAGATGGCGATCGGGGAGAAGACCACCCTCGAGGAGCTGGGCGGGGCCCGGATGCACTGTACGGTCTCGGGCTGCGGCGACGTGCTCGCCGCCTCAGACGAGGAGGCCATCGAGCTCTGCCGACGTTATCTCAGCTACATGCCCGGCTCCTTCCGGGAGCGGCCCGCGGTGGCGGACGCGGCACCGGCCAAGCCCGGGCGCTCGATCGAGGACATCGTCCCTTACGACCAGCGCAAGTGGTTCGACATGTACGAGGTCATCGATCGGATCGTGGACGAGGGCTCGTTCTTCGAGATCAAGCGCCTCTTCGCCGCCGAGATCATCGTGGGCTTCGCGCGCCTCGGCGGCCGGGCGGTGGGCCTGGTGGCCAACCAGCCCAAGGTGAAGGGGGGAGTGTTAATGGTCGACTCCTCCGACAAGGCGGCCCGCTTCATCTCGCTGTGCAACGCCTACAACATCCCGCTCGTGTACCTGGCGGACGTTTCGGGCTTCATGGTGGGCACCAAGGTCGAGCGCGCCGGGATCATCCGACACGGCGCCAAGATGGTGTTCGCGACCTCGCAGGCCACCGTCCCGAAGATCTGCGTGGTCGTCCGCAAGTGCTACGGGGCCGGGCTCTACGCGATGTGCGGACCCGCCTTCGAGCCGGACGCGGCGCTGGCCCTGCCGCAGGGGCAGGTGGCCATCATGGGACCCGAGCCCGCGGTCAACGCGGTGTACTACAACAAGATCATGGAGCTGCCGGAAGCCGAGCGGGCCGCCTACGTCCAGAAGAAGCGTGAGGAGTACGCCCAGGACCTCGACATCTACAAGCTGGCGTCCGAGATGCTCGTC
>DATGBR010000065.1:0-12624 GCA_035312605.1 Candidatus Methylomirabilota bacterium
CGGCGGTGAGGTTCGCGAGCCCGAGCCCGTCCGCGGGATCGCGCACCGCGCCCGCCGGCACCGAGACCCGCACCACGACGATCGGGATGGCGGGCCGCTCCGCCACGAGCAGGACCGCGCCATTCGGGAGGACCTCGCGCCGAGCCAGCGGGCCCGCCGCCTGGGCGGGCGCGGCCGCCATCGGGGCGAGCACGACGTCGAGGGCGAGGGCGGCCGCGAGCGCCCAGACGCTCCGGGGGCGCCTCATCGGGCGGCCGCCGCGGCGGGCTCGGCCGGCAGCAGGATCGAGATGTTCTTCCGGTCGACCAGGAAATAGCGCCGGGCGACCTGCTGCAGATCGGCCGCGGTCACGTTGCGGATCCGCGGCAGGTAGTCGTCCAGCAGGCGCCACGAGCCCAGCATCTCGAAGCGGCCCAGGATCGAGGCGCGCGAGAAGACCGAGTCCTGCTGCCACACGAACGAGGCCTCGATCTGGTTCCGCGCCCGCTCCAGCTCCTCGGCCGGGACCGGCTCCTTCTTGAGCTGCTCCACCTCGCCGAGAAGCGCCTGCTCCACCGCCTCCGGGGTCTGGCCCGGCAGGAGCGTCGCGTAGAACCAGAAGAGCGTCGGGTCGAGCGAGGAGTAGGAGTACTCGCCGCCCGCCCCCAGCACCATGCGCTTGTCGTAGACCAGGTGCCGGTAGAGGCGCGAGGCCCGCCCTTCCGAGAGGATCGTCGACAGCACCTCGAGCGCGGGAGCGTCGTCCGACCGGAAGTTCGGCACGTGCCAGGCGATGTTCACCACCGGCAGCTGCGCGGCCTCCTTGCGCACGATCACCCGCCGCTCGTCGCTCTGGGGCGGCTCGAGTGCGGTCACCGGGGCGGGATCCGCGCCCCGCGGGATCGGGCCGAAGTGCCGGCGCACGAGCGCGAGCGCGTCGGGCGCCTTCACGTCGCCCGCGATCACCAGGATCGCGTTGTTCGGCTGGTAGTAGGTGTCGTAGAAGGCGCGCAGCTCCGCCGGGTTGATCCGCTCGATGTCCGACATCCACCCGATGATCGGCCAGCGGTACGGATGCGCCAGGAACGCCACCGAGCTCATCGCCTCGTAGACCACGCCCTCCGGATCGTCGTCGATCCGCGTCCGGCGCTCCTCCATGACGACCTTGCGCTCCGAGTCGATCTCGGCCGGGGCGAGCAGCAGGTTCCGCATGCGATCGGCCTCGATGGTGAGCACCAGGTCGAGGCGGTCGGCCGCGATGTTCACGTGGTAGCCGGTCATGTCCTTGGTGGTGAACGCGTTGTCGCGCCCGCCGTTCAGCTCGATCAGCCGCGAGATCTCCCCGCGCCCGCGCGTGGGCGTGCCCTTGAACATCATGTGCTCGAGGAAGTGGGCGAGCCCGGTGGCCCCCGGCAGCTCGTTGCGCGAGCCCACCCGGTAGAAGACCTGGACCGCGACGATCGGATTGCGCGGGTCCTCCTGGATCAGCACCCGGAGCCCGTTGTCGAGGGTGGCCTCGGTGACCGCGAGGCGCGCGGGGCCGGAGGGCTGAGCGGCCCCATGATCGGCGAGCCCAAGGCAGACGACGAGAGTCCAGAGCGAGAGCACGTGTGATCGCAGCATGCCGACCATGGTAACACCCCGGGCCCGGGCCCCCCGGACAACGGGCGGTGTGCTACCGACCGGCCAGCCGTCGGGCCTGCGTGAACACCGCGCGCAGCATGGGGCGGGTCAGTTTGCCGGTGAACGTGTTCTGCTGGCTCGGGTGGAAGCTCCCGAGCAGGGTGACGCCGTCCCCCGGCATCAGGGCCCGGGCGCCGTGGCCGAAGCGCGGCAGCGGCCGCGGCAGCCCGAGCCCGAGCTCGCGTCGCGTGCGGAGATAAGCGTCCCAGCCGATCTTGCCGAGCGCGACCACCACCTGCACCCGGGAGAGGAGCCGGAGCTCCTCGAGGAGGAACGGCCGGCAGTGCGCGGTCTCGGCCGGCCGCGGCTTGTTCGCGGGTGGCGCGCACCGGATCGTGGCCGTGATGTAGGCGCCGTCGAGTCGGAGCCCGTCGCCCGTGTGGGTCGACGTGGGCTGGCTCGCGAAGCCCGCCTCGTAGAGAGCCTGGAAGAGCCAGTCGCCGCTCCGGTCGCCGGTGAACATGCGCCCGGTCCGGTTGCCGCCGTGGGCCGCGGGCGCCAGGCCCATCAAGAGCACCCGCGCGCGCGGATCGCCGAATCCCGGGAGCGGGCGCGCCCAGTACACCTGCCCGCGGTAGCGCGGCGGCGGGACCGCGGCCACCGCCTCCCGGTGGGCCACCAGCCGCGGGCAGAGCCGGCAGCGGGTGATCCGCTCGGCGAGCGAGACGAGATCCCGGCGTGAGGAGTCCGTCTTCATGGGAGCCCGACCCGGATGCTAAGCTCTCCGGCATGACGAGTCGAGTCCCCGCCCTGATCGTGCACGGCGGTGCGGGCGCCGATCCGGGCGGCCGTGACGAGCTGCGCGCGGGCATGCGCGAGGCGATGCGGGCCGGCTGGCGCGCGCTCGAGTCCGGCGGCAGCGCGCTCGACGCGGTCGAGGCCGCGGTCCGGAGCCTCGAGGACCACCCGCGCTTCAACGCCGGGCGCGGGTCCGTCCTCACCAGCGAGGGCACCGTCGAGACCGACGCCTCCATCATGGAGGGCGACCGGCTGCGTAACGGAGCGGTGGCCTCGGTCAGCGGAGTGCGCAATCCGATCACGCTGGCCCGGCGCATCCTCGAGGACGGCCACCACAGCCTCTTCGTGGGGCCGGGCGCGGCCGCCCGGGCCCGCGCGCTCGGCGTCCCTCTGTGCGATCCGGAGGAGCTGATCACCGAGCATCAGCGGCGCCGCCTCGCCTCGGTGCAGGCCGGGACGGTCGGCGCGGTGGCGCTCGACCGCTCCGGCACTCTCGCGGCTGCCACCTCCACCGGCGGCACCGCGGGCAAGCTGCCCGGGCGCGTGGGCGACTCGGCCCTCATCGGCTGCGGCACCTACGCGGAGAGCACGCTCGGCGGGGTCTCCTGCACCGGCGACGGCGAGGCCATCATCCGGGTCGCGCTCGCCCGTCGCACGCTCGAGATCCTGAAATCGGTGGGCGATCCGACCCACGCCGCCGAGGTGGCTCAGAGCGTGCTGGTGGAAGAGGGGCGCGGCCAGGGCGGGCTCATCGTGATGGATTGGCGCGGCCGGATGGGCTGGGCGCGATCGACCGTGCTGATGCCGGTGGGCCTGATGTCCCCCGGCCGGGCCGAGCCCGAGCTGCCGTTCTGATCAGGAGCGCGACTGCGTGAACCGGGCGGTCACCTCGGCGCCCGGCCCCGCGAGCCACTCCTTCACGGTGCGGTAGCCGTAGCGCAGGGCGGCCCGGCTCGCCTCGAAGCCCATCGACGGCCCCACCAGCGGCGAGGGCCTGGGCTCGGGCTGGACCACCAGGATCTGCACGTCGGGATGCATCAGCTTGATCTCCCGCAGCCCGACGTTGAAGAGGTTGAGGCTCGCGATGTGGGTCGTCTGCTCCATGATCGCGTAGAGGCCGCCATTGCGGATCTCCATGTCGCCCCCGTTGAGGCACTGGGGTACCGCCGGGTTGAGCGCGACCAGTACCGTGGCCCCCGCATCCACCGCGAGGTCGGCGTGGCCGGTGTAGCCCACGTCGCCGTCGACGTAGTCGCGCCCGCGGATGCGGTACGGCTCGAAGAAGCCGGGAATGGCCGAGGACGCCGCGATCGCCTGCGAAATCGGCACGTCCATGACGTCCCCGCTCCCGAACACCACGCGCTCGGCCTGGTCCAGCGCGATCGCCGCGATGAGCAGTGGCCGCGGCGTGCGCGCGAAGTCGTTCGAGAGCCCCTTGGCGATCAGCGCCTCGCGCACGTACGCTTCCAGCGGCGCCAGCGAGAAGAAGCCGGGCGGCATGTCGCCGCCGCTACGGGCGAGCAGGTCGGGCCACTCGAGCCGGAAGTCGGTCACCGCCCGCTTGCCGATGGCCCACACGAACTGGGCGAGGTTGCGGGCCGCTCCCGAGAACGAGCCCTTGTGGTACACCGCGCCTTTATGGAAGTTGAGCGGGTCATCCCGCTCCTCGTCGAGGATCGCGTAGAGCTCGGCCGGGCGTACCCCGTTGGCCATGAGAGCGCCCACCACCGAGCCCGCGCTGGACCCCACGTAGAGATCGAAGTCGTTGGCGCGGAAGCCGGGCAGCTCGTCGAGAGCGGCGAGCGCGCCCACCTCGTACATCCCGCCGATGACCCCGCCCCCGGCCAGCACCATGGCCCGACGCTCGGGCGCGCGGCTCCACCCGAGGCGCTCCAGCCAGCCGCGCATTCCGCTCGGGGGCGTCACCGGTACGCGTCGATCATGCGCCGGTGAACTTCGCGGGCCGCTTCTCGAGGAAGGCGCGCACCCCCTCGGCGTGGTCGTCGGTGGTGATGGCCTGGGCCTGCGCGTAGGCCTCGAACCCGAGGGAGGTGGCGAGGTCTACCGTGACCGAGCGGTTGAGGAGCGCCTTGGCGAGCCCGAGCGCGCCGGGCGGCCCCGCCGCGATGCGGGCCGCGAGCGCGCGCGTGACCGGCTCCAGCTCGGCGGCGGGCACGACGCGGTTCACGAGGCCGATGCGCAGCGCCTCCGCCGCGTCGATGATGTCGGCCGAGAAGACCAGCTCCTTGGCCTTGGCGAGGCCCACCAGCCGCGGCAGGAGCCAGGTGCCGCCGCCGTCCGGGACGAGCCCGATCTTGGCGAACACCTCGCCGAAGCGGGCCCGATCGGACGCGATCAGGATGTCGCAGCCGAGTGCGATGTTGCAGCCCGCGCCCACCGCGAACCCGTCCACCATCGCGATCGTGGGCTTCGGGAACTCGAAGAGGCGGATCACGAAGCGGTTGAGCGATTCGACCCGCGCGCGGCCCTCGGCCGGGGTGTGGCGCTTGACCGCCATGGTCTTCACGTCGCCGCCCGCCGAGAAGTGGCCGCCCGCGCCGGTCAGGATGACCACCCGGGTGGCCGCGTCCGCCTCCAGGTCGTCGAGCGTGGTGAGCAGCTCGCGCCGCATCACCAGGTCGAGCGCGTTGCGCGCCGCCGGCCGGTTGAGCGTGATGGTGGCCACCCCGTCGGCCCGGTCCACCAGGATCGTGCTGTAGCCCATCAGCGTCCTCCGGCCACCGGGTGCGGCTCGCGTCGCCCCGGCGGCGTCATCGCGCGGCACGCCGGACGCGCCGCCTCGTTGATTGTGATGCCGAAATGATATCATCCCGCCACATGAGTCTCGCCGCGATCATCGGCCTGCCCGCGCATGTCACGCGCGTCATCATCGGCATGGTGCACCTGCGCGCCCTCCCCGGCAGCCCGCGCTGGGACGGCGACATGGACGCGGTGGTGCGGGCCGCGCTCGACGACGCGCGGGCCCTCGCGGAGGGCGGCGTCGACGCGCTGGTGGTGGAGAACCACGGCGACGTCCCCTTCACCGCGGGCCGCGTGGACGCGGCCTCGGTGGCCGGGATGGCGGTCGCGGTGGCGGAGATCCGCCGGCAGGTGACGCGGCCGATCGGGATCAACGTGCTGAAGAACGACGTGCGCTCCGCGCTGGCGGTCGCCGCCGCCACCGGCGCGCGCTTCGTGCGCGTCAACGTGCACGTGGGCGCGGTCGCGGCGGACCAGGGCATCATCCAGTCCGAGGCGCACGACTCCCTGCGCTACCGCCGGCTCCTCGGGGTCCAGATCGCGATCCTCGCCGACGTGCAGGCCAAGCACGGCATGCCGCTGGTTCCGGTGCCGATCGAGCACGAGGCGCGCGACTGCTACGCGCGCGGGCTGGCCGACGCGCTCGTGGTGTCGGGCGTCGCCACCGGCGAGCCCACCTCGATGAGCGATCTCAAGCGGGTGCGCGGGGCGGTCCCGGAGGCGCCGCTGCTCGTCGGCAGCGGGGCCTCGCCCGAGACGGTGGCCGAGCTGCTGTCGGTGGCGGACGGCGTGATCGTCGGGACCTCGCTCAAGCGCGACGGCCGCCTCGCCAACCCGGTCGACGTGGAGCGCGTCCGCCGCCTCGTCGCGGCGGCCCGGGGCGCCCGCGGGTGATCGCCCGCCCTTCCCCCTCTCCCTCTCAGAGGGAGAGGGCCGGGGTGAGGGTGCTCCCCGGCCGGTCCGCGCTCGTCCTCCTGTCGATTGCCGCACTCCTCACCGGCTGCGCCCTCGTCACGCCCCGCCCGGCCCCCGATCCCGCGCGCCTCCGCATCGCCGACCTCCTCCTCATCGGCTTCACTGGCACCCAGGTCGCGGGCAACGAGGAGGTGCGCCGCCTGGTCTGCGACGTGAAGGTCGGCGGCCTCCTCCTCTTCGAGCGCTACACGTCGGGCCAACCGCGCAACATGGTGAGCCCGGAGCAGATCAGGACCCTGACGCGCGATCTGCAGGCCCTCGCCGCGCGGTGCGCCGGCCGGCCGCTCTTCATCGCGGTGGACGCCGAGGGCGGCCGGGTCATGCGGCTCTCGCCGCGGCTCGGCTATCCGCCCACCCCGGCCGCCCGGGAGCTGGGCGAGCGCGACGATCCCGCCTTCACCCAGGCGGAGGCGCGGCGCATGGGGCTCATGCTGCGCGAGGCCGGCATCAACTGGGACCTCGCCCCGGTGGTGGACGTCGCGGTCAATCCGACGAACCCGGCGGTCGTCGCGCTGGGACGGACGTACTCGGCCGATCCGGCGCGGGTGAGCGCACACGCGCGGGCGTTCGTCCAGGGCATGCACGAGGCGGGAGTGCTCACCGCGCTCAAGCACTTTCCCGGCCACGGCTCGAGCCGGAGCGACTCGCACCAGGGCTTCACCGACGTGAGCGACACCGCGAACCTGTCGGTCGAGCTCAGGCCCTACCGCGCGCTGATCGCCGACGGCATGGCCGACAGCGTGATGACCGCGCACGTGTTCAACCGCGGGCTCGACCCGTGGGACCCCGCCACGCTCTCGCGCTTCACGGTGCGCCGGGTGCTGCGCGGCTGGCTCCACTACGACGGGGTCGCGGTGTCCGACGACCTGCTGATGGGCGCCATCGCCCAGCACTACGGGCTCGAGGACGCGGCGGTGCGCGCCCTCGGCGCGGGCGTCGACGTGCTGCTGATCTCCCAGAACACCGGCCGCATCGACGACCGCGCGGCCGAGCGCGTGGTCGCCGCCATCACCCGCGCCATCGCCGACGGCCGCCTCGGCGAGTCCGCGGTCACCTCGGCGGTCCGCCGCGTCGACCTCCTCCGCTCCCGCCTGAAGTAGGGGTCAGCGGTCGCGGAGGGATTGGAGGAAGTGCTCGACGTCGGCGCGGGCGGGGAGCGCGTCCTGGGCGCCGCGGCGGGTGCAGGTGAGCGCGGCGGCGGCGCTGGCGAGCGGGATCACCTGCTCGAGGCTGCCGCCGGCGGAGAGGCCCACCGCGAGCGCGCCGTTGAAGGCATCGCCGGCGCCGGTGGTGTCGACCGCGTCGACCGGGAAGGCCTCGAAGTGCACCGCGCTGGTGCCGTCGCAGACGAGCGCGCCTTCCTCTCCCAGGGTGATGATCACGGTGCCCACGCCCCGCTCGCAGAGTCGCGCGGCGGCCCGCCGCCCCGAGTCGAGGTCGCTCACCTCGATGCCGGTGAGCGCGGCGACCTCCCCCGCGTTCGGGGTGAGGTAGGTCACCAGGCCCAGCAACTCGTCGGACAGCTCCTGGACCGGCGCCGGATTGAGCACGGTCGGCACCCCGTGGCGCTTCGCGGTCTCGAGCGCCCAGCGGACGACCGGGACCGGCACCTCGAGCTGGCTGAGCAGCACCTGCGCCCACGCGATCGACTCCTCCCCCGCCCGCGCCATGTCCACGGTGAGCCGGTGATTGGCCCCCGGCGCCACCCCGATCTGGTTGTGCCCCTCCCGGTCCACGAAGATGAGCGCGGTCCCGGTGGCCACTCCGGACGCCGTCACCACGCCGTCGACGCCGATCCCCTGCTCGTCGAGCGCGCGGCGCATCGCGGCCCCCGCGTCGTCGTCGCCCACGCAGCCGATGAGCCGTACCTCCGCGCCCAGCCGCCGCGCGGCCACCGCCTGGTTCGCGCCCTTGCCGCCGCGGTTGACCAGCAGCGTGCCCGAGGAGACGGTCTCGCCGACACGCGGCAGCCGCGGGAGCGCGACGGTGTAGTCGAGGTTGGCGGAGCCGACTACGCAGACGCGGGGCACAGGCGCTCCAGGAAGAGCCGCAGCACCGCGTCCGCGTCGACGTCCATCGCGACGCGGCAGCTCGGCACCCGCTTGCGGTGCGAGGGGATCGCGCGCCGATCGGCCAGGGAGAGGCCGCGGGTCAGCTTGCCCTCGCACTCGACCTCCACGCTCATCGGCTCGAAGGTGACGAGCGACGGGTCGAGCGCCACCGCCATCGCGAGCGGATCGTGCAGCACGATGCCGCCCCCCTCCTGCGAGGCGCCGAAGGCGAAGCCGTGCAGGGTGAAGTCGAGGATGAAGCGCGCGATCCGGTCGTCGGGGCAGCGCCGCAGCCGCTCGGTGAGCACCGCCTGCGCCAGCACCACCCGGCGCGTCACGTCGAGCGGGATGAGCTCAACCGCGAGCCCGGCCTCCAGCACCTGGGCGGCGGCCTCCGGATCCACGAAGAAGTTGAACTCGGCGGCCGGGGTCACGTTGCCCGCCACCGTGACCGCGCCGCCCATCACCACCACGCGCCCGGCCCGCGCGAGCCGCCGCGCGTCCAGCGCCGCCGCGGCGGCCAGGTTCGTCAGCGGGCCGAGCGCCACGACGGTCAGCTCCGGGCCCCACCGGTCCACGGTCTCAAGAATCGCTTCCGCCGCCGACCGCGCCTCGACCATGGAAGGCGGCTTGGGGGGAGGCGGCTCGGGGTAGCGGAGCCGACCGCCGCGGTCGACGAAGCGGTCCAGGTTGCCGAGCCCGTCCTGGCCGTGCACGTGGCCCGCGGTGACCAGGCTCCGCTTGAGCGGCGCCTCCGCTCCCCGGATCACCGGTGGCATCGGGGTCGGGGCGGCCACCGCGAGGATGCGCCGGGCATTGGCGGCGGCCAGGTCCACCGGCACGTTGCCGGCGACCACGGTGACCGTCTCGATGCGGACCTCGGGCGAGGCGAGCGCGAGCAGGATCGCGAGCGCGTCGTCGATGCCGGGGTCGGTGTCGATCAGCAGGTGGCAGGTCATGTGACACCCTCTCCGAGGGTCCGTATCATACGCGGCCGCCCGGCGCCAGTACCTCTCGAGCAGGCCAACTCGGGATTGCGGACGCACGACATGGGAGTAGGCTGGTCAGCGAGGTGCTCCAGTCGGATCTGCCCGTGGACATGTCGTGGGCGCTGGGAGGAAACGCGATGCTTGGTAGCCAGGACCTAATCGTCGGTCTCGTCGTGGTGCTGGTCCTCTTTGGAGCAAAGAAGCTCCCTGAGCTGGCCGGGTCGATCGGCAAGTCCCTGAAGGAGTTCAAGAAGGGCGTGTCGGAGGCGACGGAGGAAGAGCCGGCCAAGGGAGCGGGCCCCCCGGCGGCTCCGGCGCCCGCCAGAAAGTGCGCCTCTTGCGAGGTGTCCCTCGACCCGAGCTGGCAGCATTGTCCTCGGTGCGGCACCGCGACGGCTATCGACTCGGCCGGGCCCCGCTCCTAACGCGGCATCGCCGGTCTCACGCCCTTCGGCCGGCGTCGTCGGACCCGACCCGAGGGCCCGTCGAACCGAGACCGGCAGCCGGTCGGCGGCTGGGGCGAGGGCAACGTCGGTCCCCCACAGGGCCGCGTGGACTCGACCGGCAGAATCGGCTACCCTGGGGCAACCGTCGGCCATCCCCCGGCGCCTGGCAGCGGGCGTAAATGGAGGACTCGGATGCACATCCGGATCACGTACTGCGGCGAGTGAAACTATCTACCCAAGATACGGGCTCCCTTCCCGTCGACTCCCCGCCTGATCCGATTGACGAGTTGAATTGATTCTGCTGCTCGATCCCCGCTAGCCCCGCCACCAGTCCCTCATACAGCAGCCCGCTCCTCGGACCTGATCTGCAACCTGGCTGCAACCTCCTGTTGGCTGCTGTCTGCTGATGGGCTGGCTCTCATGCGCGTCCCAGGCTGGGCTCAGGCCCGGGCCGACTCCAGTCGATGGGGGGTGGCCCCCCGATCAGAGACGGGCTCAGTCAGACAAATAAAAATTCCAGGCATTGAGTCCCGGAAGGCCGGCCAGCCAGCAAAAAAAGATCCGCTCCCGTTCCATTGACCCACCAGCGACAGTCCTTCGCGGGCCTCTCCACCCTCGTCCACTAGGAGAATGCCCGCCGTGTCTGTCCCGCCCACTCGCACATACGTCCTGCCCGGCTACCAAGGCCCGCTAGCATGACCAGTCAGACTCCCCGCCCGCTTGCTCGCGCTAGCCGACGGCTCCATCTGCGCCAGCTCGCCCAAATCCCCAAGCCCGCTCCGTCGGCCTATTACCTGGCCCACCGCGCGCAGATCATCGCGAGGGCCCGCGCCTATTACCAAGCCCACCGGGCTGAGATTCTGGCCCGGCTGGCAGCCAGCTACGCCAAGACGCCCCGGAAGTACATCCGCCGTGTCCAAGTCTCACAGGCCCGCCGTTGCTCTATCGGCTCGTCCTCGTGCTGATGCTCGTTCGTTCGCTCATCTCCGTCTAGAAAGGTCTCCCTCCACCATGTCACAGGCACAAGCCCTCCAATACCTTGCCCGCATGCGTGCTGCTCGTCAGCCGCAGGGCCGATAGGATCACGTCATGGCACTTCCAGCGAATCGGTTTTTCGGGGCCCGAAACCCGCTTGAGGGCGAGCAGCTTGGCCCGATGGGCGCGATGAATCTCGGCAACGTGAATCCCTTCAATGCCCCAGCCTCGATGGTCAGCACGCCGACCGAGGGCGTCTCGGGCACTCAGACTGGTCGGCCGCCGGCGACGGGCGGCATGGCCGTCGGTCCGACTGATCAGACTGGAAGGGGCTCGGCAGGTACGGGCACGAGTGGACAGGGCACGAGTGACGCCCCGTCTCCGACGGGCATGACGGATGCGGGCGAAGCGAGCGCGGCCCTCGGGAATATTGCCAGCGGAGCCCAACAGGGCGGGATGAATTTTGGGCTTAACGCTGCGGGCGTCAACCCGACCATTAGCAGCCTAGCCAGCAACCTCGCCGGAACCCTTGCCGGCTTGTCTGGATTTGGTCTGGGCTTCAAGGGCCTCAATGCACTCGGGGGCGCGATTGCCAACGGGCTCCAAGGCTCGCCCACTCGGGGCGGGGATTTTAGCGGCGTCAACTTCGGCAACAATGTCCCCAGCAGTGTCAACGACTACAGCGGCACCAATGCGAGTCTCTCGGATACGGGGCGCGGTCTGGCCGACACGGACCCGGATGCGGTCGGGAATCCATCGGCGCCATTCTCTTTGATGGACCTGGCCAACCCGGATGCCAGCATCGCGTCAGGTCCGGCGCCCAGTCCCAACATGGGACTATTCAGCGGCCCGGCCGACATGGGCTTCCCGTCCACCTACAGCGGAATCGCCACAGGTGTCGGCACCGGCAATCCATCGCCCCACTCGACCAATTTTGGCGCGACCCCTCCGGCTGTTGAGGTTGTGGACGATCCAACCGAGGGCAATACGGGCAACGAAGGCGAGAGCGGTGGCGTCGGCCCTGCTGGTGCCGGTCCCGCAGCCGGCGCTTCCAGCTCGTCAGGGGTTGGCACGGGCGCCGGAGTCAGCGGCGCGGGTATCGGCGAGGGTGAGGGCGGCCCTGGTCCGGGCGACGGTAGTGGCCCTGGTGGCGACGGTGGTGGTGGCGCGAGCGGTGGTGGCGATGGTGCCATGAGGAAGGGTGGTCGCGTGCGCCGGCCCGATCCCGTCAAGCTCGCCAACATGCTCAAGGCTGGCGCGAAGGTCCCGGTTGGTAGTAAGCGCCCCGGTGCCGATGATGTTGGAGTCCGGTTGTCGAGAGGTGAGGAGGTGGTCAATAAAAAGGCCACCGATGTCTTCGGGCCCATTCTCGAACAGATGAATAGATGGGGCAATCGACAGGGTGGTTTCGGTGTCGGCCAGGATCAGACGGGCCGGCCCCGGATGGCTCGGCGCTAGTCCATTAAACGAACAGGAGATAACTGGACAACATGGCAAGCAATCTTCCAAAGGGTTGGTCATTCGGCGGCGGGAGCGGTGGCGGAAACTGGCGCTACGGTAACGACCCGATGAGTCCGCTCCTCGACGAAAAGGTCACCGGACCGGGCGGCATGGGCGTCGGATTGGATCAGCCTGCGCCCACCCTCCAACAGATCATTGATGCGCTTCAGTCCCATGCCGATCAGACGGCCGTGGGCGTCAGTGGGGAGACTCCGACGGCACAGGTCCCCGCGAGTGGCCCGCCGGCCGATACACTCGCCAGCGTGGCTACTGGCCAGATGTCGCCGGCCGGCGGAAGTGGTGGTGGACCTGGTGGCGGGGCAGAGGGCGCGGCCCCCAGCTCAGATGCCGGGGAGGCCGGGGCGCCCGGTGGTGATGGATCAGGCAGCGGGTCCGGTGGTGGGGATGGTGGTGGGTCTGGCTCAGGTGCCGGATCGGCCATGCGCCGAGGTGGCCGAGTCCGTGATCGTCACCCCGAAGGAAGTTTCCGGAAGGGTGGCAAAGTCCGGAAGCATGACGCGGGTGGCT
>DATGBR010000066.1:0-13418 GCA_035312605.1 Candidatus Methylomirabilota bacterium
CCAATCGCGACGTCTCGCTCACCATCGAGCCGCGCGAGATCGTGGGCCTCATCGGGCCCAACGGCGCCGGCAAGACCACGCTCTTCAACTGCATCGGCGGCTCGCTCCACCCGGACGAGGGGCGGATCGTGCTCGACGGCACCGACATCTCCACCGCGCGGCCGGAGCGGGTCTGCCGCCTCGGCATCGCGCGCACCTGGCAGGTGGTGCGGAGCTTCGGGCGCATGACGGTGCTGGAGAACGTGATCTGCGGCGCCCTCCGGCGCACCAGCCGGGTCGGCCCCGCGCGGGCCCGCGCGCTCGAGCTGCTCGCGTTCACCGGCCTCGCGGGCAGGGAGGACGTGGTCGCGGCCGCCCTCACCCTGGCCGACAAGAAGCGGCTCGAGATCACCCGCGCGCTCGCCACCGCGCCCCGCCTCCTGCTGCTCGACGAGGCCATGTCCGGCCTCACCCCGTACGAGACCACCGCCGCGGTCGAGCTGGTGCGTCGCATCCACTCCGAGCTGGGCCTCGCCATCTGCGTGGTCGAGCACGTGATGGAGGTGGTGATGCCGCTCTCGCACCGGGTGGTCGTGCTGGACCACGGCGAGAAGCTCACCGAGGGGCCGCCCGCCGAGGTCGCGCGCGACGAGCGGGTGATCACCGCCTACCTGGGAGACCGCTACCGTGGCCGCGCCTAGCTCCGCTTCACCCGCGGGTGCGGCGCTGCTCTCGGTGCGCGACGCCCACGTGGCCTACCCGGGCGGCGTGGTCGCGCTGCACGGCGTGTCGCTCGAGGTGCGCGCGGGCGAAGCCGTCGCGCTGGTGGGGGCCAACGGCGCGGGCAAGACCACGCTGCTCAAGACCATCGCGGGCCTGCTCACTCCGCGGAGCGGGGAGATCTGGTTCGACGGCCGCCGCATCGACGACGTCGAGGCCCCGGACCGGGTCGACCTCGGCATCGCGCTCGTCCCCGAGGGCCGGCGTCTCTTCAGCCGCCTCTCGGTGGCCGAGAACCTGCGCCTCGGCACCTTCCGCGACCGCGACCCGAAGCGCCGCCAGGAGATGCTCGAGCGGGTCTTCGGCCTCTTCCCGGTGCTGCGCCAGCGCGTCGACCAGCGCGCGGGCACGCTCTCCGGCGGCGAGGGCCAGATGCTGTCGATCGCGCGCGCGCTCATGTCGCGGCCGCGCTTCCTGATGCTCGACGAGCCGAGCCTCGGCATCATGCCGCGCATCGTGGACTCGATCCTGGACGTGCTGCAGATGCTCCATCGCCAGGAGGGTCTGACCGTGCTGCTCGTCGAGCAGAACGTGCCCGCCGCCCTGGCCGCCGCCGAGCGCGGCTACGTGCTCCAGACCGGCCGCATCGTGGCCGAGGGCCCGAGCCAGACCCTGCTCGACAGCGACCTGGTGCGCCGGGCCTATCTCGGGATGTAGTATCCGGGGGAGCGAGGGTCGAGACATGGCCATCGAGCTCCGTCGTACCGTGAGGGGTGACACCGAAACCTGCGCCCGCATCATGTACGAGGCATTCAAGGGCGTGGCCGATCGACACGGCTTCCCTCCCGCGTTGCCGTCGATGGACGTCGCGCGGCGGGTCGCGACGCTCTTCATCGGTCTTCCCGCTCTCTACAGCCTGGTGGCGATCCAGCGCGACGCGCCCGTCGGCGTGATCTTTCTCGATGAGGGCGACCCGATACGGGGCATCGCGATCGTGGCGGTCGACCCCGCGGCCCAGCGCGGTGGAATCGGCCGGGCCCTGATGCAGGCCGCGCTGGAGCGGGCGCACGGCGCTCCCGGCGTGCGGCTGGTCCAGGAAGCCTACAACGCCGGCTCGATGGGGCTCTACATCTCGCTCGGCTTCGCGGTCAAGGAGCCGCTGGTCCGCGTCAGTGGCCGCCCCCGCGATGCCCCGGCCGAGGGCGTCGAGATTCGGCCGTGGACCGTCGCGGACATCGGCGAGTGCGAGCGACTCTGCCAATGGGTACACGGCATCACCCGCACCGACGGTCTGCACGACGCGACTCGTCTCTTTGCTCCCTTCGCCGCCCGACGCGAGGGGCGGATCACCGCGTTCACCTATGCGGTGCACGGCGGGATCCTCGCCTGGGGCGTGGCGGAGACCGAGGCCGACATGCGTGCGCTCCTGCTCGGAATCGCGGCCGCGGTCCCGGATCTGCTATCCCTTCACCTTCCGACCAGGCAGGAGGGGCTCTTCCGGTGGTGCCTCGAGCAGGGCTTCCGCATCGAGAAGCCGCTCACCCTGATGGCAATGGGCGAGTATCACGAGCCGCGAGGCTGCTACTTCCCGTCCGGCACCTACTGACGCGCCGTCCGCCCTAGATCAGCTCGATCCCGAAGTAGCGCTTGAAGCGCGCGTTGTACTCCGCGTCGTCGAGCGCGCCGCCCATCGCGACCCACTCCTCGTCGCTGATGCGGGCGCGCCCGGCAGCCATGCCCTCCGCGTCGGTCCCCACCAGGTAGCGCAACCGGGGACGCTCGGTGGTCACCGCTTCGAAGATCACCTCCGCGACGGTCTCGGCGCGCCCCGGGTTGCGGAAGCCGGCCGCGAAGAGCTTGCCGTTGCGCCGCATGATCTGCCGGTAGGGGGAATTCTTGTCGTAGCGGGTGGCGCCCGCGGAGTTCTCGAAGATCGCGGTCTGGATCACTCCGGGCTCGATGATCGCCACGCGCACCCCGAAGGCGGCCATCTCGTGGGCGAGCGCCTCGCTCGCCGCACCCAGCGCGAACTTGGAGGCGGAGTACGCGATCTGGTTCGGCGTCGCGATGCGGCCCGCGATCGACGTCACGTTCACGATGCAGCCCGTCCGCCGCTCGCGCATCGACGGCAGCACCACCCGGATCATCCGGATCGGCCCCCAGTAGTTGGCCTCGAACATCGCCCGGTGCTCGTCCTCCGGGGTCAGCTCGAGCGGGGTGGCGCCTCCGATGCCCGCGTTGTTGACGAGGACGTCGATCGGGCCCTGCTGCGCGACCGTCTCCGCCATCGCGCGATCGATCGACTCCTGGCGCGTGACGTCGAGCTCCCGCACGACGACGGGCAGCTTCTCGTCGCGGGCCACCGCCTCGAGCGGCCCGGCCTTGGCCAGGTTGCGCATGGTGGCGACCACTTGGTGGCCGTGGCGGGCGAAGTGGAGCGCGGTGGCGAGGCCGATGCCGGTGCTGGTTCCGGTGACGAGGGTGACGGGCATGACGTGGGCTCCTCCGGTCGCGCCATGCTGCGCCCGGAGGAGCCCGTCGTCAAGGGCGGGGCGAGGTCAGCGGGACGAGGTCAGGACGAGACGCGCTTTTCCCAGGCCCGGAGGAGCGCCGCGCTGCCGAGCAGACCCACCGGCACGATCCAGCCGGGCAGGTCGAGGCGGCTGACCCCGAGCACGAGCACCACGAGCACGACCAGCAGGATGACCGCGCGAATACCCGAGAATCCCATGTGAGCCTCCTGACCGAGAGATGGGTGGTTGCCGCTGAGGCAGGTCAGAGGGTTGCAAGCCGTACGCCACCGCGCGGGACCAGGAGATTCAGCGGCTTAGACGGGGCGCCTCCCGGCGGGCTTGTCGGAAATCGTCAGCCGGCGGGCCGCGAGGCGATCTCGCGTGTCGCCCGTCCGCTCAGCGCGCCGAGGGCTGGAGCACGAGATTGCCGTGCTCGTCCACCGAGGCGGTCCAGCCCGGGTGTACGAGCGTGCTCGCGTCGGGCTCCTCGATGATCGCGGGCCCGTCGATGACGTTGCCGCGCAGGAGCTTGCCGCGGTCGAGCACCTGGGTCGGTCGAAAGCCGGCCGCCTCGGCGAACCAGACCTCACGCCGGCCCTTCAACGCGGAGGCGGCCGACGGCCCGCCCTCGGGCAGCGGGGCGCGTCGGGGCTTGGGCGTCACGCCGACCGCGGCGAGCCGCACGTTCACCAGCTCCACTGCATCCTCGGGCGCGGCGTAGCCGTAGGCGCGCTCGTGCATGGCGTGGAAGTCTTGCCGCAGGCGCTCCACGTCGGCCGCGGTCAACGGACCCGGCGGCACGGTCACCGGCAGCTCGAACGACTGGCCGTGGTAGCGGAGATCTGCGCTCCGCAGCATGCGCCGCTCCGCGAGCGGCACCCCGTCGCGCTCGAGCCGCGCCGCCCCTTCCGCCACGAAGTCGGCGAAGAGCGCCTCGAGCGCGGCGGGCGCGAGCCCGTCCAGGCGCAGCCGCCGGGTGGCCACGAACTCGTGGCGGATGTCGGTCGCGAGCATGCCCAGCGCGGAGGCGATGCCCGGACTCGGCGGCACCAGCACGGTGGGGATGGAGAGCTCGCGCGCGAGCGCGTTGGCGTGGAGCGGCCCGGCGCCCCCGAAGGCCACCAGCACGAAGTCGCGCGGATCGTAGCCGCGCTGCACCGAGACCAGCCGCATGGCGCCGATCATGTGGGCGTTGGCGATCTCCACGATGCCGCTGGCCGCCGCGAGCGGATCGAGGCCGAGCGGCGCGGCCACGCGCTCGGCCACGGCCCGGCGGGCCGCGTCGGCGTCGAGCGCCATCTCGCCCCCGAGGAAGAACGCCGGGTCGAGCCGGCCCAGGGCCAGGTTCGCGTCGGTGATGGTCGGCGTCGTCCCGCCCAGGCCGTAGCACGCCGGCCCGGGCCGGGCCCCCGCGCTGCGCGGACCGACCCGCAGCGCACCGCCCGCGTCGATCCACGCCTCGCTGCCGCCGCCCGCGCCCACCTCCACCAGGTCGATCACCGGGGTGCGCACCGGGTAGCCGCCGCCCCGGCCCTCGCCGAGCGGGGTCACCGCCTGCGCCCCCACCTCCATCTCGGTGGAGAGCCGCAGCCGTCCGTCCTGGATCAGCCCGACCTTGGCGGTGGTGCCGCCCATGTCGAACGAGAGCACGTTGGCGTAGCGGTACGGCGCGGCCACCGCCCCGGCCGCGATGACGCCGGCGGCGGGCCCCGACTCGACCATGTAGACCGGCCGCTCCTTGGCCGAGGCCGACGTCATGACGCCGCCGTTGGACTGCATGACGTAGAACGGCGCGGTGGCGCCGAGGGCGGCGAGGCGCGACTCGAGCGCGTCCACGTAGCGCGAGACGATGGGCATCACCGCCGCGTTCACCGCCGCGGTGCTCCCGCGCAGGTACTCGCGGAACTCCGGGCACACCTCGGAGGAGACCGACAGCCACGCCTCCGGCATCTCCTCGCGCACGATCGCCGCCGCGGCGCGCTCGTGCGCCGGATTCAGGTAGGAGTGGAGGAAGCAGATCACCACCGCCTCCACCCGCTCGGCCCGCAGCCGGCGCACCGCCGCGCGCGCCGCGCCCTCGTCGAGCGGCTCGAGCACCCGGCCGTCGGCGTCGATCCGCTCCCCGACCTCGAGACTCCATCGCCGCGGGACGAGCGGCACGGGCTTCTGCAGGTGCACGTCGTAGAGGCGCGAGCGGATCTGGCGGCCGATCTCCAGGATGTCGCGGAAACCACGCGTCACGAGCATGCCCACCCGCGCGATCTTGCCCTCGATGATGGCGTTGGTCGCCACCGTGGTAGCGTGCACCACCGCGGCCACGTCGCGGCCCCCGGCCCCGCACTCCGCGAGGCCCCGCTCGAGCGCGGCCATGAAGCCCAGGGCCGGGTCCTCGGGCGTGGTGAGCACCTTGACCACCCGCACCTGGCCGGTCTCCTCGTCGACGAGCGCGGCGTCGGTGAACGTGCCGCCGATGTCGATGCCCACCCGCCACCGGGTCATGCCTGCACCTTCCCGCGCGCGGCGGCGGTGGCGGCCGCGTCGAGCGCCTGGGTGACGGGATCCACCACGACGCCGTAGATCGCGCGGGCGCGCTCGGGGGCGATCTTGCCCTGGGACACGTCCGCGGCCACGAGCGCCGGATCGCGCGCGAGCGGCCCCTCGGTCCCGCCGCCGCCCGGGGTCTGCACGCTGACCACGTCGCCGGGCGCCATCTGGAACGTGATCTTGGACGGCAGCTCGCGCTCGGCCGGCGTCTCCGGATTCAGCACGTACCGGGCCGGCCGCGCCGCGCCGCCGCCGAAGAGCCCCCACGGCGCGTAGCGCGCCTTATCGGAGAGGATCGAGAAGCTCGGGGCGTGCCCGGGGAAGGCGTAGTCGCGCCGGACGCCGAGGCCCCCGCGGTGCCGGCCGCCGCCCTCCGAGTTCTCGATGAGGGCGTAGCGCAGGATGCGCACCGGGTAGTTGGCCTCGGTCTCCTCGACCGGCGCGTTCTCGGTGTTCTGGAAGTGCGCCTGCACCGCGTCCATGCCGTCGGTGGTGAGCGTGGCCCCGTAGCCGCCCGCGATGGTCTCGTAGTACGTGAAGTACTCGCCGGTGCCCGGGTTCACGCCGCCGAAGGCGATGTTGCACACGCAACCCTTCGTGCCCGCCACCACCCGATCGGGCAGCGCGGGGGCGAGCGCCTTGAAGAGCAGGTCGCAGAGCTGCATCGCGATCTCCCAGCCCGCCGCCACCGCGGCCGGGTGCTGGGCGTGCACCACCGAGCCGGGGCGGCTCCGGATGTCGATCAGGCGGTAGAAGCCGTCGTTGACCGGGATGTCGGGATCGATCAGGCACTTGAGCACGTAGACCACGCCCGAGTAGGTCTGCGACGAGGTGGCGTTGGTGGGCGACTTGCGCTGGTCGTCGCAGCCGGTGAGATCGACGGCCACGCGCCCCCGCTCGACGGTCACGGTGGCCTCGAGCCGCACCGGCTGGTCGGTGACCCCGTCGCCGTCCATGAGCATGTCGGCGGTGAAGCAGCCGTCGGGGAACTCGGCGAAGGCGGCGCGGGTGCGCCGCTCGGTGTAGCGCAGCAGCTCGTCGAGGTAGTGGGTCAGGGTGCCGGCGCCGTGCTGGGTGGCCAGGGCCTCGATCCGCTGCGCGCCCAGGCGGTTGGCCGCGGTCTGGGCGCGGAAGTCACCCGAGATCTCGCGCGTGCCGCGGAAGTTGGAGCGAATCATCGCGAAGAGGTCGCGGTCGATCTGGCCGCCTTTCACGAACCGCACCGGCGGGATGACCAGCCCCTCCTGGTAGATCTCGCTGGACACCCCGATGCTGCCGGGGGCGCCGCCCCCCACGTCCACGTGGTGCGCGATGTTGGCCACGTAGCCGAAGAGCGTCCCCTCGTGGAACACGGGGGTGATCAGGGTGATGTCGTTCAGGTGCACGCCGCCCAGATACGGGTCGTTGATGAGGATGCCGTCGCCGGGGGCCAGCCGCTCGGCCCCGTAGGTCGCGATGGCCTTCGGCACGATGTGGGCGAGCGAGCCCAGGTGCGAGGGCTGGGCGAAGGCCTGGGCGATGGTGCGCAGGTCGCGATCGAAGAACGCGCAGGAGAAGTCCCCGCGGGTCTTGATGTTGGTCGAGTAGGCGGCGCGCCGGAGCGTCGCCCCCATCTCCTCGGTGATGGCGAGGAGCGCGTTGCGGATGACCTCGAACCGGACCGGGTCGACGTCGGGGGCGAGGGCGCGAATCGGGGACGGAGTCGTCATGGCCAGAGCGGGGCCTCGTTCATGGTGGAGACGTGGGCGGCGATCACCTTCCAGCCGAGCGCGGGGAAGCGCACCCAGGTCTGGCTCTGCCGGCCGACGAGGTCGCGGCCCCGCACCTTGAACTCGAGGTTCACGGTGGCGAGGTCGCGGCCCAGGGTGAGGATCTCGAGGCGGATGCGCCGCTCCTTGATGCCGGGTCCGGGCGGCCGGGCCACCCGGTGGGCGTGGATCGCGCCGAAGCCGTAGCCGTTCTCGTTGAGCGCGTAGCGGATGGTGTGCGGGCTGTCCCAGAACGTCGCGTCGAGGACGTCGACGTCCTTGTCGATCAGGGCCTGCTCGTAGCGCTCGAACCGCGCGCGCACCTCGGCCACGATCTCCGGAAGATTGAGGGACAGCTTCGTGTCGCCGGTCACGCGCCGGCTTCCATGGCCTTCGCCACCGCCACGAGCGTGGCGTCGGCGCCGCGCGCGGCCAGGATGGAGAGCCCCACCGGCAGCCCGTTGACCTGCGCGCCGGGCAGCGTCACCTGCGGCACCCCGGTGAGCCCGCCGTGCGCGGCCAGGCAGGTGATGCGCGCGCGCAGCGGGTCGAGGGTCGCGAGCGGCAGGCCCTTGCGGGGCGCCGGGAACGGAGTCGTCGGCAGGCACAGGATCGTGCCCGGCGGCAGGAGCCAGGAGAGCCGGGCCCGGGCCTCGGCGCGGGTCAGCGCGGCCCACTGCCGCTCCGGCTCCGAGATCGTGGCCGCCAGCGCCAGGTTGCGCGCGACGCTCCACGCCATGCGCGGGTTCTCGCGATCGATCCAGTCCTTGAAGGTCGTCCAGGCCTCGAACGACTGCAGCATGCGCTGCGCGCGCGCCCAGACCGACAGCCCGGGCGGGGCCAGCATCTCCTCGCGCACGTCCTTCACCAGCTCCGAGAGCCGGCCCACCATCGGCTGGAGCGCGGCCGCGGTCTCGTCGTCCGCGAGGCCGAACGCGTCGGCGGCCACCACGAGGCGGGCCGGCAGCTCCGGGGCGGCGGGCTCGCCCAGCAGCACCTCCGAGACGCGCGCGAACGTGGCCGCGTCGCGCGCGAACCACCCGGTGGTGTCGGAGCCCGGCGCCTGCCGCATCATGCCGGTCAGATCGAGCCGGCCGTGGGTCGGCCGGATGCCGTGGAGGCCGCAGAAGCTCGCCGGCACGCGCACCGATCCGCCGGTGTCGGTGCCGAGCGCGGTGTCGCACAGCCCCTGGGCCACCGCCGAGGCCGAGCCCGACGAGGAGCCGCCGGGCACGCGGTCGGGCGCCTTCGGGTTGAGCGGGGTGCCGTCGAAGGGATTCTCGCCGAGGATGCCGAGCGAGACCTCGTCGGTGACGGTCTTGCCGACCAGGCGCGCGCCGGCGTCGAGCAGGCGCTGCACGGCCCAGGCGTGGCGCGTCGGGACGGGATGCGCCCGGCCCCAGTCCGGGTTGCCGCCGCCGGTCGGGTGGCCGGCCACGTCGAACAGATCCTTGGCCGCGAACGTCAGGCCGGCGAGCGGGCCGCCCGCAGCGCCGGCGATACGCAGCACCGGGCCGGGCACGAAGGGACTGGTCATGTCGAGAGGTCTCCGGACGGAGACCATGCTGCGCCTACCGGAGGCGCGGCGTCAAGGGCGGCTCGCGCGACACGATCTCGCGCGTGACGCGACAGGGCGGATGTCCCCACGACGGGCAATAGGCGTGCTGGGGAATCGGCAGCTCGGCCCCGGCCACGATCAGCGTGATGTCGTCCGGCTCGCGCACCGCCGGGATCGAGCCGCTCTCGGCCGCCGCGATGGCCCAGTCGGGCCAGTCGCTCGCGCGCACGGTGGCGTGGATCCACGAGCGGCGCCAGGTCTCGGCCGCGAGCCGCCCGCGCGCGAAGAGCTCCTCGCGCACGCGGGCCCGCGTCCAGCCCTCTCCGGCCAGGCGGCGCGCGGTGAACGGCGAGAGGATCACCGCCGGCACGCCGCTGTGGAGGATGCCGAAGAGCGACGCGGCGGAGCCCATCACGCTCGCCACTTCGTCGAGGCCACCGGTGACGTTGATCACCGTCTCGGCGCGCAGGACGGTGACCGTGCTCTGATCGTGCCGGTAGCCCAGCTCGACGTGGAGCGGCGCCCACGGCGTGTCCGCCCGCTCGGCCAGGCACAGCGTATAGCGGCCCGGCTGGCCCAGGCCTGCGAACGAGACCGCGCCGGGCCAGCCCCCGCCCAGGTTGTGCATGACCAGGTGCGCCGCGCGGCCGATGGCGGCGTTGGCCGGCCAGCCGGGGCCGAGTGCGCCCCACCCCGCGTTGATCCCGAGCCGCCCCGCCGCCGGTCCGTTGACCACGAGCAGCGGCGCCACGTTCTCGTCGGTGGTCTGCACCCCGCGCAGGTTGAACGCGGGATCGAGGAGGGCCTGCACCGCGGCCAGCACCACCGGGAAGTAGGACGGCTCGCAGCCCGCCATCACCGCGTTGGCCGCCACCTTCTCCACCGTGGCCACGCCCCCGAGCGGCTCCACCTCGCCCAGTGAGGCGTGCCGCTCGAGGGGACTCTCGGCCAGCATCTCGTCGACGCGCCCGAGCGTGGGCGGCACGATCGGCAGGCCGTCGGTCCAGCCGCGCTCGCGGTACAGCCGGTTCACCGCGGCCGCCGGATCGGGGTCGCGGATCAGCTCGACGCGCTGCCGCGGGAACTCGCCCGCGCGTGGGCTGCGGCCGAGCAGGCCCTTCTCCTCCGCACGCGTCCGCAGGGTGTCGTCGATCCACTCGCCCGAGGCGCGCTGGCCCGCGGGCAGTAACACCCAGAGCGACTCCACCGGCGCGTCAGCGGGCGCGGGCTTCGCGGAGCAGGCGCGGCCACTCGGCGGGGAGGCGGATCGGCTTCGTGGTCGGATAGCCGAGGATGCCGTTGTGGGCGAACGCGTACGCGTTGGTGCGCAGCGGGTCGCCGCTCACCGCGATCATGAGATCCTCCGCCCGACAGACGATCGGCACCAGGCGCTCCGGATCGTCGGACTCCGCGAAGACGGCGGGGATCTGCCCCGCCTTCACCAGGCCGGTCAGCGTCGGACGGCCGGGCACCAGGTTGGTCCACTCCCCCACGTAGCGCTCGAGCTTCGCGGCGGGCACCCGGGCCAGCGCGAAGAGCCGCTCCTTGAGCTGGGCCTTGTCGAGCCCGCCCTTGGCCAGCGTCTCGGCCAGGATCGGGCTCAGGATCAGGAGCGGCCGCTGGCTGCCCACGCCCATGCCCACCGTGAAGAGCAGCTCCCAGCCGACCTTGGTCACGATCGCGTCGGCCAGGTACGGCAGCATCCGCTGCGGCGTGTTGCCGAACACCGAGGCGATGACGCCGCCGCCGGTGTAACGCGAGATGGTGACCGCGTTGTCGGCCAGCACCCCCTCGTCCTCCGCGATCGTGCTCCAGCCGATCCGGCGCAGCGCGTCCTCGTTCTCGGCCAGCACCACCCGCCACGTGTTGCCGAAGGTGCCCTTGTCGGTGCGGTGGTGGAGGAAGCCGGCGACGTTTCGTAGATACAGCCTCCAGAACCGGCCGATGGTGGTGTTGGCCTGGACGCCGTCGCGCAGCGCGCCCTGCTCGTAGTTGAAGCCCAGCTCCTTGATGAGCGGCCCGTTCAGGATGATCAGGGTCTCGGCGCCGGGCGTGTTGCCGCTGTGCTCGACGCCGTAGCGCGGATCGGCCATGGCCTCGACCAGCGCGACCAGGATCGGCATGTACTCGGGGCGGCAGCCCGCCATCACTCCGTTCACCGCCACGTTCCAGATGGTGGCGTGGCGCCGGTCGGGCAGGAGCACGCCGAGCGACGTCTCGCCGGGCCGATCGCAGAAGCGCAGGAACTCGGCCACCCGGTCCGGAGTCGGCGGCACGATGGGCAGGCCGTCGCTCCAGTCGTTCTCGTAGAAGAAGCGGTTGACCTCGTCGAGCGTGCCCTCGAAGACCACGTCGCCAGGCGCGGGCTCGACCACCGCGGCGCCGACGCGCGCGGGCGCCTCGGTGAGGTTCCGGATCACCGCGTCGACCGTCACCGCGGCCACGTTCTGGCGCAGCTCGTCGGCGCTCTGCACGTCGACGTGGCCGGGCACGAGCGCCGTCGGCAGACCGGGCAGGCCGAGCCCGGTGGCGGTGGTGGCCGCCTGGCCCCGGAAGCCCTCGCACACGAGCGACGCGGTCGGCACTCCCGACCGCTCCGCCACCGCACTGGCCCGCAACACGGCGGGCGTGCAGCTCCCTCAGCAGGCCATCCCCGAGATGACCGCGTCGACGTTCAGCTCCTTCAGCCGGGCGGGCAGCTCGGCCAGCACCCGCTGCTCGTCGCGGCCGTGGGTGGAGCCGAAGGTGTCGTAGCGCACGAAGCGGACGCTCGGGAAGCGGCGCCCCAGCTCCTCCTCGAGGATCGGAAAGATCTCGTCGCCCCGGAAGAGATCGTCCCAGAGCTGCCCGATGGTCTTGCCCTCGAGGGTGGAGAGCCGCGGGGCGACGTCGGCCGCCTTCACGGTGCCGGCCCCGCGGGGCCACACCACCCGGTAGATCTCGCGTCCGTTCGATCCGATCATTCGGTCCGCCTCCCGGTCCTGGATGCCCCCGAGCATAGCACCGCCTGGATCTCGAGCGTCGCCGCGTCCAGCAGCGCCGGCGCCTCGTCGACGCCGCACCAGGCCGCCGCGAAGCCGGCGGCCGCGATCTCCTCCGCGGCCCACACCACCGCGCGCCGCCGCCACGGCCCGACGCGCAGGATCTCGACCTCGGGCCGCACCGCCACCGGCATGACCGTCGTCGCGGCCAGGTGGTGGAAGAGCTCGTGGGCGAGGACGATCTCCCGCACCCCGACGCCGCCGATCCGCGCGCGGAGACCGGTGGCGTCGAGATGCCGATCGAGCGCCCGCAGCGTCCGGACGAAGATCGTCACGCGCGGCGGGGGTGCGATGTAGAGCGCGTGATGGACGAAGGGCCCGGCCGCCGGCTCTTCGGCGCTCTCGTTGATGACGACACCTTCGGCCCTCAGCGCGGCCTCCGCGGTCACCCACCCGCGCGCCCGCGCCGACCGGGCGATCACCATGCCGGCCTGGCGCGCCGCGCACGCCAGGACGGGACGCGCGCCCACCGCGATGCGCCGGGCGAGCGGATCCTGCTCGATCCGACCGATCGCCGGCTCCATCCAGCCGTACGAGGTCACCGCCGCGCCTGGACCCGCTTGGCCGCCACCAGCACCAGGGGCTCGTCGGGCCCGCGGCCGGCCAGCTCGCTCGAGGCCACCGAGAGGGCGTGGTCGAGCGTCATCATGCCGGAGAGATCCACCACCTGGCTGCCCAGGACCAGGTAGGCGTCGGGCGGCAGCACCCCGTTGCCGTCGTAGCCGGTGGCCATGCCCCACAGGCGCTTGAGCTCGTCCAGCGCCTGAGCGGCGGACGTCTGGCTCACCAGCGCGTCGGCGCGCTGCACCTTGATGAAGCCGCTCCGGTCGACCACCCGCACCGGGTGCCGCGTGGTTCGGAAGACCCAGAAGCTCTTCTCCACCACGTCGGCGCTGAAGACGTAGTGGCCGCTCGTCTGGCCGGCCAGCCGCACCGCGGCCGGCTCCGTCTTCAGCGACGTGGCCGCGATCGCGCGCGCCTCGTCCTCGTCCAGGGTCGTCAGGAGATCACGCGCCCGCATCTCGGTGGCGCCCCACGCGGTGGCGCGCACCCGCTGGGTCTGCGGGTTCACCTCGATGTGCACCTGCACCGTGCCCGGGTGCGCGCCGGCGCGGATCGCCGCCTCGCGCGCCTCCGCGCGGATGGCCAGCAGGTCCTCCGGCCTCGGGTTCGGCATCACCCGCTCGACGCTGTCCCGCACCATGGCCAGGGCCACCCCGATCGAGGAGATGACCTCCGCGTTCTGGGCGATGCGGTACTCGAGCCCGAGCCGGGCCGCCGCGTGCGGGATGAGCGCGGAGGCCCCGCGCCCGCC
>DATGBR010000067.1:0-11926 GCA_035312605.1 Candidatus Methylomirabilota bacterium
GCCGCGGCTCAGATCGGTGATCAGTAGCGAGATGCTCTCGGGGGTGTGGCCCGGGGTGTGGACGACATCGAGGGCCACGCTCCCCACCCGCAGCTGCCGGCCGTGCTCGACCGGCTCGTGGGCGAAAGCCGCGTTGGCGGCCGGGTGGATGTGGATGCGCGCCCCGGTCTTCGCGGCCAGCGCCTGGTTCCCCGAGATGTGGTCGGCGTGGACGTGCGTCTCGACGATGCCGGTGATGGTGAGCCCCTTGCGCCGCGCCAAGGCCACGTAGTCGTCCACCCGGTCCCGCGCCGGATCGACGATGATGCCCTGGCCGGCCTGCGAGCAGCCGATCAGGTAGGAGAGACAGCCAGCCTCCTCGTTCAACAGCTGCTGAAAGATCACGCGTGAAGTATGCCATAGCGGTGCGATCGTTCGCCATCTCGGTCACCTGCCGGCCGCCCGCCGGCGCCGGGCGCGCGTCGACGCGCCCGCCTTGATCACCGCCACCAGGCTCTGCGCGGCCCTGCTCAAGTACCCATTGCGGCGTCGCACGAGGGTCACCGGCACGCCGCCCCGCAGCGCGGGCGCGTCGATGATCTCGAGCGACCCCAGGCGCAGCTCCTCCTGCACGCTGCTCTCGATGAGGAGCGCGATCCCGAACCCCGCCTCGACCAGCCGCTTCTGCGCGGTGAGGCTGTCGATGCGGACGATCTCCGCGGCCTCGATGCCGGCCGCGGCGAGCCGGTGCTCGAGCGCGGTGGCGAAGGGCTCCCGCCGCCGGCGCCGGGGGGGAAAGGCCACCCAGCGCTCGCCCACGAGGGCGCCGGGGTCGCGCACCCGGCGACCGGCGAGGCGGTGGTCCGGCGAGCAGGCGAGCACGAGGGCCTCCTCGGTGACCTGCTCCGACACGAGCCCCGGATCCGAGTCGATGAAGTAGCGGAGCCCAAGGGTGGCCTCGCCGCGCCGCACCAGGTCGCTCACCTCCTCGCTGTTCGCGGTCCGCAGCTCGAGCTTCACGGACGGATGGCGCTGGCCGAACTGGCGCAGCATGCCCGCGAACCGGGTGCTGGCGAGCGTCCCCACCAGGGCCACCGAGACCGCGCCCCGCTCGCCGCGCGCGAGGCCCCGGACCGCCTCGGCGCCGTCCTTCAGGCCGGCGAGCACCGCCTCGGCGTAGGGCAGCAGGGTGCGGCCGGCCTCGGTCAGGATCACGCCGCCGCGCACCCGCTCGAAAAGCGGGGTGCCGAGCTGCCGCTCGAGCATCTCGACCCGTCGGCTGATCGCGGGCTGGGAGCGGTGCAGGCTCTCCGCGGCGCGGGCGAAGCCACCGCGGCGGGCGATCGAGACGAAGGTTTCGATCTCGTCGATGGTCACCGCGATCACTATAGCTGATGGCCGGGGTCAGCTATATGCATTCGACGGATGGAAGTCTCCGCGGCATGCTGTCGTACGAAAGGAGATACCGTCATGGACATCGAGCGCCACCTCATCATGGACAGCGCGAACTTCAAGCCGATCATCAGCCGCGTCGTCGCGCAGGGCGACCGGGTGTACGTCTGCGGGATCACCGGCGATCCGGTCGGCGACGTGACCGCCCAGACTCGGCAGGCCTTGGAGCGCATCGACGACCTCCTGGCCCGGGCCGGCACCGACAAGTCGCGCCTCCTGACCGCGCAGGTGTGGCTCTCCGACATGGCGCTCTTCCGGACCCACAACCTCGCCTGGAACGAGTGGGTGGATCGGGAGCACCCGCCGGTGCGCGCCTGCGTCCAGGCCGAGCTGACCAGCCCGGGCCTGCTCGTCGAGATCATGGTGACGGCCGCCCGATGAGCGCGCACGCCCTCGACGCGTCGAGAGACCGCGTGCTGAAGACGGGCACGGACGGCGGCATCGTCCTCGCGCACGCCACCGCGGTGCGGGCGGTCGCGGCCTGGACCCTGGCGCCCGCGCCGCGGGACCCGGCCCGCCACGTCGAGGCGGCCCACGCGCAGGCGCGCCGTCACCTCGCCCGGCTCACCGTCCACGATCCGGGCCGCGAGGTCGCGGCGGTCATGACCGACGAGCTGTTCTCGCGGCTCACCGACGCCCATCCGGCGCCGCTGACCGCCCCGGCCGGGGTCGGCCGCTACACCTACACCCCGCGCAAGGCCCTGCGCCGGGTGCTCGACCACGCGCTGGACCACCTCAACCAGATCGACCAGTGGATCGCGTGGCAGCGGCACGGCACCGTCCCGACACCGACCGACGGCTGGGTGCCGTCGACGGTGACGCTGGCGGACGATCGGCTGCCGCTGACCGCGGCCGATCTCGACGCGTGGCTCTGGCGGGTCGACCAGGCGGTCCGGCTCGTTGCCCAGCGGGCGGCGGGGCTCAGCGAGGCCGAGCTGGACTGGCTTCCCCCCGATGGGGGCTGGCCGCTCCGCCGCGTGCTCCACCACCTGGCCCGCTCGGAGCGGCTCTACGCGGCGGCCCTCGACGAGGCCCTGCTGGACGCCGAGCCGTCAGGGCGGTACGGCGAGGCCTGTCGGCGCCTCGACGACGAGCTTCGCGCGGTGGCGGCCCGTGGCCACGACCCATCCATCGTCTACGCGGGGCTCTACGGAGTCCTCCAGACGCCGGAGGAGGTGGTGGACCAGGTCCTGGCCTTCGAGGGTGAGCTCCTGGCTGGGGTTCGCTAGCGCTCCGGACGAAACGCTACCCGAGGAGCAGCGAGACGAGCTGGAGCAGGAGAGCCAGCCCCAGGAGCCAGGAGGCGCTCGTCCGGCGCACCTGGTGACGGATCAGCCGGATCCCGGCCACCAGTCCGATGAGAAGCGCGGCGCCACTCAGCACGCTGCGCGGAGGTAGCGAGAGCGGCTCGCGCCCGAGCAGGCTCGCCAGCAATCGGCCCTCCTGGCGCGCGGGCTGCTCACGGGCGATGACGTCCAGTGTGCAGGTCGCCCGGCTCGGCTGAGAGCCTTCCGAGACACCCGTGAGCACGAGCTGACCGGCGGTCAAGGGCGCCACGTCGATCTCGCCGAACTGGATGGACAGGGGCGGCCGGTGTCCCGCCCGGCCGGGGTCGACGAAGCGGTCGACGGTGGACACCGCGCCGTGCAGGAGATCGCGGCCCTTCTTCACGTCGCGCCACCGCTCAACGAATCCGGCGTAGCGAGCCGACGCGCCTCCGCTCTCCAGAACACAGGCCCCGGCGACCTGGACGTGCTCGAGGAGCGTGAATCGCAGCGCGGGCGAGCCGGGCTGGCGGGGCTCGGCGGCGCAGCCGGCGAGTCCCCCGACGAGCAGCGCCAGCGCCACAGTCCGGAAGCCACGCAAGGAAGCCATGCCCTAAGCTCACGCCACAATCGGGCCGCGTCAAGTCGCCCCGAGATCGGACCGATCATTTAACCCTCGGAGGCATGCCATGCTTGAGGGACCATGGGGCGCAAGGGATGGGGACGTCTGGGAGCCGGTCTGGCCGCGGCGCTCGGGCTCGCGGGGTGCGCGACGGGGTCCGGGGCCTACACAGAGCCCGAGCAGGCCCGGATCGACGCATACGAGCGGGCCGCCGAGCAGATTCTTCAGTCCCGTGGAATGAAGGGCCCCGCCCCGGCCGTGCGCGTCGGGACCGACCCGTCGCTCGCCGGCGCGGGCCGCCCGGCCGGGTACTACACCGACCAGGGGCGCCGCATCGTGGTCAACCGCGCGGCGGTGGCCGACGACTACATCGCCCAGGCGGTCCTGAGCCAGGAGCTGGCCCACTACGTCCTCGGCCACGCCGACGGCGCCTGCCGGGAGCGTCGCCTCGAGTGCGAGATCGAGGCCCGCATCGCGAGCGTCGAGCTGCTCATGACCGGCTGGGGCCTCGAGTACTCCGACGCGATCCGGCTGCAGTACGCCTACCTGAAGAGCGTGCTCCTGGCCGCCCAGCGCGGGGAGGTCCCGGCCACGCCCGGGAAGAGCGACCCCTGCCGGGAGCTCCAGGAGTTCGCGACGCGGTTCAAGGCTCAGGCTTCGTGCGAGTAGGCCGGCCGTGTATCGGAATCTTTCCACTGGGACGGGCAGTTGGATCGCCGGGGCATCCAATTCCCTCGGCTTGACCCCCCTCTCGCTGCTAGACTACAATCCGCAAAATCGCCCAATGGCAGCACAAGGGGAACTGTGGTCTCATGAGGGGCTCCGGTGAAAATTAAGGTCCTCGGGTCGTTCGGGAGCGAAGGCGTGGGCCAGAGACCCTCGGCGTTCCTCGTGGACGACCGGGTCCTGGTGGACGCCGGCACCGTGGGCGGCGCCCTCTCGGTGGCCGAGCAGATCGAGATCCAGTTCGCCCTGATCAGCCACGCTCACCTCGATCACACCGCGGGCCTGGCCTTCCTTACCGACACCCTCGCGATGGTCGCGGCGGACCGCCGGGTGACCGCCTGCAGCATCGCGCCGGTCATCGAGGCGCTCAGGACCCACGCCTTCAACGACGCGCTCTGGCCGAACTTCACGACGATCCCCTCCGCGGCCCAGTCGGTACTGGGCTTCCGGACCCTCCCGGAGGAGGCGGAGTCCCGGGTGGGCGAGCTGTGGGTGACCCCGGTGCTGGTGGAGCACACGGTTCCCACCACCGGCTTCGTGATCCACGACGGCGAGACCGGCTTCGTGTTCAGCGGGGACACCGGGCCCACGAAGCGGATCTGGCAGATCGCCCGCGAGATGCGCGGGCTCAAGGCCCTGATCGTCGAGACCGCCTTCCCGAACCGGCTCGCTCCCCTCGCCAAGGCCTCCGGCCACCTGACGCCCGAGATGCTGGGACAGGAGATCGCGAAGATGCCGGCCGACCTGCCGATCTGGGTCTACCACATCAAGCCGCAGCTCTATCAGGAGACCGCGGAAGAGCTGGCCAAGATCGACCCCAGCCGCATCCACATCCTCGAGCAGGGGAAGACCTACACGCTCTAGTCCCCCCCGTCGATCAGCCGGCTCAGCCGCTCGCGGTACGGAAACAGGCCGAAGAGCCCCCCGGTGTGAATGAAGCAGATGCGCCGGCCCAGCGCCTTCGGGTCGCGCGCGAGCGTCTCCACCAGCCCCCGGAATCCCCGCGCGGTGTACACCGGATCGAGCAGCAGGCCCTCCTCCCGCGCCAGATCCACGAGCACGGCCAGGTCTGCGTCGGCCGCGTCGAGGCCCTCGCGATCCCCGTCCAGCAGGTGGATCGTCTTCGGCACGTCGATGGAGAAGCCGTACCGCCGGATCGCCGCGCCCATCGTGTGCACGACGTGCTCCCGCACCCGCTCGGCCGGGCGCGCGATCGGCACGCCCACGATCTCCCCGGGTAGGCCGGCCAGGCGCTTGCCGAGCAGGAGGCCTGCCTGGCTGCCGCCGGTGAACGCGCTGATGACCACCGCGTCGAAGCGCGGCGCCCCGTGGTTGATCTGCTCGCTCAGCTCGACCGCGCACTCGAGGTAGCCGAGCGCGCCCACCTCGTTGGCGCCGCTTTCCGGGATGAGATAGGGTCGGCGGCCGTGGGCACGGATCTCGGCGGCGAGCGCCTCCATGATCTCCTCCGCCCGCGCGAACTCGGCCTCGGTGCAGTAGCGCACTTCCGCGCCGAGGAGACGGTCGAGCAGGAGGTTGCCGTCGTAGGCCGCGGGCGGCTCGCCCCGCACCAGGAGCACCGCGCGCAACCCGAGCCGCGCCGCCACCGCGGCGACGGCACGGCAGCCGTTGGACTGGAGCGTGCCGCAGGTGACCAGGGTGTCGGCGCCCTGCTGCAGGGCCTCTCCCACCAGGAACTCGAGCTTGCGGACCTTGTTGCCGGACTCGAGGAGGCCGGTCAGGTCGTCGCGCTTGACGTGAAGCTCCACCCCGAGGCGGCGTGAGAGCCGATCCAGCTTGAGAATCGGAGTCGGGGCGAGGGCCAGCTCGAGCCGGGCGGGCGGCGCAGCCATGAACCGGGGCTACGCGTGCTCCGTCTTCAGATTGGCCGCGATGGGCGCGAAGTCGTACGCGGGGAACACCTGGTAGCGGAAGGCGCCCCACGCCTTCTGCTCCATGTAGCGGTTCAGCGCGCGCACCTTGTCGGGCTCGACGCGGAGCTGGATGATGAAGCCGAACGACATCGCCACCACCCAGGAGACCAGCTCGCTTCCCTCGGGGGGGAAGTCGCGGTAGAACCCGGTCTTCCTGAGGTGCGCCATGATCTCGTCGAGGGGCTTGGACTGGTCGTGGTGGAGCAGCACGGTCAGGAGCACGCGATCGCCGGTGGCCATGGCCCGCAGCGTACCCTATTTCTGGATCGAGGCCGAGGGCCCGCGTCGCACCACGCCCGCGTCGCGTTAGGCGCAGCGCTCACCCTGCAATCTCCGAGGGTTGCGGCCCAGGGCCCAACATGAGGCATTGACAGCAGCCCGCCCTCCGGTTACCGTGCCTGTCATGCGTATCGAGGTGCACGACAATCAGGTCGAGTCTGCGCTCAAAACCATGAAGAAGCTCATGCTCAAGGATGGGCTCTTCAAGGAGATGAAGAAGCGCGCGTACTACGAGAAGCCGTCGGTCAAACGTAAACGGAAGCAGGCCGAGGCGCGCAAGAAGCGCCGCAAGGCCATGAAGCGGGCCGAGGCGGACGACTGAGCTCTCCCGGGCCTCCCGGCCCGGTTCCCCCCATCCTCGGGTGACTCCACCGAGGGAGTCCCTTGCCAGCCAGCGGCTCTGGCTCGCCTTCGCGACCATGCTGCTGGTAGCCGGAATCACCAATACCTTCCCGGTGTTCCTGCCCGCCCTCCTCGCCGAGTTCGGCGGCTCGCGCGCCGCCACCGCCTCGACCGCCTCCCTGCTCTGGATCGGCGGGGCCCTGCTGAGTCCGGGGGCCGGGTACCTGGTCGCGCGCTGGAACCCGCGGCGGCTCGTCTGCCTCGGCCTGGCCATCGTGGCCGGCGGAATGCTCCTCGGGAGCCTGGCCCCGACCCTGCCCCTGTTCCTGGTCGCGATGGGGGTTGGGGGCGGCATCGGCCTGGGTCTGACCGGCATGACCACCCACGCCGCCCTGATCGCGGACGCCTACGTGCGCCGCCGGGGCCTGGCCACCGGCATCGCCTTTGGCGGGTCCATGGCCGCGTACGCCCTGGCGCCGCCAGCTCAGTGGATCATCACTCACTGGGGCTGGCGGCCGGCCTTTTGGTGCTACGCGGCGGTGATCCTGGCGCTGATCCCGTGGGCGTGGCGGGCGCATCCGACGCAGCTCGCGTCGGTCCGGAGTGGCGGCGCCGGATCGTCGGAGAGCGCCGCGGTGACCATCGCGGGCATCGTCCGCTCGGCCGGCTTCTGGAGCCTGTTCGTGATGTTCACCACGCCACCCCTCTTCGGCTACCTGGCCACCACGCAGCACGCGCTCTACTTCGTCGAGCGCGGCTTCTCCGCGGGCCACGCCTCGGTGCTCCTGGCGATCGGCGGCCTCCTGGCCGGCGGCGGCCGGGCGCTCGCGGGCCTGACCGCCGATCGCCTCGGCGGCCCGATCGCGGGCTTTCTCTCGTTCTCCTGCTCGCTGGTGGGGATGGTGTGCCTGATCGGGATGGAGTTCCGTCCCGGGTGGGTGCTGGCAGCGGGCTACGTGTTCTTCCTGTTCCTGCCGCTCGGCTCGCGCGCCAGCATCGTCACCGTGCTGCTCGGCCGCATCGCCCCGCCCGCGCAGTACGGCGTCATTTTCGGCCTGCTCGGCATCGGCAACAACCTGGGCGCGGCGCTGGGCCCGTGGCTCTCCGGCATCCTCTTCGACCGCACCGGCTCCTACCTGGTCATCTACCTCTGCGCGCTCGGCATCGCGCTCACCGGGCTCGGCGCGCTCAGCGTCTTCTGCCTCGTCACCCGGTCGTCGCCGACCGCGTGGCCGGCCTAGCCGATCCGCGCGGCCAGGGCCGCGTACTTGTCGAGGAGCGGCAGGACCTGGTCGCGACCCGCGGGGGGAAGACCGAAGATCGCGCGGGTGACGCCCGCGTCCCTCAGCCCGGCCAGTCGCGTCTCGTCGGTGGGCGCGCCGAAGATGGAGACGGTGACCGCGCCCGGATCCTGACCCGCCTTCTCGGCCCGCGCCCGCAGATCCGCGATGGTCTCGGCGAGCGGCTCGCTGTAGGAGCGCCCGCCGATCGGCAGCCAGTGGCCGCCGAACTCCGCCGCCCGCTGGCGCGCGTGCGGGCCGGCCCCGCCCATCAGGATCGGCGGGTGCGGCTTCTGCACCGGCTTCGGGTAGGACCACAGCTTGTCGAAGTTCACGAACTTGCCGTGGTACTCGGCCTCGTCCTTGGTCCAGATCTCCTGCATCGCGGCGACTCGCTCGCGCAGCACTTTCCAGCGCGCGTCGAAGTCGGTTCCGTGATGCGCCATCTCCTCCGCGTTCCATCCGCCCCCGATGCCGAAGAGCACGCGGCCGCGTGAGAGGTAGTCGAGGCTCGCGACCTCCTTGGCGAGGAGGATCGGATCGCGCTCGATCACGAGGCAGATGCCGGTGCCGAGCTTGAGCCGGGTGGTCACCGCCGCCGCGGCGGCCAGGCCCACGAAGGGGTCGACGGTGTGCCAGTACTCGCGCGGCAGGTCGGCCCCGCCCGGCCAGGGGCTCTTGCGGCTGACCGGGATGTGGGTGTGCTCCGGCACGAACAGGGACTCGAAGCCGCGGCCTTCGGTCTCGCGCGCGAGGTCGTCGATGCGGATCGCGTAGTCGGTGGAGAACTGGAACACGCCGTATTTCATCGCTCGGCCCTCTCGTCTGAAGCGTCGGGGGGAAAGTCGGGACGGGGATAGTATGGTCGTTCGCCCAGGGCCTTCACCTCGTTCTGGAAGGAGGTGGAATAGAATCGCTCCGCGTCGGTCAGCGCCCAGGCCTGCCGCTTGTAGCACCACGACTCGGGCTCGAGGCGCTGCGCCTCCTTGAAGAACGGCACCGCGGCCTCCGCGTGCCCCTCCGCGTGCAGGTGCTCGGCGAGGCGGAAGCAGGCGGCCGCCTGCGCGTGCGCCGCGGTGGGCAGCGAGAGGCGCTCCCGGCGCCCGGCCGGAGGCCTCACGTGACCGCTCGCGGACCCCTTGTCCACCCAGTCGCGGATGGCGTCCAGGTAGCGCGTCATGTCGAACTTGGTGTACGCGATGAAGCGGTTGTCCGCGAAGGCGACCTCGGCCGGGCGCGCGATGCGCCCGCGCTCGTCGATCCACACCGCGCTGGGCACGTTGACGAGGTGATAGCGCGTGGCCAGGTCATAGTGCGCGTCGATCAGGGCGGGATGGGTCGGCTGCGCCGCCCGGATCCACTCCCCCGCCGCGGCCGCGGCCGCGCTGTCGAGCGCGACCGTGATCACGGTCAGCCCCTTCGGCTCGAGCTCGGCGTGGAGCGCCTGCCACCCGGGCAGGTCGAAGCGGCACCCTCACCACGACGCCCAGGCGAGCAGGAACACCTTCCGGCCCCGGAAGTCCCGCAGCGACCAGCCCCGGCCGTCCAGGTCCGGCAGCGTGAAGTCGGGCGCGTCGAGCGAGTCGAGCCGCTCGCCGAGTGCCGCGTGCGACTCGCCGACGGCCCACACCCCGTGCTCCGGGCTCGCCGCCACCGGCTGGCCGAGATGCCGCGCGAGCCCGGCGAGGTCGACGCGCGTCGCGGGACCGGCCTCCCGAACCCACGGGGCGCCCGGCGGCACCGGAACGCACAGCGCGCCCCGGCAGAGGCCGTCCGGCGTCCACTCCCATTCCGTCGCGCGGGCCAGCGCCTCCGGGGTGAGCCAGAGCGCCTCGTCCTCGACGGAGGCGTCGCTCACCCGGATGGTGTCGCGGCGGTGGAGAATGGTCGCGTTCATGCGGTCCGGCCCCGGGCACGGTGTTACCATGAATTCGCGATCAAGCCAACCGAGGGAGGTACCCATGGTGGTGCGAGCTCGCTCGATGGTGGTCACGCTGGCGATCTCGGCGATGGTCGGGCTGGGTCACGCCCCCGCACCGGCGGCCGACCGCTCGGAAGTGGACGCGGCCGCCCAGCAGGTGCAGCGCGGGGCCGGTCAGATCGGCCAGGGCAAGGTGCTCGAGGGCGCCGGCGAGACGGCGAAGGGCATCGGCAACACGGTGGTGGAAGGCGCCAAGTACACCGGCCAGAAGCTCGGAGAGGCCGGGCAGGCGGCGGCGCCCGACGCGAAGACGGCGTGGGAGCGGACCAAGGAAGGCGCGGTGGCCTTCGGCTCGAGCGTCCGGGACTTCTTCGGCTCCCTCTTCCGCTGACCGCGGCGCGGGAGCGGCCGGCGCCTAGCGGGCCCGCGGGGGCCGGGGCGGCTTGGCGAGATAGGCGGCGAGCGCCGCGCCCTCGCGCTCCTGGAAGCTCACCGAGATCCGGAGCTGCTCCAGGTACTGCTCGAGGGTCTTGCCGCCGAGCACGATCTTGCGGCTGGGGAAAAACTCCCTCACATCGCGCTCCCACTCCGGGCTCACCAGCGCGGTCACCCCCTCGTACATCCGCCGGTAAGCACTCCCCGGATACTGCCGGGCCATCGTCTCCCAGTTCGCCTTGACGTATTCCCAGGCGAGGCTGCGGCTGTGCACGCCGGCCAGCAGCGCCCGCATCAGAAACGGCGCGTCCTGGCTGCGCACCTCCCCGCTGGTGGTCTTCTCGAGGGTGCGGCGGATCAGCTCGGGCTGGCGGAACGCGGCGAGCGCGTAGAGGTAGCGCTGCTCCTCCTGCGGGCTGCGCGCGGCCTTGAAGCGCTGGAGGAACTCGTCGTACTCGCTCTCCCCGCCCGCCGCGGCCACGATGGCGATGAGCGCGGGCAGCACGTCCGGGTCCACCGCCGACTCGTCCTCCCGGTAGCGGGCGTAGAGCGCGCGGGCGCGCTCCTGGGTGGCGGGGTCGTTGCCGAGGGTGCCCACGGTGCGCAGGAGATCGGCGCGCAGCTGTCGCTCCAGCTCGGTCTCGCCGGGCTGGGCCTCCCAGCCGAGCCGCTCCACCGCCGCTTGCACCCGCTGGCGCACCAGGGCCTCGAGATCGACCCGCTGGTCGTCCGCGATCACGCGGTTGACGTAGCCCCACGAGCCGGTGACCGCGGCCCACACGTTGCGGTCGGTCTCCTCGCCGAAGCGCGCGGTCAGATCGAGGTAGTCCGGCGACGCCATCAGCCCCGCCTGGGCCAGCGCGAAGGCGTCGCTCACCAAGTTGAAGCGCTCGATCGGCGCGAGCTTCTTGAGCGAGTTGGTCATCTTGCGCAGGAGCGGCGCCGCGTACTGCGCCCGGTAGAAGCCGTGCCCGCCCGCGTTGACCACCACCCAGTCGGGCGCGGCGGGGAGCGAGACGGTGAGGGGCTCGGCGCCCAGGAGCACCGGCTTGTCCACGAAGCCGCGCTTGACCGAGGCCCGCACCCGCACCGGGATCTGCCAGTGCTCGGAGACCGCGCCGCCGGCCGGGAGATAGGTGAAGCGGCGCTGGCTGAGCTTGATGCCGGTGCCGTCGGGCTCCACGATCACGAGGGGGTACCCCGGCCGGAAGATCCAGCCGTCCATCACCTCCGGGATCGGCAGCCGCGCGGCGTCGCCGAGAGCCTTCCAGAGATCGGTGGTCTCCGCGTTGCCGAAGCGGTGACGCTCGAGATAGAGTCGCACCCCGTCCCGGAACTGCTCGCCGCTCAGATGCTGCTCGAGCATGCGCAGGACCGAGGCGCCCTTCTCGTAGGTGAGCAGGTCGAACATCGCCTCGCAGTCGCGCGGGGCCCGCACCTCGAACTCGATGGGCCGCGTGTTGTGCAGCCCGTCCACCGCCATCGCGGCGGCGCGCGACACCCCGAAGGTGGTCCACCGCTTCCACTCCGGCTTCCACGCGTCGACCGCGAGCAGCTCCATGAAGGTGGCGAAGGCCTCGTTGAGCCAGATGCCGTTCCACCACAGCATGGTCACGAGGTCGCCGAACCACATGTGGGCGATCTCGTGGGCCACCACGTCGGCGACCCGCTCGCGCTCGGTGTGGGAGGCG
>DATGBR010000068.1:0-7190 GCA_035312605.1 Candidatus Methylomirabilota bacterium
GGCGTCTGCCCGCCTCCGACGACGATGGCGGCCTTGCCCTCGACGCGCTTGCCCATGAGGCTCCCTTCTACCGCGCCCCCGCGGGCTGCGCAAGCGTATCGCGCTCGGCCGGCGCGACCTGCGATACACTACCGCCCGCAGGCCGATCCCACGCGTCGCCCCCGAGGAGGACCATCCGATCGTAATGCCGTTCATGTGGGCGGACGTCGTTCGTCTCGCGATCCTGGTGGCCTTCCCCTGATGCGCTGAGACGGCCGTGACCTCACGCCAGGTCCTCGCGTGGCTCGCCGGCGGTGCGGTGGTGGTGATCGCGTGGCTCGCCCACCCGTTCGCCACCGGGCTGCTGCTGGGCGCCCTGATGGGCTTCACCCTGCAACCGGTGTACGCGCGGCTCGCCACGTGGAGCGGCCGCCCCACGCTCGCCTCGGTCGCGGTCGTCCTGGCCGCCGGGCTCGCCATCGTGGGGAGCGTCGTGGGTTTCGTCTCGGTCTTCGTCACCCAGGCGGTGACCTTCGCGGCCGCGGTGCGGGAAGAGCTGAAGCCGGGGGGCGCGCTCGCCACCTGGGTGACCACCGTGACCGGCTGGCTCGGCCACCTCGGGATCTCGCCCGACGCGATCGTGGAGCGGCTGCGTGGGGCGGCCGGTGGCATCGCGACGGGGTCGGCCTCGGTGGCGGGGACGGTCGCGTCGGTCACGGTGGGAAGCCTGCTCGGTCTCTTCTTCGCCCTGCTCACCATGCACGTGACCCTGCGGCACTGGGGTCGCATCATCACGACCGTCGCCGAGGTCTCGCCGCTCCGTCGCGACGACACCCGGGCGCTGCTGGAGGAGTTCCGCACCGTGGGGCGCATCACGCTCTCCGGTACCGTGGTGACCGGTCTCGTCCAGGGGGCGCTCGCCGGGCTCGGCTTCTGGATGACCGGGGTGCCCCGGCCGCTCTTCCTGGGCATCGCCGCCGCGATCGCCTCGCTGGTGCCCGCGGTCGGCACCCTGCTGGTCTGGGTCCCCGCGGGTCTCTATCTGCTCGCGGTCGGATCGCCGGGCGCGGCGGTGGCGGAGCTCGCGTGGGGCGCGCTGGTGGTGGTGGGCTTCAGCGACTACGTGATCCGCCCGCGGCTCGTGGGCGACGAGGGCATGCCCGCGATCCTGACCTTCCTCGCCCTCTTCGGCGGCCTCCAGGTGCTGGGGCTGCCAGGGCTGATCGCGGGGCCGGTGCTCATGGCGCTGGCGGTCGCGGTGCTGCGCCTGTACGCGCGCGAGGTGCGGGGCGGGAAGGCGTCCTAGGCGCGACCGTCGGCGGGCGACGATGTGCTAGAGTGTGCCGCCCGATCTGCACCCCGAGGGCGAACGATGACGCCACAAGCCGACGCCGAGCTCGCAGCCTTGGTCGAGGCCCTCCAGGCCTCGCTGGGCGAGGTGAGGGCGAAGAGCGCCCGGCTCGAGCAGGCGCTCACCGAGGCCCGGGACCAGCAAGCCGCGACCGGCGAGATCCTGCGCGTCATTAGCCGATCGCCGGCCGACCTTCACCCGGTCCTCGAGACGGTCGCGGCGAGCGCGGCCCGGCTGTGCGAATCGATCGACGCCGCCATTTACCGTCCCGACGGCGACCGGCTCCTGCTGGTCGCCCGTCACGGGGCGATGCCCGGCGGCACCCTGGGCGAGTTCTCCCTGCCGCTCGTGCGCGGCACCGCGTCGGGGCGCGCGTTGCTGGACGGGCTGACCGTCCACGTCGCCGATCTGTCGGCCGCGGACGCCGAGTTTCCCGAGAGCGTGGAGTCGGCGCGGAGCCATGGCGTCCGGGCCATCCTCTGCGTCCCCCTGATGCGCGGGTCCTCCCCGGTCGGCGTGATCTCCCTCCGCCGGACCGAGCCCGAGCTCTTCACGCAGCGGCAGGTCACCCTGCTCGAGACGTTCGCCGACCAGGCGGTCATCGCCATCGAGAACGCGCGACTGCTCGGCGAGCTCCAGGCCCGGAACGCCGACCTCACCGAGGCCCTGGAGCAGCAGACGGCCACGAGCGAGATCCTGCGCGTCATCTCGAGCTCGCCGACCGATCTCCAGCCCGTCCTCGACGCGGTGGCCGAGAGCGCGGCGAGGCTGTGCGGCGCGACCGACGCCAGCATCTTCCGGGTGCAGGACCAGTCGATCCTTCTGGTGGCCTCGCGCGGCGACATCCCGTCGCCGCCCCTCCGGACGCGGACGATCGACCGCGGGTCGGTGACCGGACGGGCGATCGTCGATCGGCGAACCATCCACGTCCACGACCTCGCGGAGGAATCGAAGTCGGAGTATCCCATCTCCCGGGCCGCGCAGCAGCAGATCAGTCATCGCACGACGCTGGCGACCCCTCTCCTGCGTGAGGGGGTGGCCCTCGGCGCGATCCTGATCCGGCGCATGGAGGTGCGCCCCTTCTCCGAGAAGCAGATCAAGCTCCTGGAGACGTTCGCCGATCAGGCGGTCATCGCGATCGAGAACGTCCGGCTGTTCACCGAGCTGGAGGTACGCAACGAGGAGCTCCGGGTCGCGCTCGAGCAGCAGACCGCGACGAGCGAGGTCCTCAAGGTGATCGGCCGGTCCACGTTCGACGTGCAGCCCGTCTTCGAGACGCTGGCCGAGCACGCGGTCCGGCTGTGCGAGGCCGAGCGCGGGTTGATCTTCCGGTTCGATGGGCAGTTCTTGCGATTCACGGTTGGCCACAACGTCTCTCCCGCGCTCGTCGAGTTCTTCGCGCAGAATCCCATGGCTCCGGGGCGCGGGAGCAACGCGGGGCGCGCCGCTCTCGAGCGGCGCACCGTCCACAATCACGATGTCCTGAGCGACCCGGAGTACAGCTACGGCGGCTACCGGGTGGATCCCTACCGGACCGTGCTCGCCATCCCCATGCTCAGGGCGGACGAGCTGCTCGGCGTCATCCTGATCTACCGACACGAGGTCAGGCCGTTCACCGATGGCCAGGTCACCCTGATGGAGACCTTTGCCGATCAGGCCGCCATCGCCATCGAGAACGCCCGGCTGCTCAGCGAGCTGCAGACCAAGAACTCCGATCTCACCGTGGCGCTGGAGCAGCAGACGGCGACGAGCGAGATCCTGCGGGTCATCTCGCGCTCCCCCACGGACGAGCAGCCGGTGTTCGACGCAATCGTGCGGAGCGCCCGCAGCCTCTGCGAGGCGAGCTTCAGCGTGGTGTTTCTCGCCGAGGAGGGCCAGCTCAAGCTCGCGGCCGTCCAGGGCGTGGACTCGGCCGGGATCGCCGCGCTTCAGGAAGTCTACCCGCGCCCGGTCGGCCGCGACACTACCTCCGGGCGCGCGATCCTGGATCGGCGCGTCGTGCACCTCGAGGACAGCCGGCTCGATCCCGAGTACACGCATCCCCTCCGCGATACTATCGCGCTGCGGTCCATCCTGACCGTCCCCATCTATCGGGAAGGGCTCCCCATCGGCGCGCTGACCGTCTGGCGCGGTGAGGTGCGGCCCTTCACCGACAAGCAGATCAGGCTGCTGCAGACCTTCGCCGACCAGGCGGTCATCGCGTTAGAGAACGTCCGTCTGTTCACCGAGCTAGAGGAGCGCAACCGGGAGCTGCGGGTCGCCCTTGAGCAGCAGACCGCGACCAGCGAGCTGCTCAAGGTGATCGGGCGGTCCACCTTCGATCTGCAGCCGGTGTTCGATACCCTGGCCGAGCACGCGATCCGACTGTGTGAGGCGAAGCGAGCGGTGATCACGCGCTTCGACGGACGGGAGCTGCGGGTGGTGGCGGTCCAGAACGTCACGCCGGAGCTCCGGACCTTCCTCGAGGACAGTCCCATCGCCCCGGGCCGCCACAGCGCGAGCGCGCGCGCCGCCCTCGAGCGACGGACGGTCCACATCCTCGACGTCCAGGCGGATCCGGAGTATACGTTCCGGGCCCGCGAGATCGAGCCGACCCGGACGACCCTCGCGATCCCCATGCTCCGGGCGGGGGAGCTGCTGGGGGTGATCCTCATCTTCCGGCACGAGGTGCGGGCGTTCACCGACAGCCAGGTCGCCCTCATGGAGACCTTCGCCGACCAGGCCGCGATCGCGATCGAGAACGCGCGGCTCCTGAACGAGCTGCAGGCCAAGAACGCCGGCCTCACCGAGGCGCTGGAGCAGCAGACCGCGACCAGCGAGATCCTGCGGGTGATCGGCCGGTCGCAGACCAACGTCCAGCCCGTCTTCGATACCATCGTCGCCAATGCGGTGAATCTCTGCGGGGCGCACCAGGGCGCGGTGTACCAGTTCGATGGCGAGCTCGTGCACTTCGTCGCCCATTCAAACTACGCGCCCGAGGTGCTCGAGGTCCTTGGAAGGATGTACCCGCGGCTTCCCCAGCCGGACCAGGTCTCGGGGCGGGCGATCCTCAGTCGAGCCGTAGCGCAAATCGAGGACATGCTCGTCGACCCGCTCTACTCGCGGGATCTGGCGGGGACCGCCCGCTGGCGAAGCCAGCTCGCGGTCCCGATGCTGCGCGGTAGCGAGCCCATCGGCGCGATCGTCATCGCCCGCCCAGAGCCCGGTTTGTTTGCCGAGGGGCACATCGAGCTCCTGCGGACGTTCGCGGACCAGGCGGTCATCGCCATCGAGAACGTGCGCCTGTTCAAGGAGCTGGAAGAGCGCAACGGTGAGCTGAAGGATGCGCTGGAGCAGCAGACCGCCACCGCGGAGCTGCTGAAAGTGATCGGTCGCTCGACCTTCGATCTTCAGCCGGTCTTCGAGATGTTGGCCAAGAACGCGGTCCGCCTCTGCGAGGCCGAGCACGGGCTGATCTGGCGCTTTGACGGTGACCGACTGCACGTGGTGGCAACCGACGGCCTCTCGGCCGAGGAGCGGGCCTTCGTCGACCGGAACGCCGTCCCTCCGGGGCGGCAGAGTGGCGCGGCGCGCGTGGCGCTGGAGCGCCGAACCATACACATCGAGGACGTACGGAACGACCCCGACTACACCTACGGGGTGCGCGAGGTCAGTGCCCTCCGCACCGTGCTGGCCATTCCGATGCTCCGGGCCAACGAGCTACTGGGCGTCATCACCGTCAACCGACATCACGTCCGGCTCTTCACCGACGGCCAGATCGCGCTGATGGAGACCTTTGCCGACCAGGCCGCCATCGCGATCGAGAACGCCCGGTTGCTCACCGAGCTCCAGGCCCGGACCGAGGCGCTCAGCCGCTCGGTCACCGAGCTGCAGGCGCTGGGCGAGGTGAGCCAGGTCCTCAGCTCCACCCTCGACCTCGAGACCGTGCTCAACACGATCGTGTCCCGCGCCACCCAGATCGCGGGCACCGACGGGGGCTCGGTCTACGAGTACGACGAGGGGAGCGAGGCGTTCCACCTGCGGGCGACCGACAATCTCGACGAGGAGGTGGTCGCGATGGCGCGGCGGACGCCGGTGCCCCGGGGCGAGGGGGTGCTCGGGCGGATGGCGGCGACGCGCGAGCCGGTGCAGATCGCCGACATCGGGGCGGACGGCGCCTACCACAGCCCCCTCCGCGACGTGCTGCTGAGGTCGGGCACCCGCGCCCTCATGGCGGTGCCGCTGCTGCGTGAGAGCGTGTTGATCGGCGGGCTGACCGTGAACAAGAAGACGCCGGGAGAGTTCTCGCCCGCGGTCATCGAGCTCCTCAAGACGTTCGCGAGCCAGTCGGCGGTGGCGATCCAGAACGCGCGGCTCTTCCGGGAGATCGGGGACAAGAGCCGCCAGCTCGAGCTGGCCGACCGCCACAAGTCGGAGTTCCTCGCCAACATGTCGCACGAGCTGCGCACCCCGCTGAACGCGATCATCGGCTACAGCGAGATGCTCCAGGAGGACGCGGCCGACCTCGGAGCGGAGCAGTTCACCGAGGACCTCGGGCGGATCAACGCGGCGGGCAAGCACCTGCTGGAACTGATCAACGCGGTGCTCGATCTGTCCAAGATCGAGGCCGGCAAGATGGAGCTGTATCTGGAGACCTTCGACGTGGCCGGGCTGGTCCGGGACATCGCGGCGGTGATCCAGCCGCTGGCCGGCAAGAACGCCAATCGCCTCGAGGTCCGCTGCCCGCCGGAGACCGGGACGATGCGGGCGGACCTCACGAAGGTGCGCCAGGCCCTCTTCAACCTGCTGAGCAACGCCTGCAAGTTCACCGACCGGGGGACGGTTGGGCTGGCGGTGGCGCGGGAGACGATCGACGGCCGGGACTTCATGGCGTTCCGCGTGAGCGACACCGGCATCGGGATGACCCCGGAGCAGCTCACCCGCCTCTTCGAGGCCTTCTCGCAGGCCGACGCGGCCACCACGCGCCGCTACGGCGGGACCGGCCTCGGCCTCGCGTTGAGCCGCCGGCTGTGCCGGATGATGGGCGGCGACGTCACGGTGGAGAGCGTGGCGGGCCAGGGCAGCACGTTCACCATCCGGCTGCCGGTGCTGGTGGCCGAGGCGGCCGGTGCGGCGGCCGCGGCGGCCGAGCCGGTCGCCGCCGACTCGCCGGGAATCGGCACCGTGCTGGTGATCGACGACGAGGCGGCGGTGCGGGACCTCATGCAGCGATTCCTCACCCGGGAAGGGTTCCGGGTCGTCACCGCGCACGGCGGCGAGGAGGGCCTGCGGCGGGCTCGCGAGCTGCGGCCCGACGCGATCACGCTCGACGTCATGATGCCCGGGATGGACGGCTGGGCGGTGCTGTCGGCACTCAAGGCCGACGCGGCGGTCGCCGACATCCCGGTGATCATGTTGACCATCGTGGACGACAAGAACCTGGGCTACGCGCTGGGGGCCTCCGACTACCTCACCAAGCCGATCGATCGCGAGCGGCTGGTGAAGGTGCTCGCCCAGCACCGGCGGGACCGGCCGGTGCTCGTGGTGGACGACGACGCGGGGCTCCGACAGCTCCTGCGGCGGATGCTCGAGCCGGAGGGCTACACGGTGGTGGAGGCGGAGAACGGCCGCGTGGCGCTCGACCGCCTGGACGACGTCCGGCCGAGCGTGATCCTGCTCGACCTGATGATGCCGGAGATGGACGGCTTCGAGTTCGTCGCGGAGTTCCGCCGCCACGAAGCCTGGCGCGCCATCCCGGTCGTCGTGGTCACCGCCAAGGACCTGTCCCAGGACGACCGGGAGCGGCTCAACGGCCACGTGCAGAAGATCCTCCAGAAGGGGACGCACGGTCGCGACCAGCTGCTCGCCGAGGTGCGCGAGC
>DATGBR010000069.1:0-16055 GCA_035312605.1 Candidatus Methylomirabilota bacterium
GCTCGGGCAGGTAGCGGCGGCGGCCGAGCAGGGTGGCCACGAAGCCGCGCTCGCGGCCCTCGGCCACGGTGCGGCCGAGGTAGGCCTTCACCTTCGGATGCCGCGCGAAGAAGCGGTCGAGGAACTCCTGGGCCTGCTTGGTGCTCATGTCGAGGCCGCGGGAGAGCCCGAAGGCGGTGACCCCGTAGATCACCGCGAAGTTGGTGGTCTTGGCGACGTCGCGCTGCTCAGGGGTCACCGCGTCGAGCGGGACCCCGAAGACCTCGGAGGCGGTGCGAGCGTGGATGTCCTCCCCGCGACGGAAGGCCTCGATCAGGCTCTCCTCCCCCGACACGTGGGCCAGGATGCGCAGCTCGATCTGGGAGTAGTCCGCGGCCACGAACCGCCAGCCCGCGTCGGGCACGAAGGCGGCGCGGATGCGCCGGCCGAGCTCGGTGCGCACCGGAATGTTCTGTAAGTTCGGGTTGCTCGACGAAAGCCTTCCCGTGGCGGCCACCAACTGGTTGAACGAGGTGTGCAGGCGCCCGGTGGTGGGGTTCACCAGCATGGGCAGCGCGTCGGCGTACGTCGACTTGAGCTTGGCCAGGGTGCGGTGCTCGATGATGCGCGCGGGCAGCTCGTGGCCCAAGGCCAGTTGCTCCAGCACGTCGGCGTCGGTGGAGTAGCCCGTCTTGGTCCGCCTCACCGGCGGCAGCTTGAGCTTCTCGAACAGGATGTAGGCGAGCTGCTTCGGCGAGCCGATGTTGAACTCCTCGCCCGCGAGCCCGAAGATCTCGCGGGTCGTCCGCTCGAGGTGCACCTCGAGCTCGCGGGAGAACTCGCCGAGCCGGACCTGGTCGATGCGGATGCCGTGGCGCTCCATCTCGGCCAGCACCCCGATCAGCGGCCGCTCGATGTCCTCGTAGAGGCTCGCGAGCCCCACCTCCGCGAGCGCGCGCGGCGCCATCGCCCAGAGATCCCAGATCCACTTGCCGCGCGTGCCCGGCGGCGCGATGCCCGGCCCTTCGCCCAGGAGCTCGGCGCACACCTCCTCGAGCTTGTAGTTCGTGCGCGCGGGATTGAGCAGGTACGCGGCGACCGCGGTGTCCTCACCGGGCGGCAGCGCCCCCCCGCGGGCCAGCCACCACTCGGCGAGCGCCTTCGCGTCGTGGCCGATCAGGGTCCGGCCGCCGAGCGCCGCCACCAGCGCGCGGCCCTGCTCGTCCGCGGGCGAGGCCACCGCGACCCGGGCCGCGCCCGCCTCCGGGTGGTAGAGCCCGAGCGCGGTGATGGTGGGATCGGGCGGCCCGCCCTCGCCGACGCTCTCGATCGCGAGCGGATCGCCGGCCGGCACCCGGCCGAGGTACTCCGCGAGCGCGGCCGCGTCGGCGAGGGTGACCGCGTCCCCACCGCTCGCCTCCACCGCGGCGGGGGCCGGCACCTGGCGCAGCAGGGTGTGGAACTCGAGCTCGGTCCAGAGCGCGCGCAGCCGGTCCCAGTCCGGATCGCGCCGCCGGAACGTCTCGAGGTCGACCGCGATCGGCACGCGGGTGCTGACGGTGGCCAGCTCGCGCGAGAGCAGCGCCTGCTTGCGATTGGCGGCCAGCGTCTCGCGAAGCTTGCCCGGCACCAGCGAGAGGTTCTCGTAGAGGCGCTCCACCCCGCCGAACTGGCCGATCAGCTTGGCCGCCGTCTTCTCCCCCACCCCGGGCACCCCGGGGATGTTGTCGATGGAGTCGCCCATGAGGGCCAGGATGTCGGGGATCTGCGCGGGCTCGACCCCCCACTTGGCCTTGACCGCCGCCTCGTCGAAGACCACCCGGTCCCCGCCCCGGCCGGTGGTGGAGAAGACACGCACGCGCGGGCTCACCAGCTGGAGCATGTCCTTGTCGGAGGTGACCAGGACCAGCTCGATCGGCAGGTCGCGGGTGCGCTCCACCACGGTGCCCAGCACGTCATCGGCCTCGAAGCCGGGCACCTCCAGCACGGGCAGGCGCAGGGCCTCGAAGAGCGTCTTGACGTACGAGATCTGGCTGCGGAGGTCGTCCGGCGTCGGGGCCCGCGTCTCCTTGTAGGCCGCGAACTTCTCCTCGCGGAAGGTCGGGCCCGGCGGGTCCCAGGCCACCGCGAAGTAGTCCGGGGTGTCCTCGCGCAGGAGCTTCCACAGCATGGTCGACATGCCGAAGACCGCGTGGCTCGGCACCCCCCGCGAGGTGGAGAGGAACGGAAGCGCGTGGTAGGCGCGGAAGAGGAAGCCGGGGCCGTCCAGGATGAAGAACCGTTCGCTCATGCGGGCAGATGATACACCGGCGGCGACGGCCCCGCTCCCGCGCCCTACCCGGTCAAAAAATCGGGTCGGTTATGATGGTCCGCGATGGAGATGCGGCCGTGACCGGCGATCGATTCCTGGTGGAGGGCGGCCATCCCCTGCGGGGCACGGTCGCGCCGGCCGGCAACAAGAACGAGGCCCTGCCCGTCCTCGCGGCCTGCCTGCTCGTGCGGGGGGAGGTCGTCGTCGACAACGTCCCGCGCATCCGCGACGTGACCGCGCTGCTCGAAGGGCTCCGCCACCTGGGGGTGCGCGTCGCCGTCGACGAGGCGGGCACCGTGCGCCTCGACGCGAGCCGGCTCGAGACCCGCGACCCCGACCCCGCCGTGATGTCCCAGCTCCGCGGCTCGGTGCTGCTGGCGCCCGGCCTGCTCGCGCGAACCGGCCGGGCGGCGCTCCCGGCGCCCGGCGGCGACCGGATCGGGCGGCGCCGCGTCGACACCCACCTGCTCGCGCTCGGCGCGCTGGGGGCCCGGGTCGAGGCGGGGCCCGCGCTGCGCCTCACCCTCGAGGGCCGCTTCCGGGGCGCCGAGGTCTTCCTCGACGAGATGAGCGTGACCGCCACCGAGAACACGGTGATGGCCGCGGTGCTGGCCCACGGCCCCACCGTCATCCTGAACGCGGCCAGCGAGCCTCACGTGCAGGGGCTCTGCCACTTCCTCAACGCGCTGGGCGCCCGCATCGGGGGCATCGGCACCAACCAGCTCCGCATCGAGGGCGTGGCCGAGCTCCACCCCGGCCGCCACCGGCTGGGCCCCGATCACATCGAGATCGGCTCCTTGGTGGCGCTCGCGGCCATGACCGGCGGCGAGCTCCGCATCCAGGACGTGGTGCCCGACGACCTGCGCATGATCCGCCTGGCCTACCGCCGGCTCGGGGTTGAGACCGCGCTCGAGGGCACGACCCTGATCGTCCCCGGCCCGCAGGAGCTGCGGGTGGCCGCCGACGCGGACGGCGCCATCCCCAAGGTGGACGACGCGCCCTGGCCGGGCTTCCCCGCCGACCTGACCTCGCTCGCGCTGGTGCTGGCCACCCAGAGCCACGGCACCGTCCTCATCCACGAGAAGCTGTTCGAGAGCCGGCTCTTCTTCGTGGACAGCCTGATCGCGATGGGCGCGCGGATCGTGCTGTGCGATCCGCACCGCGCGGTGGTGGTCGGTCCGAGCGAGCTACGCGCCGCCCCGATCGTCTCCCCCGACATCCGGGCCGGCATGGCCCTGATCGGCGCCGCGCTCTGCGCGCGGGGCACCTCGGTGATCATGAACGCGCACCAGGTGGATCGCGGCTACGAGCGAATCGACGAGCGTCTCCGCGCGCTCGGCGCGCACATCAAGCGCGACGCGGGCGCCTGAGCCGGGCGGCCGCGCCGCCGCTCACCTCGGCACGACGCGATCGTAGAGCGCGCGGACCCACCCCGCGCGGCGGCGGTAGTCGTCGAGGAAGTCCTTGCGCGAGGGATAGTCGAGCGTCTTGGCGAGCCGCGCCGGGTTCGGGCCCGCCACCTCCAAGGTGTCGGACGGGCGCGTGCCGAAGAGGCGCAGGCCGAGGGAGACGCGCCGCAGGAAGCGGTACTGCTCGATCAGGAGATCGCAGTCGGCGCGCGGCAGGAGCCCGGCCGCCGCGATCCCGCGGATGGCGGCCAGGGTGTTGGCCCGGCGCACGCCCGGGTGCCGGGCCCCGTGCCGCATCTGCAGGGCCTGGGTGATGAACTCCACGTCGACGAGGCCGCCCCGCCCGAACTTCACCTGGAAGCGCCCGGGCGTCTCCTTGCCCAGCTCGCGCTCCATCCGCTCGCGGAGGGCGCGCATCTCCTTCAGGTCGGGGGGCGGCGCCTCCGACCCGTAGAGCAGGCCGCGGATGCGGCGCCGCACCGCCCGGCCGAGCCGGGGGTCGCCGCCGACCAGGCGGGCGCGCGTGAGCGTCTGGCGCTCCCACGGGTCGGCCCACTCGCGATAGTAGCGCTCGAGCGCGTCGGCGGCGGAGGCGAAGCCGCTGCCCTTCGAGCCGGGCCGCAGGCGCAGGTCCACCGCGAACGCGACCCCGGCGGCGGTGATGTCGCCGAGCAGGCCGCTCAGCGCCTCCACCGCGCGGTCGTAGAAGACGTGGGCCTCGACCGGCTCGGGCCCGTCGGTGGCACCCTCTCCGCCGTAGACCACGAAGAGATCGAGATCGGAGCCGGTGGTCAGCTCGCGGCCTCCGAGCTTGCCGAGGCCGATGATCGCGGCGGGGACCAGGCGTCCGCGCCCGTCGCGCGGCACGCCCCCTTCGGCCGCGGTCTCGTCGAGGGCGAGCGTCCACGCCACCGCCAGCGCGGCCTCGGCCAGGGCGGTCATCTCGAGCGAAAAGCGCTCCGCGTCGGTCACTCCCAGCAGCATCCGCCAGATGACGCCCAGCTCCTGCGCCTGCTTGAGCCGCCGGAGCCGGTCGCGGCGCTCCGCCGCGGCGAGCCGCGGTGCGAGCACCGGGGCCAGCTCGGCCCGGAACTGGCGCTCCCCCTTGTGGGCCGCGAAGGTCTCCGGGCGCGCGAGCCCGTTGAGCAGCTCGGGCTGGCTCACCAGCAGCTCGGTGAGCAGCTCGCCGCGGGCGCACAGGCGCACCAGGTTCGCGAGCAGCTCGGGCCGGTCCGCGAGGAGATCCAGGTAGGCGGTGCGCGGGCCCGCCGCCGAGACGAAGCGCTCGAACTGGCCGAGCGCTTCGTCGGGGTCCGGGCTCTGCCAGAGCGCGTCGAGCAGCATCGGGAAGAGTCGGGCGATCGCGCGGCCCGCGGCGGCCGGATACGGGACGAGCGGCCGGCCTTCCAGGACCCGGCGCAGGTTCTGGCGCGCGCGGTCCGGATCCGCGAAGCCGGTGGCCTTGAGCGCGGTGTAGCTCGGGATGCGCACCGGCGCCGCGGCGGCCGCGGGCGGCGCCGCGAAGAACTCGCGGAAGGCCCGGTGCACCAGGGTGGTGACGCGCCGGTGGTCGGCGACGAAGCGCCGGGCCGCCGCCGCGGGCGGCCGCGCGATGCCCATGCGGCGGGCCAGGAGGCCGAGCGGCACCGGCTCCTCCGGCAGGGTGTGCGTCTGGAACTCGTGGACGATCTGGAGGCGATGCTCGACCGTCCGGAGATACACGAGGGCGAGGCCCAGCTCGCGCCCGAGCGCGGGCGGCAGGTAGCCGCGCTCGGCGAGGCGGAAGATCGCCCGCAGGCTGTTCCGCTCGCGGAGCCACGGATCGTCGCCCCCGTAGAGGAGCTGGAGCGCCTGCACCAGGAACTCGACCTCGCGGATGCCCCCGCGCCCGAGCTTCACGTTGCGGCGTCCCGCGTCCTTGCCGCGGAGCGAGCGGTCGATCTGAGCCTTCATCCCGCGCACGTGCCCCACGATGTCCGGATCGAGGCCGGGACGATAGACGAATGACCGGACCGCCTCCAGGAAGCGCGAGGCCACCGCGGGATCGCCCGCGCAGGCGCGCGCCTTGATCAGGGCCTGGCGCTCCCACGGCTCGGCCCGGTCGGCGAAGTAACGGCGGTAGCCGTCGACCGAGAGGATGAGCGCCCCGGAGCGGCCCTCCGGGCGCAGGCGCAGGTCGACGCGGAAGACGTGGCCCTCCTCGGTGACCGACTCGAGCGTCTCCAGGACGCCGCGCACCGCCTGGGCGAAGAACTCCCCGTTGGCGATGCGACCCGATTCCCCGCCCGCGGTCTCTCCGTCCTCACCGTAGACGAAGATCGGGTCGATGTCGGAGGAGTAGTTCAGCTCGAGGCCGCCCAGCTTGCCCATGCCGATCACCGCGAGACCGGTCGGAGCGCCGTCGGCGCCGAGCGGCGCCCCGTAGAGCCGCTCGAGCCGCTCGCGGGTCCACTCCCAGGCCGCGGCGAGGCACACGTCGGCCAGGTGGGACAGCTCCTCGGTGGTGACGGTGAGATCGGCGTCGCCCAGGATGTCGCGGCAGCCGATCCGCAGCAGCTGGCGGTACTTGAAGCGCCGCAGGACGTTCCACCGCGCCTCGGGGCGGTCGAAGGCCGCGAGGCTCGCGGCCAGGTCCGCGGCCAATTCATCGGCGAGCCACTGCCGCATGGTTCGCGCCTCGAGCAGCCACGGCAGCAGCGTGGGATAGCGGCGGAGCGTGTCGGCCAGGAACTGGCTCGTCCCGCCCAGGCGCGCGAGCAGCGAGATCGCGCCCGGGTGGGCGGTCACGAGGCGCAGGAAGGCCGCGTGCTCGCCCTGGCCGGCGAGGCGCTCCAGGTTGTTGAGCGCCATGTCCGGGTCCGGCGCCGCCCCCAGCTCGGCGAGCAGCCGCGGCAGCGCGGGCGCCAGCAGTGAGGCCTCGCGCGGGGTCGGGGTCACCGCGTGCAGGTTGCGCAGCGCCGCGGCCGGATCGGCGAAGCCCACGCGCGCCAGCTCACGCAATGCCCGCCGGTCGTCGGGAGCCGCGGCGAGCAGGCCGATCACGGGTTGTCCGCGGGAGGGAGTCACGGGTCGCCCGCGACTGGAAGTCACCGGTTGTCCGCCGTGAGGGAAGTCACGGGTCGTCCGCCGTGGGGGGGAGTGCGGGGGCCATTTCTGGGCCCCCGCAGATGAAGAGCTTCAAAGATTCAAACGGCAGACCGCCCACCAACCGAGGCCCCTCACCCTGCCCTCTCCCCTCCGGGGAGAGGGTAAGCATCTAGATGGCGGCTTCGCCCTTTTCGCCGGTGCGGATGCGGATCGCTTCGCCCATCGAGAGGACGAAGACCTTGCCGTCGCCGATGGAGCCGGTCTTGGCCGCCTGGCAGATCACCGAGACCACCTTGTCGACCAGGTTGTCCGGCACCACCACCTCGACCTTCACCTTGGGCAGGAAGTCGATGGTGTACTCGGAGCCGCGGTACAGCTCGGTGTGCCCCTTCTGGCGGCCGAAGCCGCGCACCTCGGTGACCGTCATCCCGACCACCCCCAGCTCGTTCAACGCTTCCTTGACGTCGTCGAGCTTGAACGGCTTGATCACCGCCTCGATCTTCTTCATCCCGGCCTCCGTTGCTAGCGGGCGCTCCGCGCCTTCAGCGCTTTGCGGTAGAGTGTGGCGTATTCCCGCGCCGAGGCGTCCCACGAGAAGTCCTCGGCCATCGCGTTCTTCACCAGCGCCTTCCAGACGGTCGGCTGCCGGTAGGTGGAGGCGGCCCGGCGCACCGCCGCCAGCAACGCGTCGGGGGTGAACGGGTCGAACAGGAAGCCGGTCCCGGTGCGGCGGGCCGGATCGAACTCGGTCACCGTGTCGGCGAGGCCGCCGGTACGCCGCACGATCGGCACCCCGCCGTAGCGGAGCGCGATGAGCTGGCCCAGACCGCACGGCTCGTAGCGCGACGGCATCAGGAAGGTGTCGGTCCCCGCGTAGATCCGCCGCGCGAGGTCGTCGTCGTAGCCGATGCGCACCGCGACCTGGCCGGGGTGAGCGGCCGCGGCGGCGCGGAAGGCGTCCTCGACGTGCGCGTCGCCCGAGCCCAGCGCCACGAGCTGGCATCCCTCGGCGAGCAGGCCGGGCAGCGCCTCCAGCACGAGGTCCATCCCCTTCTGCTCCGCGAGACGCGTCACCACCCCGACGAGCGGCCCGGCCGCGTCCTCGAGACCCAGCTCTCGCCGCAGCGTCTCGCGGCAGATCGCCTTCGGCTCCGGATCCTCGGCCGAGTAGGGATGGGCGATGGCGGGATCCTTCTGCGGATTCCACACCTCGTAGTCGATGCCGTTGACCACCCCGTGCAGGTCTCCGCTGCGCTCCTCGAGCACTCCCTCGAGCCCGTTGCCGAACGCGCTGGTGCGGATCTCGCGCGCGTAGGTGCGGCTCACGGTGGTGAGCAGGTCGGAGAAGATCAGCGCGCCCTTCAGGAAGTTGAGCTTGCCGTAGAACTCCAGGCCCGCCGGGGTGAAGAGGTCCCAGCCGAGCCCGGTCATAGGCATGTCGTAGTGCCAGAACACGCCCTGGTAGGCCAGGTTGTGGACGGTGAAGAGGCTCGCGAGGCCGCCCAGGAGTGGATGGTCGCGGTAGAGGGTGCGCAGGTAGATCGGCACCAGACCGGTCTGCCAGTCGTTGGCGTGGATGAGCTGGGGCTGCCAGCGGATGCCGGGGCGGGCGGCGTCGAGCTGGGTGAGCCCCTCGAGCGCGGCGCGGCAGAAGAAGACGAACCGCTCGCAGTTGTCCCAGTAGTCCCCGTCCGCGGTGCCGTAGAGGCTGTCGCGGTCGTAGTAGTGCTCGTGCTCGAGCATGTAGACCGGCACGCCCGACGGGCCGTGGGTCTCGATGAGCGCGCCCTCCGCGGCGCGGTCGCCGAGCGGCACCCGGATGGTCGGCACCACGATGCGGGAGTCGGTCGCGTGGGCCTCGGCGCCGCGGTACTTGGGCATCATCACGCGCACGTCGTGGCCGAGGGAGGCGAGCGCGCGCGGCAGGGCCCCCGCCACGTCCGCGAGCCCGCCGGTCTTGGCGAAGGGCGCGACCTCGGAGGCCATGACCAGGATGCGGAGCCGGTTCGGCACCTAGGCCTCCTCTTCCAGGATCGGGTACACCAGCGCGGTGACGTGGGAGGAGATCCGTTTCAGGTTGGTGAGCACGTCCAGGTGGATCTCGGAGGTCTCGAGTGACTCGGCGAGGCCCCGCCGCAGCCGGGCCAGGTGGGAGTCGCGCAGCTCGCGCTCTCGCTGCCGCACCACCGGCCGCTGGTCGAGCACCTCCTGGGCGAGGCTCCGGTCGTTGGCCGCGAAGCCCGCGATGGCCCGCTCGAGGTTCTTCGAGACCATGCTGTGGAACTCGATCAGCTCGGCCTCCCCCGCCTCCGAGAAGCGCCGGCCCTGGTAGAGCTTCTTGCGCGCCAGCTCCATGAGGTTCTTGTCGATGATGTCGCCGATGTTCTCGAGGTTGCCGATGAAGGAGATGAGCGCGATCTCCTTCTGGGCCATGTCCGGGCTCATCGTCTCCCGCCCGAGCCGCGAGATGAAAATCTTGATCTCGCGCTCGAGATAGTCGAGCTGATCGTCGCGGCGCTCCACGTCCTCGAGCAGCTCCTGGTTGTCGGTGCGCAGCACCACCATCGCGTCCCGCAGCATACCCTGGGACACGTCGCCCATGCGGAGAGCCTCGCGGGTGGCCTGCCCGATGGCGAGCGCGGGCTGCTCCAGGAAGCGGTCGTCCAGGTACCGCGTCCGGTAGGGATTGTCCCCCCGCTCCTCCTCCGGCACCAGCGCGGTGATCACCCGGGCCGCCCAGGGGGCGAAGGGCAGGAAGAGCGCGCTGATCGCCACGTTGAAGAAGGTGTGGGTGTTGGCGATCTGCCGGGCCGGGTCCACCGAGGTCAGCCCGACCAGGTGGGTCAGCGGGACGATGAAGGGGAAGACGAGCGCGACCCCCAGCACCTTGAACGCGATGTGGGCCACCGCGACCCGCCGGGCGTCCGCGGACGAGCGCATGCTCGCGGCCAGCGCGGTGGCGCAGGTGCCGATGTTGGCCCCCAGCACCACCGGAATGGCGGCGCCGAGCGGCAGCAGCCCCTGCTGGCCGAGCGACAGGGTGAGCCCGATGGTCGCCGCCGAGGAGGCCATGCTCGCGCTCAGCCCCGCGCCCACCAGGAGGGCGAGGAACTGGTTGCCGGCCAGGGCCACCAGCACCTGACGGGTCAGCTCGTTGTCCGCGAGCGGGGCGAGCCCGTCGTTCATCACCTTCATGCCGAGGAAGATGAAGCCGAAGCCCAGCACGACCTGGCCCAGGCTCTTGAGCAGGCCCCGTCGCGAGAAGAAGGTCAGCGCGAAGCCCACGCCCACCAGCAGGAGCGACAGCTCCTGGACCCGGAACGCGAGCAGCTGCACGGTGACGGTGGTGCCGATGTCGGCCCCCAGGATCATTCCCAGGGACTGGGGGAAGGTCAGGAGGCCGGCCGACACGAAGCCGATCAGCATGAGGGTGGTGGCGGACGAGGACTGGATGATCGCGGTCACCAGCGCGCCCGAGGCCACCCCGGCGAGACGGGTGCGCGTCATGCGGGTGAGCAGGTGGCGCAGGTGGCCGCCCGCCGCCCGCTGCAGCCCCTCGCCGATGAGCTGCATCCCGTAGAGCAGCAGGGCCAGACCGCCGAAGAGCGCCAGCAGCGTCATGTCAGGGACTGAGCGGCTCGGTGACCACCACGTTCACCTCACGCAGGTGGCCGGTCTCGTTCATCGATACCACCCGCGGCGGGGCGATCTCCGTGAGCGAGCAGTTGGCCACCGCGAGCCGCCAGATCGAGGAGAGCGGCAGCCCCAGCCAGTGCGCGAGGAGCGCGCTGATCACCCCGCCGTGCGCGACGATCAGCACGTCGTCGCCGTTGCCGTGCGCGGCCGCGATCCGGTCGACAGAACGGAGCACCCGCGCCTGCACGTCCGCGAGGGGCTCGCCGCCCGGTGGTAAGCAGAGGACCGGGTCGCGGATCCACCGCGTGTACGGGTCCCCGGGCTGCGTGCGGATCTCGTCCACCGTGCAGCCCTCCCAGTCGCCCAGCGACAGCTCGCGCAGATCGTCCATCAGCGTGACCGGCACACCGGATCCGGCCACCGCGATCTCGGCGGTCCGCCGCGCCCGCTCGAGCGGGCTCGCGTAGACGTGGGCCACCCGGCGCCGCTCGACCGCGAGCGCGAGAGCCTCCGCCTGGCGCACCCCGAGCGGGGAGAGGGCCACGTCCTGCGCCCCCTGGAAGCGGCGGACCGCGTTGGATACCGACTGGCCGTGGCGCGCGAGGAGGAGGCGCCTCACCGGGCCAAGCCCACCGCGGCCGCCGCCGCCTTGAGGCGCGCGAGGGTCTCGGCCTTGCCCAGGATGCTCACCACCTCGAAGATCGGCGGGCTCGCGGTCTTGCCGGTGAGCGCGATGCGGGTGAGCTGGGCCAGGTCCACGAGCTTGAGCCCGAGATCGGCGGCGAGGAAGCGGTAGAGGCCCTCGAGCGCCTCCGGGTCCATCGCCTCCTGGGCCTCCAGGCGCTTGATGAGCAGGGCGTAGCGCTCGGGCGCGTGCTCTTTCCAGAACTTGGCGGTCGACTGCGGGTCGTAGGCCTCCGGCGCCTTCAGGTAGAAGGCGGCCTGCTCCGCCATCTCGACGAGGGTCCGCGCCCGCTCGCGGAGCGGCTCCACCACCCGGCCGAGCCACGCGAGGTCGCGGGGGGCGGGCAGCCCGGCCCGCTCGAGAAAGGGCCCGAGCTCGCGCGCGAGCCGCTCGGCGGGCAGCCGTTTGATCCACTGGTGGTTGACCCACTTGAACTTCTCGAGATCGAACACCGCGTCCGCCGCGCCCACGTGCGCCAGGTCGAAGTGCGCGATCAGGTCCTCGCGCGAGAAGATCTCCTGGTCGCCGTGCGACCACCCGAGGCGCGCCAGGTAGTTCAGCATCGCCTCGGGGAGGATCCCCAGGTCGCGGAAGGCCAGCACCGACGTGGCGCCGTGCCGCTTGGAGAGCCGGGTCTTGTCGGCGGCGAGGATCATCGGGATGTGGGCGAAGATCGGCACCGGGTAGCCCAGGGCCTCGTAGCAGAGCACCTGCTTCGGGGTGTTGGAGAGGTGGTCGTTGCCCCGGATGACGTGGGTGATCTTCATGGTCACGTCGTCCACCACCACGCAGAAGTTGTAGGTCGGCGTGCCGTCGGTCCGCACCAGGATCCAGTCGTCGAGCTCGGCGTGGCTCACCGTCACGTCGCCCCGGATCACGTCGTGGACCACCGTCTCGCCCTCGCGCGGGATCGCCAGGCGCAGCGCGTGCGGCTCGGAGGCCGGCACGTTGGCCTCGCGGCAGGTCCCCGGGTAGCGAAAGGTCTCCTTCCGCGCCTCCGCCGTCTTCCGCAGGGCGTCGAGCGTCTCCGGGGTGCAGCGGCAGCGGTAGGCCTTGCCCGCCGCGAGGAGGCGCTCGGCGTGGGCGCGGTAGATGTCGAACCGCTCGGTCTGACGGTAGCCGGGGGTGGGCGGCCCCTCGTCCCAGTCGAGGCCGAGCCAGCGTAGCGCCTCCAGCAGCGACCGGGTGTAGTCCTCGGTCGAGCGCGAGAGGTCGGTGTCCTCGATCCGGAGCACGTAGACGCCGCGGTCGTGGCGCGCCAGCAGCCAGTTGAACAGCGCGGTGCGGGCGCCGCCCACGTGCAGATGGCCGGTCGGGCTCGGCGCAAAGCGAACACGGACCGATTCGGGCATAGAACACTCATTGTACTCCGACCGAATGCCCCGCCCGCTGCGGTCAGATGTTACGATCGGAGCCATGGCCGAGGAGCCCCCCAAGCCCTCTCACTTCATCAAGGACGCGGCGCTGGAGGACTTCCGGACCGGCCGCTTCTCCCCGCCGGTCGTGACCCGCTTCCCGCCCGAGCCCAACGGCTACCTGCACATCGGGCACGCCAAGGCCATCTGCCTCGACTTCGGCCTCGCCGCGGAGCTGGGGGGCCGCTGCCACCTGCGCTTCGACGACACCAACCCCACCAAGGAGAGCCAGGAGTACGTCGACGCCATCACGCGCGACGTCCGCTGGCTCGGCTTCGACTGGGGGCCGCACCTCTACTACGCGAGCGACTACTTCGAGCAGCTCTACGAGTGGGCGGTCGAGCTCATCCGCGCCGGCCGGGCCTACGTCGACGATCTCTCGGCCGACGAGATCCGGGCCCATCGCGGCACCCTCACCGAGCCCGGCCGGGAGAGCCCGTGGCGCGGGCGGAGCGTGGAGGAGAACCTCGACCTGCTCGCCCGCATGCGCGCGGGCGAGTTCGCGGACGGGTCCAAGGTGCTGCGCGCCAAGATCGACATGGCGCACCCCAACCTGAACCTGCGCGATCCGGTCATGTATCGCGTGCGCAAGACGTCGCATCACCGGACCGGCGACCGCTGGTGCATCTACCCGATGTACGACTGGGCCCACGGCGAGTCCGACTCGATCGAGGGCGTCACCCACTCGCTGTGCACGCTCGAGTACGAGGATCACCGCCCGCTCTACGACTGGTACCTGGAAGCGCTCGGCGCCTACCACCCGCGCCAGATCGAGTTCGCGCGCCTGAGCCTGAGCCACACCGTCATGTCCAAGCGCAAGCTCCTCACCCTGGTGCAGGACGGGCTCGTGAGCGGCTGGGACGACCCGCGCATGCCCACGCTGGCCGGGCTGCGCCGGCGCGGCTACACCGCAGCCTCCATCCGCGACTTCTGTGACCGCATCGGCGTCACCAAGGCCGCCAACCTGGTGGAGGTCGCGCTGCTCGAGCACTGCCTGCGCGAGGACCTGAACCGCCGCGCGCTCCGGCGGATGGCGGTGCTGCGGCCGCTGCGCCTGGTGGTCGAGAACTACCCGGAGGGGCAGGTCGAGGAGATGGAGGCGGCCAACAATCCCGAGGATCCCGGCGCGGGCGTCCGCAAGGTCCCCTTCTCGCGCGTGCTGTGGATCGAGCAGGACGACTTCCGGGAGACGCCTCCGCCCAAGTACTTCCGCCTGTCACCCGGGGTGGAGGTGCGGCTGCGCTCGGCCTACGCGGTCAAGTGCACCGGGCTCACGAAGGACCCCGCGACGGGCGAGGTCACCGAGGTGCGCTGCATCTACGACCCCGAGACCCGCGGGGGTGAGGTCAAAGGCCGCAAGATCAAGTCGACCATCCACTGGGTGTCGGCCGCGCACGCGGTCGAGGCCGAGGTGCGGCTCTACGACACGCTCTTCACGGTCCCGAGGCCCGACGAGGCCCCCGACTTCAAGAGCGTGATCAACCCGGGCTCGCTCGAGACCGTCCGCGGGGCGAAGGTCGAGGCCGCGCTCGCGGACGCCGCGCCCGAGGAGCACGTGCAGTTCGAGCGGGTGGGCTACTTCGTGGCCGACTGGAAGGACCACCGTCCCGGCCGCCCGGTGTTCAACCGGAGCGTGGGGCTGCGGGACACCTGGGCGAAGATCGAGAAGGCCGGCGCCTAGCCGCTGGTAGGAGACGATTGCCCGCCGCTGGGGGAGTGCGGGGGCCATGTCGGGGCCCCCGCAGCTGAAGAGCCTGAAGAACGAGACGGTTGTCCGCCGCGCGGCGCCCCTTAGTGGAAGAACACCCCCGCGTCGATGTTCAGCACCTGGCCGGTGACGCTGTCCGACCGGCAGAACGCGACCACCTGATCCGCGACGTCCTCCACGCGGGCCGCCCGCTTGAGCACCGCGCGCTGGCGCGCGCCGTCGGCGGTCTCGGGCCGTAGCCGCGAGGTCATCCGCGTTCCTTCCATGAGGCCCGGGGCGACGCAGTTCACGCTGACCTCCGGCGCCAGCGCCACCGCCAGGCATCGCGAGAGGTGGATGAGACCGGCCTTGCTCGTCGCGTAGCCGACGCTGCTGCCGCCCGGGTTCAAGCCGGCCACCGAGGCGATGTTCACGATGCGGCCGGCCCCGCTCGCTTTCAGAAAGGGCGCGGCGGCCCGGCAGATCAGGTACGGGCCGCGGAGGTTGGTGGCGAAGAGCCGGTCCCAGGTGGCCGGGTCGAGGGTCTCGAGATCGGGGAAGGGGATCGCGATGTTCCACCCCGCGTTGTTGACGAGCGCGTCGAGCCGGCCGAAGTGGCTCGCCGCCGCCTTGACCGCGGCCGGGATGGCGGTCGCGTCGGTCTGATCGAGCGCGACGCTCCAGGCCTTCCGGCCGAGCGCCTCCACCGCGGCGCACGTCTCGCGCGCGGCGTCCTTGCGCTCGAGGTACGTGATGCCCACGTGCGCTCCCGCGGCGGCGAGCGCCCGCGCGATCGCGATTCCGAGCGTTCCGGTGCCGCCGGCCACCAGCGCGACGCGATCCTTGAGGTCCATGGCGGAGCCGAGTCTACCACGCCGCTCACGTCTCGAGCCGCGGATCCAGGACGTCGCGCAGCCCGTCGCCGACCAGGTTCATGGCCAGCACGGTGAGCAGGATGCCGAGGCCCGGGAACGTCGAGATCCACCACGCCTCGCGGAGGTAGTCGCGTCCTTCGCTCAGCATGCGGCCCCACTCCGGCTGGGGCGGCTGGCTCCCGAGCCCGAGGAAGCTGAGCGCGGCGGCGGAGAGGATCGCGCCGCCCAGGCCGAGGGTGGCGGTGACGATGAGCGGCGCCACCACGTTGGGCAGGATGTCGCGCACCAGGATGCCCCCGTCGCGGCCGCCGAGGGCGCGGGCCGCCTCCACGTAGAGGTGCTCCCGCGCGGAGAGCACGGTGGCCCGGACGAGGCGGGCGTAGCCGGGCACCGCGGAGAGGCCCACCGCGATCATCACGTTGCCGAGCCCGGGGCTGAGCACGCTCACGATGGCGAGCGCGAGCAGGATGCCCGGGAAGGCGAGCATGACGTCCATCACCCGCATGATCAGCGCGTCGAGCCGGCCCCCGTAGTACCCCGACACCAGCCCGAGCGGGGCCCCGAGCCCCACTGCGATCGAGACCGAGATCAGGCCGACCAGCAGCGAGACGCGGGCCCCGTGGAGCACCCGGCTCGCCACGTCGCGCCCGAACTGATCGCTCCCGAGCACGAAGCGCGCCCCCGGGGCCTGGAGCGCCTCTCGGGGCGCGGTCCGGATCGGGTCGCGCGCGCTGATCCATGGCGCCGCCAGCGCCATGGCCGCGAGGGCGGCCAGGATCACGAGGCCGACCAGGGCGCCGCGGTGCCGCACCAGGCCGGTCGCCGCGCTCATCCGATCCGGATCCGCGGGTCGACGTAGGCGTAGGCCACGTCGACCACCACGTTGATCAGCACGTAGGCGGCGGCCACGAACAGGACCGTCCCCTGCACCAGCGGGAAGTCCTTGGCCAGGATGCCGCCCACGATGAGCC
>DATGBR010000070.1:0-5218 GCA_035312605.1 Candidatus Methylomirabilota bacterium
TGAAGGCGCCCGAGGCCTCGTTCATGTCCAACGTCTCCTCGCCGTGGAACTATATCTATCGCGCCGAGATCCTGGCCAAGGACCCGCGCTGGTACGAGAAGAACATCAACGGCACCGGCCCCTACAAGTTCGTGGAGTACGTGCGGGGCTCGCACTGGGTCGGCAAGAAGAACCCGGACTACTGGGACAAGGGCAAGCCCTACCTCGACGGCTACCGCGCGATCTTCATCCAGGATGCGAGCGCGCAGGTGGCGGCCATCCGCGGCGAGCGGGCCATGATCCAGTTCCGCGGCTTCACGCCCGCGCAGCGGGACGGTCTGGTCCAGGCCCTCGGCAACAGGATCACGGTGCAGGAGAGCCCCTGGAACTGCTCGATCCAGGTGGCGATGAATCAGGAGAAGAAGCCCTTCGGCGACAAGCGGGTGCGCCGCGCCCTCTCGCTCGCGCTGGACCGCTACGCGGGCTCGAAGGCCCTGTCGAGGATCGCCATCGTAAAGGACGTCGCGGGGATCCAGGTGCCGGGGACGCCGTGGGCCACACCGCCCGAGGAGCTCTCCAAACTGGCCGGCTACAGCACCGACATCAACGCCTCCCGCGCCGAGGCGCGGCGCCTCCTGAAGGAAGCGGGTGCGGAGGGCCTCTCGTTCACCCTGACCAACCGCGGGGTCCCGCAGCCCTACGAGCCGGTGGGCATCTGGCTCATCGACCAGTGGCGGCAGGTCGGCCTGAACGTCAAGCAGGTGACCCTCGAGTCCGCCGCATGGCTGCAGGCGCAGAAGAACGGCGACTTCGAGGTGTCCACCAACGCCCCGTGCAACTCCATCGTCGAGCCCGACATGGATCTGCACTGGTTCCTGACCACGTCACCGGTCAACTTCAGCCGCCACAAGGACACGGCGATGGACGACCTCTACCAGCGCCAGTCGCGCTCCACCGACCCGGACGAGCGCAAGAAGATCCTGCGCGCCTTCGAGAAGCGCCTCTACGACGAGGAAGTGCACTACATCATGACCTTCCAGTGGAACCGGATCGTGCCCTACAACTCCCGGGTGCGCGGCTGGACCATCACCCCGAGCCACTTCCTGAACTGCCAGCTCGATACGGTGTGGCTGGCGCCGGAGTAGTGAGGCGGGCGCGCTAGGCTCGCAACCCGCCGCTTCGCGGAATTTCCGCTTGACGGCGTTCGCCGATCGCGGCGGGTACGCGCTCTCGATCCTCGGCAGGTACCCACCCACGTGGGAGCCTCGGCCGGCTGCCGCGAGATAAGGTGCGCTCGCATCAAAAACCATTCCTCGTAGCCTGATCGCTCTTCCTCGGCGCTTCCCGTGAGCGCGAAAACCAAGGTGTAGAGTCGCTCCAGCAGAAGGAGGGCTCTATGCTGCTCGCCACTCAGCACCCCACCGTGGAGCTGGACCGGCTCGGCGACCAGATCGCCGAGCTGTCCGCGCACCTCGACGCCGCCACCGCCCGCCTGCTCGGCTTGATCCGCGAGTTCGACGCACGGGGAGGATGGAACACCGGCTTCCGCTCCTCCGCCGCCTGGCTGAGCTGGCGCGTGGGGCTCGACATCGGCGCGGCCCGTGAGCGAGTCCGGGTCGCGCGCGCCCTCGCGACGCTGCCGCTCTTCGCTCACGCCCTTGGCAGTGGGGAGCTGTCGTACGCGAAGGTCCGCGCCCTGACGCGCGTAGCCACCCCGGAGACCGAGGCCCGGCTGCTGGCGGTGGGGCGCGCGGGCACGGCCGCCCACGTCGAGCGCATCGTGCGGGGATGGCGGCGGGTGGACCGTCAGGCGGAGGCGCGAGAGGCTGCGCGCCGGCACGCGGGTCGGGCACTCCACGTGTACCAGGACGAGGACGGCATGGTGATGGTCAGGGGGCGCCTCGAGCCCGAAGTGGGCGAGCTGCTCGTGCAGGCGCTCGCCGCCGCGCGCGAGACCTTGTACCAGCGGGCCAGGGCCGCGGAGCGGACGCGGCCGGCCGACCCGTCCGGCGACCTGTCGACGATGGCCCAGCGGCAGGCGGACGCGCTCGGCCTGCTCGCGGAGACGGCGCTGCACCGGGGACTCGATCCCGGCGCTCCCGGAGATCGCTACCAGGTGGTGGTGCACGTCGATGCCGCCGTGCTGGCGGATCCGGAGCAACCCGGCCAATCCGTGCTCGAAGAGGGGAGCCACGTTTCCGCGGAAACGTCGCAGCGCCTGGCGTGCGACGCGAGCCGGGTGGTGATGCGCCACGACGAGGCGGGCCGCGTACTGGAAGTCGGGGCGCGGACCCGGACGATTCCTCCCACCTTGCGACGGGCGCTCCACCATCGGGACCACGGCTGTCGCTTCCCGGGCTGCACCGTCCGCTTCGGGCAAGGCCATCATTTGCGCCACTGGGCCCAGGGAGGACCGACCACGCTCTCGAACCTCGCGCTTCTCTGTCGTCGGCACCATCGCGCGGTGCACGAAGAGGGTTATCGGGTCACGCGCGAGCCCGATGGGGCGCTCCTGTTCCGGCGGCCGGACGGCCGGGCGTTGCCCGACCTGCCGGTGCCTGACGTGGTGCCCGGAGATCCGGTCGGCACTTTCCGCGCGTCTCATGAAGAGCTGGGCATTCGCATCGGCCCTCGGACGGCGTGCCCTGGCTGGCTCGGGGAGCGCCTGGATGTGGGATGGGCGATCGACGTCCTGCATCCCCGGGCGCTGCCCGTCTCGCGCGTTTCCGCGGGAACGTCTTAGCGAGGGCCGGTCGGGGAAGGGGAGAGGCGCCCGGCGCACAGATTGGCTCGCACCTGTCTACTTATATCCTAGCAATCTACAGCCACATGACTTACGGTCGGAGCGGTGAGGCTGGCCTACTAGGATTCTTACAGAGCTGGCTTAGGGGGATCTCTTATGGACGTAAAGGACTTCACGACCTTTCCCGCCCTGATTCGGGGCCTGGCTGCCAGACACCACGAGACGCACCTCTATCCGATGGCTGCCCGCATCGGGGTCTCGAGCGGCACTGTCCAGCAGTGGGAGAACGGGATGATCAAGGCGCCGACGATCCCAGCGCTGCGCTTGCTGGCGGATGCCTACGAGCTCGACCTGGGCGATCTGATCAACCTGGTGTCGAGGCCCAAGAGTCGGCCGCCAGGCGGCCGACGGTAGGGGCAGCCAACTCCCGCCGGTTCACTCGGCCAGCGCCGGGGGACCAGCCCTGGGTCACCGCGGGCGCGGTGTGGTGCTGAGTGAGCCGGCCGGCCTCGCGCACCTTCGTTTCCACGCGCGCACGGCGTGCCCTTCCTGGCGCGGGGAGCGTCTCGATGTCGGCTGGGCTCTGAACGTGCTGCACCCGGCCCCGTTCCCGCGGGAACGCGGAGACAGCGGAAGCGCTGCCTAGCGCGCCACCCCGAACGCGGCGGCCTTCCACCGCGGGTCTTCCGAGGCGTCCAGGCGGTCGCGAACGCGCCGCAGGACCTGGCCGGCCGCCGTCTCCCCCCAGAACCAGCGCGCGACGTCGTCGCCGGTGACACGCGGCTTCATGGCGAGACGCCCCTCGAAGTAGAGCGCCTTCCAGTCGTCCGCGCAGTAGCGGATGAAGTTGACGAGTGGCAGGTCGGCCGGGCGCTCCTCCACGTCGCTGTCCTCGCCGGCCGCGAAGGCCTGGAGAAAGCGCACCACGCCGCGGAAGCGTGTGGCGGGCACTCCAGAGAGACCGAAGGCGGTGCGGCCCCCGCTGCGCGTGAGCCACTGCTCGTGGTACTGGCGCATCTGCGCGGTCTCGAGCGCCGGGTCATCCGGCACCGCGGCGGCGGGCGCGATGCCCGAGGCCTGGGCCGGGGCGGGCGGCTCCACGCCGGGCTCGGCGTCGTCGGGGAAGTCGCGCAGCACGGGGCCGGCGGGCTCGGTCAGCAGGTCGAGGGCGGCCCGTAGCACGCGATGCTGAAGATCCGGATCGCTCGGGCGGCCCAGCGCGTGGCCGAAGGGGAACGGTACGAAGAGGGCGCGGGGCGGCTTGGTCTTCTCGGTGTGCTCGCGCACCATGCTGATGGAGGTGGTGGCGATGCCCTCGGCTTCGAGCGCGCGGGCCAGCACACCTCCGGTGTGCGTGCAGATGGGTCAGGTCGGCGTGATCAGGGCCACGTCGACGCCCTCGTCGCGGAGGCGGCGGCCGACCTCCGGCCCGGTCTCCTCCTGGATGCGCTTCAGGTCCCGCTGCGCGCCCATGAACGAGTAGTGATGAGGTCCCGTCCCGCCCAGCTCGCCTCGCGCGATCAGCTCGCGGAGCCGGTCCACCGGGAAGCAGATGTTGGGATCGCGCATCATCGGCACGCGATCGAAGCCGAGGCTGGTGTGGCTCTGGATCAGGTCGCGGGTCGGCGCGTCCGAAGGAATCACGCGGTAGGTCTGCTCACCCGGCCCGAACGGGCGGTCGCCGCGCCGGTGCAGGCCCGCGGTGGTGACGATGGCGAGGCGCGCGGCCGCCAGGGGAGTGACCAGGCGCGTGAACGGGGCGGTGTCGTTCACCTGGACCGGCAGCATCAGCAGGTTGTTGCGGTTGAGCTGCGGCAGCCGGTCCAGGCGCGGCATCAGCTCACGCGAGCGTCAGCACCGCCTTGCCTGGGTACTTGCGCGCGATCAGGTCCGCGGCCACCTGCGCGATGTCGGTCCACGGCCGCTCCACGCTGATGTGCGGGGCGAGCTGGCCCGCGGCGACGAGGTCGGCGAGGCGGCGCAGGCCGATCGCGGCGGGCTCGTTGCCCAGCTCGGTGAAGATATAGAAGCCGTAGAGCTGGGTGCGGCCGGTGGCGAAGAAGGTGCGGGTGTCGAAGGTCACCTCCGCGGATGCGGAGACGCCGAGCGTCACGCAGACGCCGCCCCGCTCGAGCGCGGCCAGCGCGGTGCCGAGCGTGCGGCCGCCGACCGACTCGATCACCAGGTCGTACTTGGGCGAGGGCGGGATGTCGTCGCCGACGGTCACCTCGTGGGCGCCGAGCTGGCGCACGGCGGCGGTCTGGTCGGCGCGGCGGACGGCGGCGGTGACGTGGGCGCCGCCCAGGCGCGCGAGCTGTACCGCGAAGTCGCCGACGCCGCCGGTGGCGCCGGTCACCAGCACGCGCTTGCCGAGGATCATGCCGTTCTTGCCGAGAGCGTGGAGGGCGGTGAGGCCGGCGACCGGGAAGGTCGCGGCCTGGGAGAACGTCACCTTCTCAGGTAGCTCGGCGAGGGCGTTGGTCGGCACCGCCACGC
>DATGBR010000071.1:0-5739 GCA_035312605.1 Candidatus Methylomirabilota bacterium
CGCGAGGTGGCCACGTGCGATCCCGCCTACTACAAGTGGGAGCAGCTCGTGTTCATCCGGATGCTCGAGCGTGGCCTCGCGTACCGGCGCCGGTCGCGGGTGAACTGGTGCCCGTCCTGCCAGACCGTGCTGGCCAACGAGCAGGTCGAGGCGGGCCGCTGCTGGCGGTGCGATTCCGAGGTGACGATCCGCGAGATCGACGGATGGTTCTTCAAGATCACCGACTACGCGCAGGAGCTGCTCGACTGGTGCGACCGGCTGCCCGGCTGGCCGGAGCGCGTGCTCACCATGCAGCGCAACTGGATCGGCCGCAGCGAAGGCGCCGAGTTCGCGCTGCCGGTGGTGGGACGGCCGGATCTCCGGATCCCGATCTTCACCACGCGCCCCGACACCTCCTTCGGCATGACCTACGCGGTGCTGGCCCCCGAGCACCCACGGGTGGACAGCCTCGCCGTCGACGAAGAGGAGCGCGGCCGGATCGGCGTCTTCCGCGCCGAGGTCGCGCGCGAGACCGAGATCGAGCGGCTCGCCACCGACCGGCCGAAGCGCGGCCTGCGCCTCCGCGCGCGGTCGATCAACCCGTTCACGGGCCAGGAGATCCCGCTCTTCCTCGCCGACTACGTGCTGATGGGCTACGGCACCGGGGCGATCATGGCGGTGCCGGGCGAGGACCAACGCGACTGGGATTTTGCCAAGGCGCACGGGCTCCCCATCGTCGCGACCGTGAAGCGGCCGGGGGGGTGGCGGGAGGATCAGGCCTACACCGGCGACGGCGTGAAGATCAACTCCGGCTTCCTCGACGGGCTCCCGATCGAGGAGGCCAAGCGCAAGGCGATCGAATGGCTCGTGGCCCAGGGGCTCGGCCAGGCCAAGATCAACTTCCGTCTCCGCGACTGGGGGATCAGCCGGCAGCGCTACTGGGGCGCGCCGATCCCGGTGCTCTACTGCGAGAAGGACGGCATGGTGCCGGAGCGGGAGGAGAACCTCCCGGTGGTGCTGCCCCGCGACGTGCAGATCAGCGGCAAGGGCGGCTCCCCGCTCGCCGAGGTGGCGGAGTTCGTCAACGCCACGTGCCCCAAGTGCGGGGGCAAGGCGCGGCGAGACACCGACACGATGGACACCTTCGTGGAGTCGTCCTGGTACTTCCTGCGCTACTGCTCGCCCGACTACGACCGGGGTATGTTCGACCCGGCCGCGGCGGCCTACTGGATGCCGGTCGACCAGTACATCGGGGGCATCGAGCACGCGGTGCTTCACCTGCTCTACGCGCGCTTCTACACCAAGGTCCTCCGGGACCTCGGCATGCTCAAGGTCGACGAGCCCTTCCACGCCCTGCTCTCCCAGGGCATGGTCGTCAAGGACGGAGCGAAGATGTCGAAGTCGAAGGGCAACGTCGTCGATCCCGACGAGCTGATCCGCCGCTTCGGGGCCGACACCGCGCGCCTCTTCTCCCTCTTCGCGGCGCCCCCCGAGAAGGACCTCGACTGGAACGACCGCGGGGTGGAGGGCGCCTCCCGCTTCCTGAACCGGGTGTGGCGCTTCGTCCACGCCAACCTGCCCGAGCTGAAGGCGGCGCCGCGCGCGCCGAGCGGAGCGGGCTCGGACGCGGGGCGCGCGTTCCGCCGCGTTGTCCACGAGACGATCCGGAAGGTGACCCACGACATCGAGCACGACTTCCACTTCAACACCGCGATCAGCGCGGTGATGGAGCTGGTCAACGCGCTCCACGAGTTCGAGCGCGCCTCCCTCGACGGGATGCCCCGCGAGGAGCGCTCCGGGCTGCTGCGCGAGGCGGTCGAGGCGACCGTTCTCCTGCTGGGGCCGGTCTCGCCGCACATCACCGAGGAGCTGTGGGCGGCCCTCGGCCATCCCCAGAGCCTGTTCAAGCAGCGGTGGCCCGAGCCCGACCCCGCCGCGCTGGCGCGCGACGAGGTGGAGATCGTGGTGCAGGTGGACGGCCGCGTGCGCAGCCGGCTCACCGCCCTCGTCGGGGCCCAGGAGGCGGAGGTCCGGGAGCAGGCATTGGCCGACGACAAGGTGCGCCCGTGGCTCGACGGCCGCCGCATCGCGAAGGTGGTGGTGGTGCCGGGCCGCCTCGTCAACATCGTGACCCGTGGCTGAGCGTCGCGGCCGGACGGGGCGCAAGAACCGCACCCTCGAGCCGGGCGTGGAGAGTGCGATCACCTCCGGCGTGGTCAACGCGTTCTCGAGCGGAGGGCGGGTGAAGGTGGTGGCCGACCGGCTCCGGCTGGTGCTGAACGTGGAGTTCCGCGACGTGAAGCGGAGCGCGATGCTCTGGCGTCAGGAGGGGCTGCCGGAGACCTCGGACTTCCAGGTCCGGGGGCAGGCGTCCGACACGATCGCCCGGGGCGCGGCGCGGTGAGCCAGGCCGTCGCCGAGATCGGGCGGAAGGTGGTCAACCTGGCGCTGGATCGCTTCTAGGTGGACTACGCGGGGTTCGTCAAGGCGGCCGACGCCGGACAGGCGCCGCCGGTCACGCTCCTGCACGGCCCCGAGCCCTTCCTCCTCGAGGACGCCCTTGCCCGGCTGACCCGCGCGCTCTTCCCCGGGCAGACCGAGCTGTCGCTGGTGCGTGAGGCCTTCGACGCCCGCGCGGCGGGCGCGGAGGCGGTGGTGCAGTCGGCTCTCATGCTGCCGTGGATCGGCGAGCGCCGGCTCGTGATCGCGCGGGGAGTGGATGGCCTCGCGGCCAAGGCCGGCGAAGCGCTGGCCGCCTACGCGAAGGCGCCGAACCCGTCCACCGCGCTGGTCCTGGTCGCCGACGCCCTCCTCGAGGGCGGGCACTGGCTGGTCCGGGCGGTGCCGGCGGCGGCGGTGGTGGCGGCGCCGGCGCTCGGCGGGCGGGCGCTGACCGGCTGGCTCCGCGGTCACGCGCAGGCCCAGGGGTACGACCTCCGGGAGGACGCGGCCAACCTGCTGGTCGAGCTGTCGGGCGACGATCTCACCCAGCTCGTCGGCGAGGTTGAGAAGGCGGCGCTGGCGGGGGGACCGGACAACCGCCGCGTCGGCACTGCCGAGGTGCGGGCGGTGGTGGGCGAGCACCGGCTGCGCCACGTGTTCGACCTGACCCGCGCGCTCTCCGCGCGCGACACCGGAACCGCCCTGGCTTTGCTCGAGTCGCTCCTCAACGCGGGCGAGGAGCCGCTCGCGGTGCTGGGCATGCTGGCCCGCGAGGCCCGCGCGATCTGGCAGGCCGCGGGCGCGCTGCGGGCGGGGCGTCCGGCTGAGGACATCGCGCGCGCCCTGCGCCGACCCCCCGCCGCCGCGGCGGCCCTGCTGGAGCGCGCGCGGAGTGTGTCGCCCGCCGCGGCGGCCCGGCAGGTGGCCCGCTGCTGGGACGTGGAGCGGCGCCTCAAGCTGGGCGGCGCCGCGCGCCCCGAGCTGTCCCTGCTCGTCGCCGATCTGTGCGCGGTCTGATGTCGCGCGCCCTGGGCGCGCTCGCGGCCGCGGTCGTGCTCCTGGTGTCGGGTGCTCCCCCTGCGACGGCGGCTCCGCCCGCGCGCCTGTTCGCCGGCGCCATGAGCGTGACGGTGAGCCTGCCCGACGACACGCCGCTCGGCGGCTACGGCGGCTTCCCGCGGCGCGCCTGGCTGCCCGACTTGATCGGCCGATACCCGGACACCTTCTGGTTCCGGCCCTCCACCGGCGAGCACGATCCGATCAAGGTGCGCGCGCTCGTCCTCGAGGCGGGGAGCGTCCGGGTGCTGTGGCTCACGCTCGATGTGGTCGGCATGGATCCCACGCTGCTGGCGGATCTCCGCGCTCGGCTCGACCGGCTCGGTCTCCGCTACGCGGCGGTGATCGCGGCGGCGTCGCACACCCACTCCGGCCCGGGGGCCTACGCGCGCTCCGATCTCTTCGGGCTCCTCGCCCTGGACCGGGAGTCGCCGCGGGTGCGGGGGCGCATCTTCGCCGCCATGGAGGACGCGGCCCGTCAGGCCGAGCGCCGCAAGCGGCCGGCCACCGTGGGAACCGGACGCGCGGAGGTCGCCGGCATCACGGACAGCCGCGTCCACGGGCCGCTCGATCCGGAGCTGGGCGTGCTCAAGGTCACGGGCGCCGACAGTCGGCCGATCGCGGTGGTGTGGAACTACGCCATCCACGGGACCATGCTCGGACGGGAGAACTCCAAGCTCTCGGGCGACGTGATGGGCGACGCGGCCGCGCGGATCGAGGAGCAGCTCGGCGCCCCCGCGCTCTACGTCAACGGCGCGGTCGGGGACGTGAGCCCGCGGCAGCGCGGCTGGGACGGGGTGGCCGCGACCGGCAAGGTCCTGTCCGCCGCGGTGCTCGCCCTCTGGCCGCGCATCGCGGCGGACGCCGATCAGCGCGTGATCACCGGGGCCGGGACCGCGGCCCTGCCCGCGCCCGGGCTCGAGCTGCGCAACTGCCTCGGCCGGTGGATCCCGCGCGGCACCCGCCTCGGGCTCCGCTCGGCCCTGCCGTCCACCGCCGAGATCGCGGCGGTGAGCGTCGGGCGCGGAGCCTGGGTGGCCATCCCGGGCGAGCTCGACACGCAGCTCGGGCTCGAGATCAAGACCGCGGGCCGGGCACGATTCGCGCACACCTTCGTGGCGGGGGTCGCCAACGGCTACCAGGGATACTTCATCGCCGCCCAGCACTTCCGGGCGCCGAGCTACATCTCGTGCGGCAGTCTCTATGGGGAGCGGGGCGGGGAGCTCGTCCGAGACGCCGCGCTGGGCGCGCTCCGCGAGATCGCCGAGCGGCGCGCGCCGCGCCCGGTCAAGCCGGCGCGTTGAGCTTGCGCGCGAGCGTGGATTTGCGGCGGGCGGCGGTGTTGCGGTGGATGATCCCCTGGGTCACCGCGCGGTCGATCGCGCGGATGGCGTCGTGCACCGCGGTGGCGGATTCGGCGCTCTTGCCGGCGAGGGCCTCGCGGGCGCCCTTGACGCTCGAGCGCACCGCGCTCCGCACCGCGCGGTTGCGCAGCCGGCGTTTCTCGTTCTGCTTGATCCGCTTCCTCGCGGAGCGGGTGTTGGCCACGGTGTATCTCCTTTCAAACGTGAGCGACACACGAGCCTACCGTCCGGGCCTCCGGGTGTCAAGGACGATGTCCCCCCGGTGAGCGACTCCCCCGAGGGCCACGAGCAGGTCCAGCGCGGCGTCGTCAGCGCGGTGGGCGCGATCGGTCTGGCCACGCTGGCGAGCCGGGTGCTCGGGTACCTGCGCGACATGGTGGTCGCCCACGCCTTCGGCGCGGGGCCGGTCACCGACGCCTTCCTGGTGGCCTTCCGCATCCCGAACCTGCTGCGGCGGCTCCTGGGGGAGGGCGCGCTCTCCACCGCGGTGATCCCAGTGTTCACCGAGACCCTGACCCGGGGCGGCCCCACCGCCTTCGGCCGCCTGGCGCGCGCCACGACCGGCGCGGCCATCGTGGTGCTCTGCGTGGTCTCGGCCCTGGGGATCCTGCTCTCGCACCAGGTGGTCGCGGTCATGGCGCCCGGCTGGCGCGCCGACACCGGGCTGTTCGACCTGGCGGTGACGCTGACCCGGGTGATGTTCCCGTACCTGGTGCTGGTGGGGCTGGCCGCGCTGGCGATGGGCGCGCTCAACGCCCATCACCGCTTCTTCACCGCCGCCATCGGCCCCGCGGTCCTCAACGTGGCCATGATCGCGGCGGTGCTCGGGCTCGCCGGCCACATGAACCCGCCGGTCATGGCGCTGGCGGTGGGCGTGCTGGTGGGCGGTCTCGGACAG
>DATGBR010000072.1:0-5151 GCA_035312605.1 Candidatus Methylomirabilota bacterium
CGCACGATGATGCGGGTGATCCGGCCCGTCGCCTGGTCCAGCTCCACCGCCTCCACCTCCCCGATGCGCTGGCCCGCGCTGTCGTAGACCGGCGTGCCCCTGGCGATGACCGGCTCATCGACCGAGGAGGCCGCATCGGAGTCGGGGATCCAGGCGGGAGTGCCGGAGACGGAGGGGGACGTCAGGACGAACGGCAGCACCGCTTCCGTCCACCCGTCCCCCGCGACCAGGAAGAAGCTGCGCAGGTCGAACCCCGCGGGCATCTTCCACCCATCCGGCATCGGGCGCAGGTTCTGGCTGTTGAAGAGCTCCAGGCCCGCCAGCTCCGCCGCCGACAGGGTGAGATGGACCTCCCGGTCAAATGCCGCGATCCGGTCGAGCGGCACCACGACCTCTCGCCGGTCGACGACTCCCTGCTGGACGACGAGGCCCACCACCTGTCTCGACTGGGGATGGAGGACCAGCCGGCTGACGGTGCCGACGCTCTTGCCTTCTCGGTCCACGACGTGGGTGCCGAATGGAACCAGCATGCGTCTCTCCTCCTTGGCCGGGATAGGGTCACTCGGTTTGCGCACCGTGAGCGCCGGCATCCCCCCGGCGGTGCAAGCGCGGAGCCAGGCCGGACGCGGGCCCCGCTGAGGCCGGGCGCGACGGCTCGGATCTCCACGCCGTCCATGACCGGCCTGCCCCCATGGCGTCGGGAGCCGGCGGTCAGCGCGGAGCGGTTCCCGGGTGGCGAGACACCCACGTGCTCGGGTGTGTCGGCACCCGATAGCCGGGTGGAAGCCCGCGCCGAGACCGGCCCCGGCACGTAGATCGGCCGGTCAGTCGGGCTTCCGGATGGCGCGGCTCTTGCCTTCGTTTGTCTCGATGCGCGAATCGCAATTGAACGACCTGCGCGAGGTCGCCTTCCCGGCGCTCGACGACGCCCAAATGGCCGCGCTGGGACGCTGCGCCGGCGCCTCCCTCAAGCGGTACCAGGACGGGGAGAAGCTCATCGAAGTTGGCGCGCGGGACTTCAGCTTCTTCGTGGTGAAGTCCGGCGAGATCGAGGTCCGCGACGAGTCGGTGGAGCCGCCGAAGCTACTGGCGACGCTGGGCCGCGGCCAGTTCACCGGCGACGTCTCCCATCTGACCGGCGGTCCGTCGCTCGTGAGCGCTGTCGCCCGGGGCGAATGCCTCGTCTACGAGGTGCCGTCGGGGGGCGTGCACGAGATCCTCTCCCGCTTCCCCGAGCTGGGCGACCTCATCTTACAGTCCTTCATCGCTCGACGGCAGCTGCTGCGGAAGCCGGAGCACTTCACCGGACCGCGGGTGATCGGCTCGCGCTACTCGCGCGACACCTTGCGCGTCCTCGACTTCCTCTCGAGGAACCGGGTGCCGTTCACCTGGCTCGACCTGGAGACCGACCCGCAGGTGGACCAGCTGCTGAAGCGGTTCGGGGTGAGCGAGGCCGAGACGCCGGTGGTGGCCTGGAGCAAGCTCGTCCTGCGCAATCCCTCGGATCGGGAGCTGGCCGAGGCGCTCGGGATCCGGCGGCCGCTCGAGCACGCGCTCTACGACCTCGTCGTGGTCGGAGCCGGTCCGGCCGGACTGGGCGCGGCGGTCTATGCGGCGTCCGAGGGCCTCAACACGGCGGTGCTCGAGCGCACCGGGCCCGGCGGCCAGGCCAGTCGCAGCATGCGCATCGAGAACTATCTCGGGTTTCCCACCGGCGTGAGCGGCGCCGAACTGGCCGAGCGGGCGGTGGTGCAGGCCGGCAAGTTCGGGGCGCGCCTGGCCGTCGCGACGCCGGTGACGGCCCTGTCCTTCGAGAGCTCGTACCCGGTCCTCCGGCTCGACGGCGGCGAGACGGTCACCGCCAAGTGCCTTCTCATCGCCACCGGAGCCGACTACCGCCGTCTGCCCGCGGAAGGGTGCGAGCGGTTCGAGGGCTGTGGCGTCTACTACGCGGCCACCCTGACCGAGGCCCCGCTCTGCCGCGAGGCGGACGTGGTGGTGGTCGGTGGCGGCAACTCCGCTGGTCAGGCCGTCGTCTTCCTCGCCGGGATGGCGCGACGGGTGTACCTCGTGGTCCGCGGCGATGATCTCTACGCGAACATGTCCGCTTACCTGGCCCGTCGGATCGAGCAGGCTTCGAACGTGGAGGTGCTGCTCGACCACGAGGTTCGCCGCATGGCCGGCGGCGGCCACCTCCACTCGGTGGAGGTCGTGAACCGCCGGACCGGAGAGGTGCGGACGCTCCGGACCGCCGCGCTGTTCAGCTTCATCGGGGCGGTACCGCGGACCGACTGGCTGCCCCCGGAGATCGAGAAGGACTCCGACGATTTCATCCGAACCGGGACGTCGATGGCGCAGTCGCCGCGCTGGCCGGCCCGGCGGCCGCCCTTCCTGCTGGAGACGAGCCGCCCGGGCGTCTTCGCGGCGGGCGACGTGCGCGCAGGCTCGATCAAGCGCGTGGCCTCGGCGGTCGGCGAAGGGGCGATGGTCGTGGCCTTCGTGCACGAATATCTGAAGGAGATCTGAGCGATCGAGTGGCTCAACGCGAATGTCCGGTCCGAACTGGTCGGGGTGGCGGTGGCCACCGGCCAGGCGGTCCTGCGTATCACCCTCGTGCTCGTCGCCGGCTGCGTCGGCGTGCGCTTCCTCCGGGCCGGGATCCGCCGCCTGGAGGCGGTGTTCATCGCGGCGGGCGAGCGGGCGGAGGTCGTGCCCGGGGCCACCCGCAAGCGGATCACGACGCTGACCGGCATGCTCAGGACGCTGGTCCTCGTCCTGATCTGGGCCATGGTGACGGTGATCTGCCTCTCCCAGCTCGGGTTCGATGTGACTCCGATCGTGGCCGGGGCGGGGATCGCGGGGCTGGCCGTCGGCTTCGGCGCCCAGAATCTCGTCCGCGACGTGATCAGCGGCTTCTTCCTGGTTCTGGAGAATCAGGTCCGGGTCGGCGACGTGGCGGTGGTGAACGGGACGAGAGGGCTCGTGGAGACGATTACCTTCCGCACCATCGTCCTGCGCGATCTCTCCGGGGTCGTGCACGTGTTCCCCCACGGCACCGTCACCACGCTCGCGAACATGACGATGGAGTGGTCGGCGTACGTGCTGGACGTGGGCGTCCCTTACCAGGAGGACACCGATCGGGTCGTCGAGATCATGCGCCGCGTTGCGGACGAGATGCGGGCGGACTCGGCCTACGGATCGATGATCCTCGAGCCGATCGAGATCTTCGGCGTCGACGACTTCCGGGAATCCGCGGTCACGATCAAGGCGCGCCTGAAGACCCTGCCCATCGAGCATTGGGCGGTCGGCCGGGAGTACCGGCGCCGCCTCAAGAAGGCCTTCGACGCGGCGGGCGTGCAGATTCCGTTCCCCCACCGCTCCCTCGACCTCGTCGAGGTCCGACGACCGGTCGAGATCCTCGTGAGGCAGGCGGCGGACCCCCGGGAGGCAGCGAAGGCAGACGATGGGAGGGGGCGGAGCGCGTGAGCGCCGAGCGGCTCGTGCCCGGGCCCGGGGTGGGTGCGCGACCACCCGCTCCGGCGCGGGGCTCCGCGCGGACGCGGGTCTCGTGGCCTCCCGGCTCCCCGCCGGGACGTCGCGGCGCCCACCCGCCGGAGGGCGCGGGTGCGATCGCGCCCTGAGCCAACGCCGCGCCGATGCTGGCGATCCCCGCGCTTCCCTCGTCGCGAGCCGCGATCCGGAGGGTGGGTGTGCACCCGGCCGTGCCACAATCCGGGACGCTGGCGTCGCTCTTGCGTATCCCGTTCCACTCTGAAGTCGATGCCCCTTCGGGGGCGAAAGGAGCCGTGATGGCCCAGAAGCACCGACACGAAGCGGTAGCGGTCGCGGAGCGAGCGCGCCCGGCGCGGAGCCCGCGGGCCGTGGAGATCCAGCACTTCGGCACGATCGGACCCCTGCCGATCGCCCTCGACGCCGCGGTCTGCGCGGCCAGCGTGGAGAACCTCAACCAGGTCCTGGCCGACACCATGACCCTGCGCGATCTGTACAAGAAGCACCACTGGCAGATCGGCGGCCCCACCTTCTACCAGCTCCACCTGCTGTACGACAAGCACTTCAACGAGCAGAGCGAGCTGGTGGACGAGATCGCGGAGCGCATCCAGTCCCTCGGTGGGGTGAGCATCGCGATGGCCCACGACGTGGCCGAGATGACCCTGATCCCGCGGCCGAATCGCGGCCGCGAGGACGCGCGGACGCAGATCACCCGGCTGCTGCAGGCCCACGAGATCGTGCTCAAGGAAGCGCGCGCGATGGCGCGCACGGCCGCCGAGGCGGGTGACGACGGGACCAACGACCTGCTGGTGAGCGACCTGATCCGCACCGGCGAGATGCAGGTTTGGTTCATCGGCGAGCACTTGGTGGGGCTGAACGGACACCAGGCCGGCGTGGACGGGGCGGGGCGCGGTTGAGCCGCGGATGACCGGCCGCGTCGCGCCGGTCGAGGCAATGCGCTACCGACACTCGCGCTACCGTTACACGGCCGTGGTTCAGGTCGGGCCCGGGTGGTCCGCCTCCGGGGATTGGCTGACCCCCCGGCTGCTGGTGGAGGGCCGCTGGCGGCCCGACGTCGACAGCTACGAGTCCGAAACCTCGATCGAGGTCACCGTGGATCTGGCCGGCGTGGACGAGGACGACTACGAGGTGCAGCTCTTCGAGGACGCGCTGGTGGTCGAGGGGCGCCGGTGGCTGCCCCCCCGCGGCGCGGGCGGTCTCTACCACACGGCCGGCGTCCGTCAGGGGCCCTTCCGCCTCGAGGTGCGACTGCCGTCGCCGGTGGACGGCGAGCGCATCGAGGCCCACTACGATCGCGGGCTGCTCCGCATCTCCCTGCCGAAGCAGAGGAGGCCGGTCTCCTGATGGCGGACGAGGGCGCCGGCGACTTCACGATCCCCGACGCGCTCCCGATCCTCCCGCTCCGGGAGCTCGTGCTGTTCCCGCTCACCGCGGTCCCGCTGGCGGTTGGCCAGGCCCGCTCCCTCCGGCTGGTGGACGACGTGATGCGGAGCAACCGCTTGCTGGCCCTGGTGGCCCAGCGCGATCCCAAGCCGGAGGTGGCGGGCCCCGACGACCTCTACGGAGTCGGCACCGTCGGAGTGATCCACCAGCTCGCCCGGGCGCCCGACGGCACGGTGC
>DATGBR010000073.1:0-23867 GCA_035312605.1 Candidatus Methylomirabilota bacterium
TCGAGTGCGCGCTCGAGCGGGGGCACCAGGACGTGATCGGCCCAGGCGAGCGGCAGGAGCACCCCCACCGCGATGACCGCGCCGGGCAGCGCGTAGCCCATGGACGCGAGCCGGGCCGCGAGCCGGACCGCGAGGGTGCCCCGGAGCCGTCCCGCGTAGGCGAGGAGCACGGCCAGGGCGCACGCGAGCCCCGCCGCGGCGGCGGCGAGCAGCGCGGTGTGCTCGAGGAGCGCGAGGAAGTCGGGCGCGACGCGCCCGCCACGCACCGCCGCGAGGGCCCACCACGCCAGCTGACCCACCGGCAGGACGAAGGCCGGACCGAGCACGCCCACGCACACCGCGGTGGCGGCCGCCGCCCGGAGGCCCCGGAGTGGCTCCGGCTCCAGCGCGCGGCTCGGTCGGCCGCGCTGGATGAACCGGGCCCGGCCGCGCGAGCGGTGCTCGAGCAGGAGCAGCGCCAGGGCAAACAGCAGCAGCACGCTCGCGAGCTGGGTGGCCGCGATCCGATCGAACATGCCGTACCAGACGCGATAGATGGCCTCGGTCAACGTGCGATAGCCGAAGGTGGCGACGGTCCCGAAATCGGCGAGCGCTTCCATCATCGCGAGCGCCACCCCCGCCGCGAGGGCGGGCCGCGCCATCGGCACCGTCACCGCGAGGAACGCGGCCGGGCGCGAGCGACCGAGGGTGCGCGCGATCTCCACCGCCGCGGTGCCCTGCTCGCGGAAGGCGATCCGGGCCAGGAGGTAGACGTACGGGTAGAAGACCAGGGTCATCATGGCCACCACGCCGCCATAGGAGCGCAGCTCGGGCAGCCGCGCGCCCGCGCCGAGCGCGCCACGCAGCGCGCCCTGGATCGGTCCCGCGTACTCGAAGAGGCCGAGGAAGGTGAAGCCGATGACGTAGGCCGGCACCGCGAGCGGCAAGATCAACGCCCACTCCAGCACCGAGCGCCCGGGAAACCGGTGGAACACGACGAGCCAGGCGAGGCCGCCGCCGACGAGCAGCGTGCCCATCCCCACCCCCAGGAGGAGCAGCAGCGTGTTGGCGATCAGCTCGAGGAGCTGGGTGCGCCAGAGATGGCGCCAGACGTCCCCCGACGGGACGGCCAGCGAGGAGAGCAAGGCCGCGATCGGGACCGCCACCACCGCCGCGATCCCGATCGCGGTCCAGGCCCAGAGCGGAGACCCGGCCGTCGCGCGGGCGAGCACCCGCACGCTACTTGTAGCCGGCCCGATCCGCCAGCCGCGTGGCCGCGGCCTGGAACTCGCCGGCCGCCGCCACGTTGGTGTCGTCCTGCTTGAACTTGCCCCACTTGGCGATGACCGGGTTCACCGCGGCCTGGGGGTTGGCCGGGAACTCGAAGTTCGAGTCCGCGAACATCTGCTGCGCCTCGGGGCCGGTCAGGAACTCGATGAGCTTGATCGCCTCGGCCCGGTTCTTGGCGTGCGTGGTGACGCCGGCGCCCGAGATGTTCACGTGGGTCCCGGTCGTCTGCTGGTTGGCCCAGAAAGCGGCCACCGGGAACGCTCCGTCCTTGGCCAGGATGCGCCCGAGGTAGTAGGTATTGGTCAGCGCCACGTCGCACTGGCCGGCCGCGACCGCTTCCAGGATCTTGGTGTCCCCGTTGATCAGGGTCGGATTGTTGGCGACCCAGCCCCGCACGATGGCCTCGGTCTTCGGCTCCCCGTAGCGCTTGATCGTGGTGGCGATCAGCGACTGGTTGTAGATGTGGGTCGACGTGCGCAGGCACAGCCGCCCCTTCCACTTCGGGTCCCCGAGGGCCTCGTAGGTCGAGAGCTCGTCCGGCTTCACCCGCGCGGTGTTGTACATGATGGTGCGGGCGCGCACCGTGAGCCCGACCCAGCGATTCTCGGGATCGCGGAGATGGGCGGGGATGTTGGCCTGGAGCTCGGGCGAGTCCACCTTGGACAGGAGCCCGGCGCGCGACGCGTTCCAGAGATGGCCCGCGTCCACGCTGATCAGGACGTCGGCCGGGGTCCGGTCGCCCTCCGCCTTCAGGCGCTCGAAGAGCGGCCCGGCCTCCCCGCCGAAGCTCTTCACCTGGATGCCGGTCTTCCTGGTGAAGGCCTCCATCGCCGGCTCCTGCCCGTAGTGCGCGCGCGCGGAGTACACCATCACCTCCGCGGACTCGCCGCTCGTCGCCGCCAGGCAGGTGGCCAGGCCCAGCGCCGCCGCCAGGGCCATCGTCCCGATCGTCCTCGTCCGCGCTCTCGCCATGGGCGTCTCTCCTGGGGCACGTTGGCTCACGACTGAAATGGAGAGTGAGGCTAGCCTAATCCCCAAGATGTGTCAACCCTAAGCCGACCGGCCGGAGCGGGCCGGCCCACCGGGCTACAATGCGGGCCATGGACTCCCGCCTCTGGGCCTTCGTCGTCGTGGCCACCCTGCTGGCCGTCACGCCGGGCGCCGACACCCTGCTGGTCGTGCGCAACGTGCTCACGCGCGGTCGGGTCGCGGCCCTCCTCACCGTCGCCGGCATCGCGGGAGGCTGCGTGGTGCACGCGGTGCTCTCCGCGGTCGGCGTCTCGCTGATCCTGGTGCGCTCGGCCGAGGCCTTCGCGGTGCTCCGGTTCTGCGGCGCGGCCTATCTGATCGTGCTCGGCGTGCAGTCGGTTCGGCGCTGGTGGCGGGTGGACGACGGCGCCCGCGCCGCATCCGCCTCCGGGGCGGCGGCGCTCCGCCCCTCGCAGCGGCTGCGGTCGTTCGTGGAAGGGCTGCTCACCAACGTGCTCAACCCGAAGGTGGGGATCTTCTACCTCGCGTTCCTGCCCCAGTTCATCGCCCCGGGCGATCCCGTGCTCGAGCGGTCGCTGCTGCTGGCCGCGCTGCACATCGGGATCGGGGTGGTCTGGCTCTCCGTGCTCTCGTTCGGGGTCGGGCGCATCCGGCCGCTGGTCGAGAGCCGCCTCTGGCGGGCCCGGCTCGAGGGCGTGAGCGGCGCGGTGCTGATCGCGCTCGGGGTCAGGCTGGCAGCCGCGCGGCGCTGAAGCCGACGCTGCGCTCGAGCCGGCGGGCCAGCCGCTCCAGCCGGTGCTCGAAGTCGGCCAGCACGCGCTCGGAGGCGCGGTGGCGCCGGGCCAGCTCGAGAGCCTCCTCCACCACCCGCCGTGCGGCCGGCAGATCGCGCCGGCGGTGCTCGTGCACCTTGGCGATCTCCTCCCACGGCCGCGGATCGAAGGCGCGCGGGGCGCGGGCGGCCGCCTCCCAGAGGGCGCGCGCCTCGTCCCAGCGCGCCCGGCGCTTCTCGCCCTGGGCGAGGCGGAGCAGCAGCCGCTCCCGGAAGGGTGTCGGCAGGCCCGCGTCGAGCGCCATCCGGTAGCAGGCGAGGCTCCGCTCGGGCTCGCTCAGCTCAAGCAGCCGGCCGAGCCCGGCCAGCGCCTCCGGCTCGAAGTCGGGGACCGGCGCGCGCACCACCGCGTCCGCGACCCAGCCGGTGAGGGCGGCGAGCGAGAGGATGTCGTGCCGGTTGTGCTCGAACACCCGCGGGAGCTCGTCGGGCCGCTTGCGCCGCAGGTACTCGAAGTAGACGGTCGGGATCAGGGCGCCGGGCAGATCGTCGTCGCGAGTGAAGCGGAGCGCGTGCTGCTCGACCGTTCCCAGCCGGCAGTCGGCGAGCCGGTCGCTCCAGAGGCGGCGCGCGGGGCCCAGCAGGTCGACGTGGAAGACCGGCCCCGGGAAGCGGCGGCGGGCGAGGACGAAGCGGGTCTCGAGCAACGGCAGGTCGAAGCCGCTCCCGTTGTAGGTGACGAAGCCGTCGAAGCCCTGGAAGATCTCCTCGAGCGCGGTCAGGAGCGCGGGCTCCTCGTCGAGATCTCGCATGAAGAGCTGGCGCACCTCGAAGTGGTCGCCGTCGAAGAAGCCCACCCCGACCAGGAACGCGTAGGTGCCGGTGCCGCCGGCCAGGCCGGTGGTCTCGGTGTCGAGGTAGAGCAGCCGGCGGCCCTCGGCCGGGTCGCCGCCGGCGCGACCCAGGAGCGACAGCGCGCGCGGCGCCGCGTCGCGCGCCGCGAGCAGCGACTGGTCCCCGTGCCGATGATCGACCGGGAAGCGGCGCCGCACCACCAGGAGACGCCCCCGCTCGTTCTCCTCGACCGCGCCGTCGAGCAGCCCCTCCAGCGAGCGAGGCGAACCCGCGGGCGGACGGATCCGGCTCTTCGCCTCGATGCGCCGGATGATGCGGGTCAGCTCGGTGAGGTCGCGACCCACGGTGGCGCGCGCCTCAGCGCCGGGGGACGAGCCGCGTGAGAAGCTTCAGGGCGACCGGCTTGGCCTGCCGGCCCACCTCGTTCACCGGCCCCACGCACGACGGACAGCCGCTCCGGCAGCCGCAGCCCTCGAGCGTCTCCCGGCCGCGCGCGAGCATCTCCGGGAGCACCTCGAAGATGCGCTCGGCCAGCCCTATGCCGCCGGGCTGGTTGTCATAGAGATAGATCGTCGGGGTGAAGTGCTCGCCCTGCAGGAGCTGGGCCCGCATCGTCTCCCGCGTCACCACCTGGCCGGCCTGGGACGGAGAGCCGTCGCCCAGCCAGGCCCCCACGTCGCGGATGTCGCACAGGAGGAAGATGGGAGCCAGGCTGTGCAGCAGGTGGCTGAGCGCGCGCAGCCCGTCGACCAGGTCGTCGCGCCGCGGCGAGATCTCCGCGAGCAGCTCGGGGTCGAGGGTGAGCCAGGCGCTGGTGGTTTGCATCTCCTGCTGCGGCAGCTCGACCTCGCCCGAGCCGACGTTCTCGAGCGTGCCCATCTTGATCTTCTTGAAGCCGACGACCTTCTCGGCCACCAGCACCTCGCCCTGCTCGGCGAGCAGGCCCGGCGTCTCCTGGCGCCCGAAGCGCTGGAGGATCCACACTCCCTTGGCGGTGATGGCGTCGGTGAAGTAGTCGACCACCACCTTCTTCACGTACGCGACCTTCTCCTCGTCCTCACGGTAGTGGAGCTCCTGCACCTCGAAGGGCTCGCCCTCGACCATGTAGATGGCCTTGGGATAGATCATAGCGAAGGCGCTCTTCCAGTCCACCTCCGCGATGATCTGCCGCCGCTTCACCTGCTGTTGATCGCGCGCGGTGGTGTCGATGACCAGGAAGTTGTCCGAGGTCACCGTGCGCAGCGAGATGTGATCGGCCGGGTAGGTCTCGGAGCTCCAGTGGAAGTGCTCCCCGGCGCGGTGGAGGACGCCCTCGAGGACGAGGGCGTCCAGGTGCGCCGACACGTCGCCCCCGAAGACCTCGTCCGCCCCCAGCGGCAGCTCGAAGGCCGCGCACTTGACGTGGTTGATCAGGATGAACGGGTTCTCCGGGTTGATGCGCGCGTGCTCGGGCGGCGCCCCGAAGAGATAGTCCGGGTGCGCGGCGAGGTACTGGTCCATCGGCGAGCTCGTCGCCACCATCACCGCGGCGGACTCGCCGCTGCGCCGCCCGGCCCGGCCCGCCTGCTGCCACATCGAGGCGATGGTGCCCGGATACCCCGCGAGCACCGCCAGGTCGAGGTGGCCGATGTCGATGCCGAGCTCGAGCGCGCTGGTCGAGACCACCCCCAGCACCTCGCCCGAGCGGAGCCCCTGCTCGACCTCGCGGCGGCGCAGCGGCAGGTAGCCGCCGCGGTAGCCGCGCACGATGCCGGAGTCGCCGGTCTTGTCCTCGAGCATCTTCTTGATCGAGGCCAGCACCACCTCGGTGGAGAGCCGGCTCTGGCAGAACACGATGGTGGCGACCTTCTTCTTGAGAAAGCGCGCCGCGAGCTTGGACGCCTCGCCGAGGTACGGGGCGCGGATGCCGAGCTCCGGGTTGACCACCGGCGGGTTGTAGACCATGAAGGTCTTCTCCCCGGTGGGCGCGCCGCTCTCGTTCAGCTCCACCACCCGCTCGCCGGTCAGCCGCTGCGCGAGGTCGCCCGGATTCGCGATCGTGGCCGAGGCCATGATGAACTGCGGGGTGGCCCCGTAGTGGCGGCAGATCCGCTTGAGCCGCCGCAGCACGTTGGCGAGGTGGCTGCCGAAGACGCCGCGGTACGCGTGCAGCTCGTCGATCACCACGTACTTGAGGTTCTGGAACAGGTTCACCCACTTGGTGTGGTGGGGCAGGATCCCGGAGTGGAGCATGTCCGGATTGGTGAGCACGAGGTTGGCCCGCGCCCGCACCGAGCGCCGCGCGTCCTGGGGGGTGTCGCCGTCGTAGGTGAACATCCGCATGTCGGGGAGCGACTTGGCCAGCTCGGTCAGCTCCGCGAGCTGGTCCTGGGCCAGCGCCTTCGTCGGGAAGAGATAGAGCACGCGCGCTTCCGGCTGCTGCACCAGCGCCTGCAGCACCGGCAGGTTGTAGCAGAGGGTCTTGCCGGACGCGGTCGGGGTCACCACCACCAGGTGCTCGCCCTTGGCCACCGCCTCGACCGCCTTGGCCTGGTGCGAGTAGAGCTGCTCCACCCCGCGCGCCTTCAAGGCCTCCACGATTCGCGGATCGAGCGAGGAGGGAAAGGACGCGAACACCGCCGGCCTGGCCTCGAAATGGCGGACCGCGCTGATCAGCGGGCCGGTCTCGAGCGACGTCAAGAGCTCGTCGAGGAGCTCCCGGATTTGCATGGCTCATCCTATGTTTAGTGAGCGCAAGTTGTCAACTTTGGGCCCCTGTGACACCCTGGGGTACGTGATGACGGCGCGACGATTCCTGGCGCCGCTCGCGTGGTCGGCGCTGATCGCCTGGTTCTCGAGCGACCGCTGGGGCGCGGGCGCGACGTCTCCCCTGCTCGAGCCGTGGCTCCGCGCGCTGGCGCCGTGGGCCGCCCCCGAGCAGATCGCCGCGCTCCACTGGCTCGCCCGCAAGGCGGGCCACGTGGGCGAGTACGCGGTGCTGGCGCTGCTCTGGCGCCGCGCGCTCACTCCCGCGGGCTGGCGCGGGCCGTTCCTCCTCGCGGTGCTCACCGCCGCGCTCGACGAGGCGCACCAGGCCACCACGCTCACCCGCGAGGGCAGCGTGGCCGACGTGCTGCTCGACGGGGCCGCCGCGGCGGGCGCCCTGGTGGTGGCCGCGCTCGGGATCCGGCCGAGCGCCGATCATCTCGCCCGCCTCCTGCTGTGGGCCGCGGCCGCGGGCGGCACCGTGCTGCTCGCGATCGACGTCGCGGCCGCCGCGCCCTCGGGCTGGCTCTGGGTCTCGGTGCCCGCGGCGTGGCTCACGCTCTGGGCCTGGCGACGGGGGCGCGCCCGCGCGTGAACGACCTGCCCGCGTGGCGGCAGGGGGACCTGCCCCACGCGCCCGCCTACAATCCCGTCAACCTGGTGCGCGTCATCGGGCCGGGCGCGATCCTGCTCGGCCTTTCCCTGGGCGCGGGCGACTGGCTGCTCGGCCCCGCGATCGCGGCGGGCTACGGGCCGAGCCTGCTCTGGATCTGCACGCTCTCGATCCTCTTCCAGGGCGTGCTCAACACCGAGATGGCCCGCTACACCCTCGCCACCGGCGAGCCCGTCTTCACCGGCTTCATGCGCCAGCGCCCCGGGCCCCGCACCTGGGCCGTCGTCTACTCGCTGCTGCACCTGGCCCAGGTCGGCTGGGCGGGCTGGGCCCTCGCGGGCGGCTCCGCGCTCGCCGCGCTGCTCCTCGGCCGGATGCCGCGCGAGGAGGACCGCGCGATCACGGTGGGGCTCGGCTACCTGCTCTTCCTCGCCGCGGTGGGCCTCGTGCTCGCGGGTCGCCACCTCCATCGCGCGCTCGAGATCGTCGAGTGGATCATGATGGGCTGGATGCTGCTGTTCCTGGCCGCCCTCGCGCTGCTCTACGTGCCGCGGCCGGTATGGGTCGCGCTCGGCGGGGGCTTCGTGGGGCGGCCCCTCTGGGAGCCCGGGTGGCTGCCCGCGCCGCCGCCCGACCGCCCGCTCGACTGGCTGCTCGTCGCGGGCTTCGCGGCCTACTCGGGCGCGGGCGGCACCGTCAACGCCATGCTCACCTACTGGCTGCGCGACAAGGGCTTCGGCATGGCGGGGACGGTGGGCGTCCAGCCGATCTCGGTGGGCGCCCAGATCCTCCTGCTCCCGCGCGAGGGCGCGATCTTCCCGCCGAGCGAGGCCAACCTGGCCAAGTGGCGCGAGTGGTGGCGCTATCTCCGCGCCGATCTCTTCTGGCTCTGGACGGTGGTGTGCCTGATCGGCATGGCCCTGCCGGTGGCGCTGGCCCTCGACGCGGTGCCGCGCACCACCGACGTCAGCGGGCTCGGCGCGGGCGCGGTCTTCGCGCGCGAGCTGGCGCGGCGCTACGGGGCGGTGCTCTGGATGCCCGCGCTCCTCACCGCGCTCTGGATCTTCTTCTCGACCCAGGTCGGGATCGCGGAGGGCTTCGCCCGCCACGTGACCGAGATGCTGTGGACCGCCGGCGCGCGGCCCGGAGCCAGGGGACCGGTCTGGCTCTTCTACCCGGTGCTCGCGCTCTTCGTGGCCGCGGGCGGCCTCGCCATGACGAGGGCGGCGCCGCTCACCTTGATCCTCATCGGGGCCAATGTGGCCGCACTCAACTTCGCGGTCCTGTCCTTCCACACCCTGCGCCTGAACCGCGCGCTGCTCCCGGAGCCGCTGCGTCCGCCGCGCTGGCGGGAGGCGGTGGTGGCGCTGGGCGGGCTCGCCTTCGCCCTGCTGGTCGCGCGCGTCCTCGCGCGGCTCCTGCTCGGGCTCTAGGCGGAAGCGTCCTCCTCGAGCGGCGCCCCGCCCTCGGAGTCGCGCCCGGCGAGCGCGTACACCGCGGGGAGGACCAGCAGGGTCAGGATCGTCGAGGAGATCAGCCCCCCGATGACCACCCGGGCGAGCGGCCGCTGGATCTCCGCGCCGATGCCCTGGGACAGGGCCGCGGGCAGGAAGCCGATCACGGCCACGATCGCGGACACCACGATCGGGCGGAATCGGATCTCGCAGCCGCGCGCGATGGCCTCGCGCAGGGGCAGCCCGTCCTCCCGCGCCTGCCGGATGGAGGAGACGAGCACCACCCCGTTGAGGACGCTGACCCCGAAGACCGCGATGTAGCCCACCGCGGCCGAGATGTTGAAGTTCGTGCCCCACAGGAACAGCCCGAGGGTGCCGCCGATCAGGGCGAACGGCAGGTTGAGCATGATGATGAGCGCGTCCCGCACCGAGCTGAACGCGCCGAACAGCAGCACGAAGATGATGAAGATCACGAGCGGCACGATGATCGCGAGCCGCCCCAGCGCCCGTTGCTGGTCCTCGAAGCGACCGCTCCAGACCATCTGGTAGCCCTCGGGCAGCCGCACCGCGGCTCCCACCTTCTGCATGGCCTCCACGACCAGGCCGCCCATGTCCCGCTCGCGCACGCTCCACTTGATCGCGATGCGCCGAACGTTGCCCTCGCGCCAGATCTCGGCGAGGCCGTCGGTGCGGACGAACTCGGCGAGCTGGGCGAGCGGAACCCGCTCCCCGCCGGGCGCGCTGATGGTCGCCGCGCGCAGGGCCGCGATCGGATCGCCGGGGGTGGCGAGCCGTACCGCGATGCCGAAGCGGCGCTCCCGCTCGAAGACCTCGGTGACCACCCGGCCCTTGGTGGCGGCCTCGATGACGTCCTGGATGTCCTGCACGTTGATCCCGTGGCGGGCGGCCGCGCGCCGGTCGACCACGATCTGCAGCTGCGGCTGGCCGGGAGCGTGATCGTAGTCGAGGTCGGCGACCCCGCGGATTTCCCGCAACACAGCGGCGATCTCCTTGGCTTTGGCGTCCATCACGAAGAAGTCGGGCCCGTAGAGCTTGATCGCGAGCTCGCCCTTGGTCCCCGCGAGCGCCTCGTCCACGTTGTCCTTGATCGGCTGCGAGAAGTTGGTGGTGATCCCGGGGATGCTCGCGAGGGCCGCGGTCATCGCCTCCACCAGCTTCTCCTTGTCCGGGTCCGCCCACTCCTCGCGCGGCCGGAGCCCGACGTAGAACTCGACGTTGTCGGGCGCCTCGGGGTCGGTCCCGTCGTCGGGGGCGCCGAGCTGGGAGACCACCACGCGCACCTCGGGAAACCTGAGCAGCCGCTCGCGGATCTCGCGCACGTAGGGCCGCACCGCCTCGATCGAGATGCCGATGGGGAACTGGGTGCGCACCCACAGGTCGCCCTCGTCCAGCTCGGGCAGGAACTCCTTGCCGAGCAGCGAGAAGACGAAGAGCGCGGCGACCACCCCGAGCGCCGCGCCCAGCACCGGCAGTCGCGGGCGCTTCAGGCACCAGCGGAGCGCCGGGAGGTACGGTCGGCGGAGCCACCGCAGGAGCGGGCTCTCCCGCTCGGCGGGCGGCCGCCGGAACAGGAGGCTCGCCAGCACCGGGATGAGGGTGAGGGTGAGGACGAGGGCTCCGATCACCGCGAGGGAGATCGTCACCGCCATGGGCCGGAACAGCTTGCCCTCGATCCGCTGGAACGTGAGGATCGGCACGTACACCGTCATGATGATCAGCACCGCGAAGGTGAGCGGCCGGGCCACCTCCACCGCCGCGTGCTGCACCTCCCGCGCCACCCGCGCGCCGCGCGGTCGGCGCTCGGCCAGCCGGCGCACGATGTTCTCGGTCATGATCACCGCGCCGTCCACGATGATCCCGAAGTCGATCGCCCCCAGGGAGAGCAGGTTGGCCGGGATCCCGCGGAGGTCCATGAAGATGAACGCGAACAGCAGCGAGAGGGGAATGGTGAGGGCCACGATGAGGGCGGCGCGGATGTCGTAGAGGAAGAGGGTGAGCAGGATGACCACCAGGGCGGCGCCCTCGATCAGGTTGCGCAGCACGGTGTGCACGGTGGTCTGCACGAGCCGGTCACGGCTGTAGTACGGCCGCAGCTCGACCCCCGCGGGCAGGAGCTTCTGCACCGCGGCCGCGCGGGCCTTCACCCCCTCGATGACCTGGCCCGGATTCTCGCCCTTGCGCATCAGCACGATGCCCTGCACCAGGTCGTCGTCGTGGTCGCGCCCGAGCACGCCCAGACGGATCGCGGTGCCGATGGCCACCTCCCCGATGTCGCGCACCCGCACCGGCGTGCCCTTCTGGGCCGCCACCACGATGCTCTCGATGTCGGCCACCGACTGCAGGAGGCCGATGCCCCGCACCGGGATGCGGTAGTCCCCCTGCGCGATGTAGCCGCTTCCCGCGTTGGAGTTGTTGCTCGCCACCGCGTCGAAGACCTGCTTGAGCGTGAGGTTGTAGGCGCGCAGCCGCCCCGGATCCACCACCACCTGGTACTGCTTGGTGCCGCCGCCCCACGACACCACGTCCGCCACTCCGGGCACCTTCTTGAACTCGCGCTCGAGCACCCAGTCCTGGATCGCCTTGACTTCGTAGAGCGGCAGGGTCTTCGACTCGAGGGTGTAGCGGAAGATCTCCCCGATCACTCCGGAGAGCGGGCCCAGCTGGGGCTTGGCGTCCGATGGGAGCTCCGCGCCCGCGAGCCGCTCCTGGACCTGCTGGCGCGCCCAGTAGTCGTCGGTGCCGTCTGCGAAGAGGACCCGGATGTTGGAGAGCCCGAAGAGCGTGTCCGAGCGCAGGAAGGTGACGTTGGCGATGCCGTTCAGCTCGTTCTCGAGCGGAATCGTGATGAGCCGCTCCACCTCCTCGGCGGCGTGCCCGGGCCAGAGGGTGATGATCTCGACCTTCACGTCGCCCACATCCGGGTAGGCCTCGATGGGCAGGTGCCCGTACGAGACGAGGCCGCCGACGGTGAGGATCAAGGCCAGCGCCAGCACCACGAAGCGCTGGTGCAGCGCGAAGGCGACGATCCGCTCGATCATCGGGCCGCGCGCTTCAGGAGGATCCCGCCCGCGCTGACCACCGTGTCGGCCGGGGTCAGCCCGTCGAGGATCTCGACCGCCCCATCGGCCTCCGCCCCCACGGTGACCGGCCGGCGCTCGTACTCTCCCCGCGTCTTCTCGACCAGGACGAACGTTGCGCTGCCGTCCCGATGGATGGCCCCCTGGGGCACCACGAGGGCCTGGCGCGTTCCGGTGTCGATGCTGACCCGCGCGAACATCTCGCTCTTGAGGGCCCGCCCGCGGTTGGGCACCACCGCGCGCACCTTGAGGGTGCGCGACTCCTTGTCGATGGCGTCCCCAATGCCGGCCACCTGTCCCTGGTAGCGCTCGCCCGGGCAGCAGGGCAGCGTCACCGACACCGCCTCGCCCAGGCGCACCCGGGGGACGTCGGGTTCGTAGACGTCCGCGAGCACCCACATGGTGGAGAGATCCGCGATCACCAGGAGGCTCGAGGGCACGTCCGACTGTCCGTAGGCCACGACCTGGCCCGGGGACACGTTGCGCTCGACAACCACCCCGCTGCGCGGCGCGGTCACCGCCACGGTGGTGGCGCCGTCGGTCCGCGCCGGATCCACCCCCAGGTTGCGGAGGCGTGCGGCCGCGCGGTCCCGCTCCGCGGCCGTCTTCCGGTACTCGCTCTCCGCGTCCCGCACCTCCTTCTGGGCCACCGCCCGGACCTCGAAGAGGTCGCGAGCGAGCCGGAGGGCGTGATCGGCCCGCTCCGCGTCCGCGGTGGCCTTCGCGTAGTCGGCCCGGGCGAGGCCCGCGTCCGGGCTGTCGAGCACGAGCAGGCGGTGCCCGGGCTCCACCAGGTCGCCGGGCCGCACCAGTACCTCCACCACGCGTCCGGTCACCGGCGCGGTGATGCGCACGAGGCGCTCCTCGTTGAAGACGACCCGGCCGGTGGTCTCGAGCGTCGTGGCCCGGCTCCGGTACTCGGGGCGGGCCAGCTTCACCTCCTCGACGGCGGGAGCGGGGTCGCGCCGCTCGGCCTCGGGGGCGGTCGGCGCGGGCGTGCTCGCAGCGGGGTCGCGGCAGGCGGCGCCGAGCGCGATGATCGACAGCAGGAGGGGGGCGAGACGCATGCTAGTTCTCCCCCAGCGAGCCGCCCACCGCGGCCTCGAGCTGGTAGTACGCGGTCTCGGCGAGGTAGGTGGCGGTCGGATTGGGGCGCAGCCCCGCGCTGATCTCGTTGGCGCCGATCGCCCGGTACTCGAACTGCTTGGCGCGCAGGGTCGGGTTGGCGCGGGCCGCGAGCGCGACCGCCTCGTCCAGGGTGAGCCGGCCGAGGGGGGCCTGTGCGCCCGCCGGATGAAGCGTCGCCGCGAGGAGCAAGCCGAGCGCGGCCGGGATCACGGTTCGGCTCACGCGCATCGCGATGCCTCCCCGGCGGGGGCGGCGTCGACCGCGATCCGGGTCTGCAGGACGTTGCTCCAGCGTCCCGATCGGTCGGCGACCTGGACCTGGCAGGCGTAGACCCCGGGGCGCCGGGGGGCGAGCGCCACCATCGCGTCGCCCGACGGCACCGGCTCGATCGCCACGATCTCGCGCCCGGACCCCCAGGCGCGGCGGTCCAGGCGCACCCAGCCGATCCCGGCGCGCATCCCGTCGTCCGCGCCCGCGTCCAGGTGCAGCTTGAAGCGCACCGGGCATCCCGCCATCGGGCGGGCCGTCGCGACCTCGAGCCCGGAGATCCGCGGCCCGTCCGCCGCGGGGGCCTCCATCTTCACGAGCGATCCGCACGCGGTCACCGCCGCGGCGACGATCGCCAGCCGCAGCGCGACCCCCGCCCTGCTCCTCCTGACACCTTGGACCATCACCATGGACCCCCTCGCTCCCCAGCGGGCGACGCCGCGTGAGCTCACCGGGGACGCCGAGCTCCCGGGCGCGGGCGCACCCGTTTCGGGACGTGACTCTTGACCAGCGCTGCGACCGCGGCGGCGCCGCGGTCAGGTCGACCGAGTCGGAGAGCTAGGCGGCGGGAGGAGCGCGGGGGGTGCTGCAGGAGGGCGCGCGCCGGGTCGGAACCGACGGAGACTGCCCCGGGCAGACCCGATCGGCGGGGGCGGGGACCGTCCATTCCCCGTGGAGCGGGAAGGGATCGATGGCCCCTCCGGCCGAGGTGACGAGCGCGACGACGTCGTCGTGGTCTCCGTCGTCGAAGAATCCGGAGATCCAGACCGGATCCGGCGGGCTCGCGTAGGCCAGCGGCGTGAGCAGGATCAGCGCCGGCAGCAGCGCCGCGAGAACGAGCAGGCCGAGGATCCGCGCCTTCATTCGGGCCGAACCATACGCGGAGCCTCCGCCGGTGTCAACGGGAGCGACGGGTCAGGCGTCGCCGTCCCGCCGGATCGTCCGGCCGTTGGCCAGCACCAGGCGCAGGTCGCCGAGCGCCTGCAGGCGCTCCGCCGGATCGCCCGCCACCGCGATGAGGTCGGCCGCGTAGCCGGGCGCGATGCGTCCGGTCACCGCGCCCAGGCCGAGGCAGTCGGCCGCCACGGTGGTGGCGGAGCGGATCGCCTCGAGCGGGGTCATGCCGTACTTCACCATCAGCTCGAGCTCCGGCAGCAGCGAGCCGTGGAAGTTGAGCGGGGTGCCCGAGTCGGCCCCCGACGCGATCCGCACCCCAGCCTTGTGCGCGAGCTGGAAGCTCGCCACGTGCGCCGACATGACCAGCTCCGACTTGCGCACCATGAACTCGGGGATGCCCGCCGCGAGCCCGCCCGAGGCGATCGCCACCGGTGCGTTGAGGGTCGGGACCAGGAACGTCCCGTCGCGCCGCATGTGGGCCACGATCTCCTCGGTGAGGTAGATCCCGTGCTCGATGGAGGTGATGCCGGCCGCGATCGCGTCGCTGATGCCGGAGGCGGCCATCGCGTGGGCCGCGGTGCGCCGCCCCGCCTTGCGCGCCTCTTCGATCGCCGCGCGCATCTCCTCGAAGGTGAGCTGGGGCGAGCCGGGCTCCACCCCGGGAGTCATGACCCCGCCGGTGGCGATGATCTTGATGACGTCGGCGCCCGCCTTGAGCTGCTCGCGTACCGCCTTGCGCGCGTCGTCGGGCCCGTCCGCCTCCCGGGCGAGAAAGTGCCCGTGCCCGCCGGTCATGCACACCGGACGGCCCGCGGCCACGATGCGCGGGCCGGCGACCCAGCCCTCCTGGATCGCGCGTCGCACCGCGATCTCGGCGTACTCGCGGCCCCCCAGGTCGCGCACCGTGGTGACCCCCGCCTCCGCGGTCTGCTGCGCGCGCATGAGCGCCTTGATCGCGGTGAGGGCGAGCGGCTCCTCGCGCATGGGCCGCACCGGGTCGGCCTCCGCCCCGAAGCAGAGGTGCACGTGGCAGTTGATGAGGCCGGGCAGGAGGGTGTGGCCCGCGAGGTCGACGCCGGACCCGCGCGGCGCGCGCGCGTCGTCCACCACCGCGGTGATCATCCCGCGCTCCACCACCACCGAGCGTCCGCGCACCGGCTCGGCCCCGGTGCCGTCGATGATGCGGGCGCCGCTCAGGATCAGGGTGTCGTCGCTCATGACGGCTAGACCTTCAGACGGGGATCCAGGGTGTCGCGAAGGCCGTCGCCGAAGAGGTTGATCCCGAGCACGGTGATCAGGATCGCGAGGCCGGGGAAGGTGGCGAGCCACCACGCGGTGGAGAGATAGACGCGCCCGTCCGCCAGCATGCCGCCCCAAGTGGGGGTGGGCGGCTGCACCCCGAGCCCCAGGAACGACAGCGCGGACTCGATCACGATCACCCGCGCCATGTCGAGCGTGGCCACCACCAGCCAGGGGGTGAGCGTGTTGGGCAGCACGTGGTGCCGCAGCACGCGCCAGTGCTGGCTGCCCAGCGCGATCGCGGCCTGCACGTACTCGCGCTCGCGGATGGACAGCACCTCGCCGCGCACCACCCGGGCGTAGACCACCCACGACGACACCCCGATGACGATGATGATGTTGCGCAGGCTCGGCCCCAGCACCCCGATCACCGCGATCGCGAGCAGGATGAACGGGAAGGCGAGCTGGATGTCGGCCAGGCGCATCAGGAAGTCGTCCACCCGCCCGCCGAAGTAGCCGGCCAGGAGCCCGATGAGCATCCCGAGGAGCCCCGAGATCACTACCGCGGCCAGCCCGACCACGAGCGCGATGCGGGAGCCGAAGACGATGCGCGAGAGGATGTCGCGGCCGAGGTGATCGGTGCCGAGCGGGTGCACGCGCCCCTGCGCGTCCTGCCAGCCCGGCTCGCGCAGCCGCTGGCCGATGTCCTGCTCGAGCGGATCGAAGGGCGCCACCAGCGGGGCGAAGGCGGCGGCCAGCAGCACCCCCAGGACCACGAGCATGCCGAAGAGCGCGGTGCGCCGGCGCACCAGACGGCGGAGCAAGGCCACCCACTCGCGATCGACCCGCGGCCGGCGCGTCGCGAGCGCGACGGCCTCGGTGGCGACAGACGGCGGCAGCGCGGCCATCAGCGGAACCGGATGCGCGGATCGAGGTAGGTGTAGATCACGTCGACCAGGAAGTTCACGATCACGAACGTGCTCGCGAGGAGGAACACCGCCGACTGCACCACCGGGTAGTCGCGGTTGAAGATCGCCTGGACCGAGAGGCGGCCCACCCCCGGCCACGCGAAGATGGTCTCGGTGATCACCGAGCCGCCGAGCAGCGTGCCGAGCTCGATGCCCACGATGGTGACGATCGGGATCGACGCGTTCTTGAGCGCGTGCTTCCACACCACCGGCGGCTCCCCCACCCCCTTGGCCCGGGCGGTGCGGATGTAGTCCTGGCCGAGCACCTCGAGCATGCCCGAGCGGGTCAGCCGGGTGATGCGCGCGGTGGTGAAGAGCCCGAGGGTGATCGCGGGCAGGATCAGGTGCTCGAGGCCGCCGCGTCCGGAGGAGGGCAGCCAGTTGAGCCGCACCGAGAAGATCAGGATCAGCATGATGCCGAGCCAGAACGTCGGCATGGCCTGGCCGAGCAGGGCCACCACGGTGGAGACGTAGTCGACCGAGGTGTTGCGGCGGACCGCGGAGACGATGCCGGCCGGGATCGCGAGGCCGAGCGCGATCAGCAGGCCCGCTCCGGCCAGCTCGAAGGTGGCGGGCAGGCGCTCGAGCACGAGCCCCATCGCGGGCTCGCCGTGACGCAGCGACTCCCCGAAGTCGCCCCGCACCGCGCCCTTGAGGAAGCGCACGTACTGGACCGCCACCGGATCGTCGAAGCCCATCGCGGTGCGGAACTTCGCGATGTCCTCCGCGGTGGCGTCGGGGGGCAGCAGGAGCGCGGCGGGATCGCCGGTCAGGTGCAGGATCAGGAACACGACCACCGAGACGCCGAGGAGCACGAGCAGCGACTGCCAGAGGCGCCGCCGCAGGTACGACTTCACGAGATCACGTGCTCCAGCCGGGCCACCGCCTCGATGTGCGGGGTGTGCGGGAACATGTCCACCGGCTGGACCCACTCCAGCCGGTAACCGCCGCGCACCAGCTCGCCCAGGTCGCGGGCGAGGGTGGTCGGGTTGCACGAGACGTAGACGATGCGCCGGGCGCCCAGCGTGATCAGGGCGTGGAGCGCCTTGGGATGGAACCCCGCGCGGGGCGGATCCGCCACCACCACCTCCGCGGTCACCCCCTTGGCGATGAGCTCCGGCAGCACGAAGCGCACCTCGCCGCTCAGGAACGTGCAGTTGGTGATGGAGTTCGCGGCCGCGTTCGCCCCCGCGTCGTCCACCGCGGCCTGGGCCAGCTCCACCCCGTAGACCCAGCGCGCCCGGCGAGCCAGCAGCAGGCTGATCGCCCCGGTGCCCGAGTACAGGTCGAGCACGGTCTCGGTGCCGGTCAGGCCGGTCGACTCGACCACGAGGTCGAAGAGCCGCTCGGCCTGCCGGGTGTTGGTCTGGAAGAAGGAGTTGGCCGAGACCCGGAAGGTCAGGCCGCCCACCCGCTCGCGGATGTGGTCGCGCCCGCCCAGCAGGTGCTCTTCCACCCCGACCGCCACACTCGCCTTCTTGGGGTTCACGTTCATGACCACGCTCGTGGTCCCCGCGTCGCGGGCCTGCAGGCGCTCCACCAGCGGGGCCAGCTCGGACACCGCGGGCGCCGAGGTCACCACGTTGGTCATCAGCTCGCCGGTCTGCCGGCCCTCCCGCAGCATCAGGAAGCGCAGCAGCCCCTCGCCGGTATCCTGCTCGTACACACTGAGCCCGCGCTCGGCGAAGAAGGCGCGCGCCTCCGCAAGGAGACCGTTCATCCGGTCCGACTGGAGCAGGCAGCGCTCGATGTCGAGCACCGAGTCGTAGCGCTCGGTCTCGTGCAGGCCGACGACCATCTCGTTCCGCGGGGGTCCGCTCCCGGCGGGCTCGCTCCCCGCGGGCCGGCGGACGCGCGCCACCGTGAACTCCATCTTGTTGCGGTAGCCGAAGATCTCGTCCGCGCCGATGATCGGCCGGAGCGGCACGTCCCGGAGGCCGCCCAGGCGCTCGAGCGCGTCCGCCACCTGCTTGGACTTGAAGCCGAGCTGGGCCTCGTAGGCCACGTGCTGCAGGCGGCACCCCCCGCAGCGCCCGAAATACGGGCACGGCGCCTCCACCCGCTGGGGCGACGGCTCGAGCACCGCCTCGATGACGCCGCGACCGAACCGGGAGCGCACCTGGACGAGCCGCACCTGCAGCCGATCACCCGGCAGCGCGCCCGGCACGAACACGACGTATCCATCGGCCCGCCCGACGCCCTCGCCGCCGAAGGCCAGGTCGTCGATCGTCAGGGACAGAATCTCCCCGCGTTTGGGTCGGGCCATGGTAGCGACACTATAGATGTCCGTCGGATTGGAGTCAATTTGACCCCACCCCCCGCGCGCCACGACCGCCGCCGACGAGGTCTGAAGTAGCGATGAGATAGCCGGTCGCGTATCATGGGAGCGCGATGCGGAGTGCCAATCGCTCTCCCTCCCCGGTCCGCGTGGGCGACGTGCTGCTCGCCGCCCTCCCGGCTCTCCAGGAACGGCTCCTCGCCGAGCGCATCCGGCTCGGCTGGCGCGCGGCGGTGGGCGCCGATCTCTCGCGCCGCTCGCGACCCGGCGAGCTGAAGGCGGGTACGCTCACGATCATGGTCGACAACTCACCCTGGCTCCAGGAGCTCTCCATGCGATCCGCGGAAGTCCTCAGCGCGGTCCGTGCCCGCTTCGGCCCGTCCGTCACCGCGCTGCGCCTGAGCCTCGCCGGCCCGGCGCCCGCGCCGGAGCGGCCCGCGCGGCGCGCGACGCCCCCCACCGGTTCCTCCCGTCTCGATCCCGACGAGACCGCGCTCGTGGAGAGCGCGCTCGCCCCCGTGCAGGACGCCGATCTGGCGAGCACGGTCCGGCGGCTCATGTCGAAGGACCTGATCGCGCGCCGCCCCCGCGGGCTCGTGGCGCTGGCCCTCGGCGGGGCGGCCCTCGCCGCCACGCTGGCCGGCTGCGCGAGCGGCGGGACGGGCCCGGCCGATCCCGGAGCGCCGACGGCGGCGGTCGAGGCGGCCCCGATCGGCCGCCGGCCCATCGGCGCGCAGGGCGAGGCGTACGACCACTACGTGATCGCCCAGATGGAGGCCCGCGCCGGGCGCCTGCCCCAGGCCATCGGTCAGCTGCGCGAGGCGATCAAGACCGATCCCGACTCCGGGGTCCTCTGGATCCAGCTCTCGCAGTGGCTGGTCCGCCTGAACGACGTCACCGGCGCGTTCACCGCGGCGCAGAAGGCGATCGCGCTCGAGCCCGACAACGCGAGCGCGTACATGACGCTCGCCGATCTCTACAAGCGGCAGCGCCGGATGCCGGAGGCGGAGGCCGCGCTGGAGAAGGCGGTCGCGCTGGACCCCAAGACGCCGGACGGCTACCTCGCCCTCGCCCAGCTGCACTTCGAGCAGAAGAGCTACGACAAGGCCCGCGCGGTGCTGGGACGGCTGGTGGCCGCGCGCCCCAACCTCTCGCAGGGCTACTACCTGCTCGGGCGCATCGGCATCGAGAACGAGCAGTGGGACGACGCGCTGACCAACCTGAAGCGCGCGGTCGACCTCGACCCGGACCACGACGGCGCGTGGTCGGCCCTCGGCTTCGTCTACGAGGCGCAGAACAAGCTGGACGAGGCGGTCGCGGTCTACAAGGAAGCGCTGAAGGCCAACCCGGACAACGCCGCGTTCGTGGAGCGCCTCGGGGACCTGCTCGTCAAGCTCGGCCGCTACGGCGAGGCTCAGAACGAGATCGAGGCCCTCGTGGAGTCGCTGCCGCGCGATCCGCGGGTGTGGCTCAAGCTGGGCGCCATCCACTACGAGCAGAAGCAGTTCGATCGCGCGGTGTCCGCGTTCCGTCAGGCGGTGACCCTCGAGCCGGGCAACATGCGGACCCGCTACTACCTCGCCACCGCGCTGATGGACGCGGGCAAGGACGACGAGGCCCGCGCCGAGCTCGAGAAGATCCTCCAGGCGGATCCCCGCTCGGTCGACGCCCGCGTGCAGCTCGGCTTCCTCTACGGGCGCGCCAAGCGCTACGACGACGCCGTGGCCACGCTGCAGGAGGCGGTCAACCTGGAGCCGAAGCGGCCCGAGCTGTTCCTCTACCTCGGCACCGCGCTCCAGCGCGCCAACCAGTACGATCGGGCCGCCAACGTGCTCAACGAGGGGCTGTCGGTCGACGACAAGAACAAGGATCTCCACTTCCAGCTCGGGGTCGTGCAGGAGAAGCAGCAGCGGTTCGACGACGCGATCCGCTCCTTCCGTCGCGTGCTCGCGATCGACTCCAAGCACGCCGAGTCGTACAACTACATCGGCTACATGTACGCCGAGCGCGGCACGAATCTCGGCGAGGCGATCCAGCTCATCCAGCAGGCGCTGGCGCTCGAGCCCGAGAACGGCTACTTCATCGACAGCCTGGGCTGGGCCTACTACCAGCAGGGCCGCTATCCGGAGGCCCTCCGCGAGCTGAAGCGCGCGGTGAGCCTCGCCAAGGAAGACCCCGTCCTCTACGAGCACCTGGGCGACGCCTACCTCAAGAACAACCTCTCCAACGAGGCGATCGAGGCGTGGGAGAAGTCGCTCAAGACGGATCCGGACGGGCCCACCGCGCCCCAGGTCCGCACCAAGATCAAGGAGACGCGGGAGAGCCAGACCCGGGCCAAGGGTGCGCCGCCCAAGGCCGAGCAGAAGTAGCCGCCTCGGCGCCCTCCTGCTGTCGGCCGCGGTGGGCGGCTGCGCGACCACCGCGCCCGCCCCCGCGCCCCCGCCGGTCACCGAGGAGGCGCGCGCCGCGCTGTCCCGGATCGAGCAGCATCGCCGCTCGCTGCGCGACCTGCGCTCGCGGGCCGACATCACCATCCGGCGCAGCGGACGGGCCCAGCGCCTCACCGGCGTGCTGCTGCTCCTGGGCGAGCCCGCGGCCATGCGCTTCGAAGCGCTCTCTCCCCTCGGCACGCCGGTGCTGATCGTCGGCGGCGATCCGAAGAGCGTCACCCTCTGGGAGGTGCTCGACAACCGGGCCTACATCGCCCCCGCGTCCCCGGACGCCAATCGCCGCTGGCTCGGCCTGGCCCTCGGTGTCGAGGACCTGGTGGCCCTGCTCGGCGGTCGGGTGCGGGCGATGCCAGATCCGACGACGGTCGAGCTCGTGGCCGCCGACGCGGTCGGACCCTCCCTCCGGCTCACCGGCGCGCCGGGCGAGCAGCGCATCTGGTTCGATCCCGACAGCGGACAGGCCCGACAGGTGGAGTGGACCGGCAAGAACCCGGCGCGCGTGACGTTCACGCCGGCCCCGGCCGACGGCCCGCCGGCCGGCTTCACCTTGGAGACCGCGGATGGATCGCTGCGGGTCGCGATCGTCTACCGCGAGCCTCGCATGAACACGTCGTTCGACCCCGCCCTGCTGACCCTCACTGTTCCGCAAGACGTTAGAATTCAAGACTTCCGTTGACACTCCGTCTCGACGCGTGATAGCGTGTGCTGCCTTGTCGAAGCGGCCGCGGGGAAGCCAGAGGCTCGTGCTCCGCGCCTCGGCCAAGGTGAACTTGGCCCTCGAGGTGCTGGGGAAGCGGGGCGACGGCTACCATGAGATCGCGACGGTGCTACAAGCGGTGGACCTCTTCGATCGCCTGACCGTGGAAACCGCCGACACCCTTTCGCTGCATGCCGATGACCCCGAACTGCCCACCGACGAAGGGAATCTGGTGATGCGCGCCGCGAGGCTGCTGCAGAAGACCGCGGGGATCGAGAAGGGCGCGCGGATCGAGCTGCAGAAGCGGATCCCGGTCGCGGCCGGGCTCGGCGGCGGGTCGAGCGACGCGGCGGCCACGCTCTGGGGCCTCAACCGGCTCTGGGGGCTCAGGTGGCCCCGGGCCCGGCTGCAGGACTTGGCGGTGGAGCTCGGCATGGACGTGCCGTTCTTCCTGGGCACCGGCCGGGCGGTGGCGAGAGGGCGCGGCGAGCGGCTGCAGACGCTGCCGGGCGGCGGGGGGTACGCGCTGGTGCTGGTCAACCCGCGCGCGCCGCTCTCCACCCGCGAGGTCTACGGGCGCGTGCCGGCGGGCTGGCACGCGGAACCGACCGGCACCGAGCGGGTGATCGAGGCGCTGCGTCGGCGCAACGTGGCCACGCTCGCGGCGGCGTTGACGAACAACCTGGAACGGGTGGTCGAGCCGGTGCTGCCGGTGATCGGCCGCATGAAGGCGGCCCTCTTGGCGGCGGGCGCGCTCGGGGCGATCATGTCGGGCAGCGGCCCGACCGTGTTCGGCCTCGCGCGGTCCCTCGACCACGCGCGGCAGGTGCGATCGCGGGTGACCCGGGCCGGCTGGGCGTGCTGGGCGGTCAGGACGAACTCGGGACCGGCGATCCGGGCGAGCCGATGACGGCACTGGGGCGTCGTTCAGTGGCAGGACTCGGGGCTTTGGACCCCGCAATGGAGGTTCGATTCCTCCCGCCCCAGCCAGTTCGAGCTTGGCGAGGTGCAGTGGCTTGGCGAGGTGCAGCCGAAGGCGAGCCGAGCGCATTTGAGAGAGAAGCAAGGGTAGCAGCCGTAATTCGGACAGCCGCGATGGCATCACGGGAGACGCCATGTCCTACGAGCTGAAGCTGTTCTCGGGCAACGCGAACCGGCCCCTGGCCGAGGAGATCGCCAAGACGCTCCAGCTCCCGCTGGGCGACGCGGACGTCTCGCGCTTCTCGGACGGCGAGGTGTACGTGCAGATCAACGAGAACGTCCGCGGCGAGGACGTGTTCGTGATCCAGCCCACCTGCCCGCCGGTGAACGACCACCTGATGGAACTGCTCGTGATGATCGACGCCTTCAAGCGGGCCTCCGCGCGGCGGATCACCGCGGTCCTGCCCTACTACGGCTACGGCCGCCAGGACCGCAAGGTGCAGCCGCGGGTGCCGATCACCGCCAAGCTGGTGGCCGACCTGCTCACCGCCGCGGGGGCCCAGCGGGTGCTCGCGATCGACCTCCACGCGGGGCAGATCCAGGGCTTCTTCAACATCCCGGTGGATCATCTCCTCGCCGCGCCGCCGGTCATCCTCGACTACCTGGCCAAGAAGGATCTCAAGGATCCGGTCCTCGTCTCCCCCGACGCGGGCGGCGTCGAGCGGGCCCGCGCCAACGCGAAGCGGTTCAAGGCGGGTCTCGCCATCATCGACAAGCGCCGCGACGGGAACAACGTCGCCCTGTTCATGCACCTGATCGGCGACGTCAAGGGCCGGGACGTGGTGATCATCGACGACATGATCGACACCGCCGGGACCCTGATCCAGGCGGTGGACGCGCTCAAGCGCGAAGGGGCGGCGCGCATCCTGGCTTGCGCGGTGCACGGGGTCCTGTCGGGGCCGGCCATCACCCGCATCCGGGAATCCGTCCTGGAGGAAGTCATCATCACGAACTCGATCCCGCTCACTCCCGAGCGCCAGCTGCCCAAGATCCGCGTTCTCTCGGTCGCCCCCCTGCTCGCGGAAGCGATCCGTCGCATCCACGACGAGGAGTCGGTGTCGACCCTCTTCGTGTAAGACCACCCACTCAAGGAGCAACGAATCATGGAAATGCGTGAGCTGACCATCCGGAAGCGCGACGGCATCGGCAAGGGCCCGGCCAAGCGG
>DATGBR010000074.1:0-5654 GCA_035312605.1 Candidatus Methylomirabilota bacterium
CTACCCGACGGGTGGACGTACCACGAGGTGGCGGGCGTGGCGGTGGACAAGCAGGACCGCGCGTTTGTCTTCACGCGGGGCGAGCACCCGGTCATCGTCTTCGATCGCGACGGCAACTTCCTCCGCTCGTGGGGCGAGGGCGTGATCCGTCGCGCCCACGGCATCACCATCGACGCCGACGACATGGTGTGGCTCACCGACGATCTCCACCACACGGTGCGCAGGTTCACGCCCGAGGGCAAGCACCTGCTCACCATCGGCGATCCGGACAAAGCGGCGGAGCTGCAGGGCGGCAAGCCCTTCAACCGGCCGACCCACGTGGCGATCTGCCCCCGGAGCGGCTTCCTCTTCGTCTCGGACGGCTACGGCAACTCGCGCGTGCACAAGTACTCGCCGGACGGCAAGCACGTGATGTCGTGGGGCGAGCCGGGGACCGATCCCGGCCAGTTCAATCTGCCCCACAACCTGGTGACCGACCGCGACGGCCTCGTCTACGTGGCCGACCGCGAGAACCACCGCGTGCAGATCTTCGACGGCCAGGGCGGCTACCAGGGCCAGTGGAACAACCTCCACCGCCCCTGCGGGCTCTTCGCCGACCGCGGCCACGGCCTCTTCTTCGTGGGCGAGCTCGGCTCCGGGATGCCGGTGACCGAGAAGACCCCGAACCTGGGACCGCGCGTCAGCGTCCTCGACGCCAAGGGCCAGCGGGTCGCGCGCTTCGGGGGGCAGTTCGCGAGCGAGAAGCCGGGGGAGTTCATCGCTCCCCACGGCCTGGTGGTCGACTCGCGCGGGGACGTCTACGTGGGAGAGGTCTCCTGGACCGGCTACGGGCAGTTCCTCACCCCGCCGCGGATGATGCGCTCCTTCCAGAAGTTCAAGCGCGCCGACTAGCTCGCGCCGCGAATCGGCAGGAAGCGGCCGGTCGCCGTCGCGACCATCTCGCCCGTCTGCCAGTCCTCGATCGCCGCCTCCAGATCGATGTACTTGCCCCAGTCGCGCACCGCGCGCCCGCGCCCGAGCAGCGGCCGCTCGATCGGGGTGCCCTTGACGTAGCGCACGGTGAGCTCGCCGGTCACGTAGAGTCGGCCGGTGTGGCTGACCGCCGCGCCGGCCAGGATCTCGTCGAGATAGGCGGCCACGATGCCGCCGTGGGCGGCGCCGGGCGGGCCCTCGAAGCGGCCCGGGATCACGATCGGCGAGAGGACCTCCCAATTGGCGGGGCCGTCTGCCCCGCCGGCGCGAAACGTCCGGACCCGGAGACCGATGTCGTGGTCCGGGCCGCACCCGAAGCAGCGATGGAAGCTCGAGCGGGGGTCGCTGAACTTCACCTCGGCGAGCGGCGCGAACCGCTCGACGAACGGCGCCGGCAGCGGCGGATCGTGACTCACCCGAAGTAGGTCCGCACCAGCGGCGTCCACGACTCGAGTGGCCGGGTCGCCCGCCCCACCACCTTGGCCCCGTCGTCCCACCGCCGCAGGCGCAGGGCGTCGGCGAGCCAAGCGTGCCCGCCGAGGCGGGCGATCTCCTCCGGCCCCATGGGCCCGCCCTGCAGCGTGAGCGTGTGCTGCGAGGCGGGCGAGAGGGTCGCGTGGTAGCCGGGCTCGGTGGAGCAGAGGTACCGCTTGGCGTCGGCGTGCATGCGCACGAGCCACGCCACGCGCTCCGGCACGTAGGGGGCGATCAGCTCGGCTCCGATCTCGTGGTGGCCGCGGGCCCCGGATCGGGCCCCGCCCACGCGGTCGAAGACCAGGGACTGGTCCACCAGGAAGCGGCCCACGTCGTGGAGCAGGCACGCCAGCGTCAGGTGCGGGTCCACGCCGCCGGCCTCGGCCAGCTCGGCGCACTGCAGCGCGTGGGCCAGCTCGGACACGCGCTCGCCGCCGTACTGGCGGGCACCCGCGTGCGCCATGGCCTCGAGGAGACGGCCGGTCATGGGGACGCTCGGGCGCATGTCGATCTGAAGTATACTCGGCGGGCGGCAGCCACTACCACCCCGGTGATGCGAACCACGGTGATGCGAAAGGGAGAGCCACGATGGCGGTGAGCGTCAAGGTGATCACGGACGGGCCCCTGATGGTGCAGGGGGAGTGCGAGATGCAGGACGGCCAGGGCAATGCGATGCCCCCCAAGGGCGGCGACACCATCTTCCTCTGCCGCTGCGGCGGCTCGGCCAACAAACCCTACTGCGACGGCGCGCACAAGAAGAACAGCTTCAAGGGCTGACCCCCGCCTCCCTCTCCCCCCTGGGGAGAGGGCCGGGGTGAGGGGCCCGAAGCTGCGGGGGCGCGCGTCTAGGCTCGCAGCCACCACAGCCGTCCCGCGATCGCGAAGGCGGCCACCCCGATCAGCCCGATGAAGATCGGCGCGCGCCCCTCGCCCAGCAGACCGCACACCACCGGGCCGAGGAAGATCGCGCCGTCCACCCCCACCCGGTAGACGCCGGTCCGCCAGCCGAGGCGCGCCCCGTCGGTGTGATCGCGGATCACGCCGAGCGGCAGCATCCAGCCCGCCATCCCGAGGCCGAAGAGCGCGCAGCCCAGCCCGAGCAGCGGCAGCGACCCCAGCCCCACCGCGAAGAGCCCGACCCCCAGGACCGCCGCCACCCCGACCAGCACCGGCGGCCGCCCGATGCGATCGGCGAGCCAGCCCACCGGCAGCAGCACCGCCAGGTCCACGAGCTGGGCCAGCGAGAGCAGGCCGGAGATGCCGGCGCGATCGAGCCCGAACTCGCGCGTGCCCCGCAGCGGAATGACGAACTGGCTCACCGCCGACCACGCGAGCGCCATGATCACGCCGAGCGCGAACATCAGGCGCACGATCGGCGGCAACGACGGGCGCCCGGGGGGGATCGCGGAAGCGGCGCCCGCCGAGCCCGGCGCCGACGCCTCCGCGCCGAGCCGGGCCGGGAAGTAACGGGCGAGCGCGAGCGTGGCGGCGAGCGCCACCAGCACCGGCGTGGCCGCCGCGAGCAGCGTGACGTTCCACGACCAGCGCTCGGGCAGGAGCCCGACCAGGACCAGCCCGCCGAGCACGCCGAGCATCCCGGCGAACTCGAGCGTGTTGAGCCGCATCGAAGCCCGCGGCCCGGGCTTATCTTGGAGAACCGCGGTGAGGCTCCCGACCATGACCAGGGTGTGAGCGAGGCCGGTGAGGATCCGGCCCAGGACCAGCACCGGCAGCGGGCCCGCGGTGGCGAGCAGCAACATCCCGGCCAGCAGGGTCACCGGGGCGAGCGTCAGCGCGGTCGCGAGCCGGCGCGTGGCGAGTGCGCCCGCGGGCAGGTCGGCGGCCATGCGCGCGAGGCCGAACGATCCGGCGAGAACGCCCAGCTCCCAGTCGGGCAGCCTCTGCGCGCGGGCGATCTCGGGCAGGAGCGGGCCGAAGGCGCCGATGCAGACGGTGCTGGAGAAGACGACGAGGCACAGCAGGGCCGTGCCCGCGAACCGGTCTCCGCTCACCGCCGGGGGCGGTTCAGGGCTCGAAGGAGCGCTCGCGCCACCACGGATAGAAGGGCGGCATGTCCGCGCTGGGGCGCAGGGTGAAGCGGGCCGGGCGCTTCTCGAGGAACGAGCTCACGCCCTCGTGGGCGTCGGCGGAGCGGCCCGTCCAGTCCATGCACCGGGAGTCCAGCCGATGCGCCTCCATCGGATGGTCCGCCCCGAGCAGCCGCCACATGAGCTGGCGCGACAGAGCCACCGAGATCGCCGAGGTGTTCTGGGCGATCTCCCGCGCCAGCTCGCGCGCCACCGGAAGGAGCTGCTCGGGCGGGACCACCCGGCTCACGAGCCGGCCCGCGAGCGCCTCCGCGGCCGGGAACACGCGCCCGGTGTAGACCCACTCCGCAGCCTGGCTCGGCCCCACGAGGCGCGGCAGGAACCAGGTGCTGCACGCCTCGGGGACCACTCCGCGCCGCGCGAACACGAAGCCGATGCGCGCGGCGGTCGACGCGATGCGGATGTCCATCGGCAGCGTCATGGTGATGCCGAAGCCCACCGCCGGGCCGTTGATCGCCGCGATCAGCGGCTTCTTCATGTCGAAGATCCGCAGGGTGACGCGGCCGCCGCCGTCCTCGTGCGCGCCGGGGGCCTCGCCGCGTCCGCGCGCCACCCGGTCGAAGGTGCGGGGCCCGCCCGAGAGATCGGCGCCCGCGCAGAACGCGCGTCCGGCCCCGGTCACGATCAGCACACGGACCGCGTCGTCGGCGTCCGCCTGGTCCAGGACCGCGAGCAGCTCGTCGAGCATGAGCGCATTGAGGGCGTTGAGCTTGTCGGGACGCGCCAGGGTGACGGTGCCGACCCCGTCGGCGACCTCGAAGCGGATGGTCTCGAAGGCCAACGCGCTCAGCGGGACGCGGGCGCGTCGCCCGACGCGGGGTCGTCGGCCTCGCCCTGCTTGAGCTTGCGGAAGACGGTCTTCGGATCGATGCCGAGCATCTTGGCGGTGAGCGTCTTGTTGCCGTGATTGAGGCGGAGCGTCTCCTCGAGAAGCCGCGCCTCGACCTCGGCGAGCGGCGTGCCGATCCGGACCTGGAACACCCCGTCGGGCGCCGTCGTGGCATCCGCCGGCGCGGCGAGGCCGCCCCGCAGCAGCATCACCGAGCGCTCACGCACCGCGTCCGGCAGATCGGCCGCGTCGACCCGCAGGCCCCGGGCCAGCACCACCGCGCGCTCGACCACGTTCTCCAGCTCGCGCACGTTGCCCGGCCACGAGTAGGCCTCGAGGCAGCCGAGGGCCTCGTCGGTGAAGCCGTCGAGCTGGCGGTTGTTCTTGGCCGCGTACACGCGGAGGAAGTGCTGGGCCAGGAGCGGCACGTCCTCGTGACGGTCCCGGAGCGGCGGCACCTGGATCGTGATGACGTTCAAGCGGTAGAAGAGATCTTCCCGGAAGCGCTTGTCCCGCACCTGGGTGGCGAGGTCCTGGTTGGTGGCGGTGACGATGCGCACGTCGACCCGGAGCGTCTTGGTGCCGCCGACCCGCTCGAACTCGCCTTCCTGGAGCACGCGCAGGATCTTGGGCTGGGTGACCAGCGAGAGATCGGCGATCTCGTCGAGGAACAGGGTGCCGCCGCTGGCCAGCTCGAAGCGCCCCTCCTTGCGCTGGGCCGCCCCGGTGAAGGCGCCCTTCTCGTAGCCGAAGAGCTCGGACTCGAGCAGGGTCTCCGGCAGGGCCGCGCAGTTGACCGCGATGAACGGGCCCTCGCGCCGGCCGGAGCGGTCGTGGATGGCGCGGGCCACCAGCTCCTTGCCGGTCCCGCTCTCGCCCTGGATCAGGACGGTGGCCGAGCTGTCCGCCACCTGCTGCACCAGCGTCATGAGCCGCCGGAACGCGGGGCTCGCCCCGATCATGTTGCCCTGCCGCAGCAGGTCGTCCAGGCGCTTCTGCAGGGCGCGGTTCTGGGCGATGAGGTCGCGGCGCTCGAGCGCCTGGCGCACCACCTTGGTGAGCTGGGCGCGCTGGAAGGGCTTGGTGAGGAAGTCGGTGGCGCCGTCCTTCATCGCCCGCACCGCCTCCTCCACCGTGCCGAAAGCGGTGAGCAGGATCACGTCGACGTCGGGAGCGACCGCCTTGGCCTCGCGCAGCAGCTCGAGGCCGGTGAGCCCGGGCATCTTGAGGTCGGAGAGCACCAGGTCCACCCCGCCCGCCTGCAGCCGCTC
>DATGBR010000075.1:0-17794 GCA_035312605.1 Candidatus Methylomirabilota bacterium
ACGACATGTTCTGGGACTTGAACGGCCGCACCCGGAGGCCACGACGGGCCAGGAGCCGGCAGAGGCCCGCGACCAGGACCGTCTTGCCGGCGTGCGAGCCGGTGGCCTGCAGCATGATGGCCCGGGCGCGCCGGCGGCTCACCGGCACGCCACCAGGGCGAGTTCAGCCAGGCCGACGCAGAGCGCGGCGGTCCAGCGCGCCACCCGCATCGCGCGATCGATCGCGGCCGGATCGGGCGGCGGCCCCGCGCCCAGGCGGTAGTGGCCATGCTTCTCGAGCGTGACGCCCAGCGCGCCGGCCATCGCGGCCATGGTCAGGCCCGCGTTCGGGCTCTCGGTGCGGCGGCCGTCGCGGCGTAGCACGCGCGCCGCCCCCTCGGCCGATTCCCGCACGAGCCACGCGCCCGCGACGAGCGCCGCGGCGGCCAGCCGCGCCGGCACGTAGTTGGCCACGTCGTCGGTGCGCGCGGTTGCGCGGCCGAGATACTCGAGCTCGTCCCGCCGATAGCCGATCATGGCGTCGGCGGTGTTGACCGCGCGATAGGCCCACGCCAGCGCGAGCCCGCCCGCGACGCCGCCCAGAGCCGTGCCCACCACGTAGAAGCAGAGCGGCGCCACGACCCCGTCGGTGAGGTTCTCGGCGAGCGACTCGACCGCGGCGGAGGCGACCGCGGGGGCGTCCAGGTCGCCGGTGGGCCGGCTGACGAGATGCCAGGCCACCTGCCGCCGCGCGCCGGCCAGATCGCCCGCCACCAGGTGCCCTCGGGTGATCTCCACCGCCGCGAACAGGCCGTCGAGCGAGAGGCTGCACTTGAGCAGCCACGCGTCGCCGAGGAGCGCCACCGGCGCGGGAAGCGTGGCCAGCACCGCGTGCGCGGCCAGCGCGCCGGCCGCCGCCACGCCGGCCACCACCAGGATCAGGAAGGTCCCGTAGAGGGCCAGGTCGTCCACGCCCCGGGGCGCGTGCCGGCGGCCGCGCGCGATGAGCGCGCCGATCCACGCCACCGGGTGCCAGCGGTTGGGCGGATCGCCGGCCAGGAGATCGAGCGCCACCGCCAGGGCCAGCGCCGTCATCGGGGCCGGCCGCAGCGCATCAGCGACTCACCGGAGATCGAACACGAGGGGGAGCCGGATGAGCAGCGCGCGTCGCGGTAGCGACTCGGGAAACGGCAGCGCTTCGAGGTGGCGGACGGTCTCGATCGCGGCGTCGTCGAGGAGGCCATGGCTGGACGACCGCGCCACGCGCACGTCGCGCACCCGCCCCGCGGGATCGAGCCAGACGTCGAGCTCCACGCTACCGCGCAGGCCCTGCCGGCGCGCGGCCAGCGGATACACCAGCGACTCCTGGACGCGCTGCCGGAATCGCTGCAGGTAGGGAGCGTACTCGGCCGGGATCGCGCCGGCCCCGGGGGCCGGAGTGCCGAGGGCGAGGGCCGAGCCGGGCACGCCACCGTCGCCACGCATCTCTCCACCGGGCGAGCCAGCGCCGGCCTCGAGTGCTCCGGACGTTCCGGGCGTTCCGGCGGCAACGGAGTCTGTTGAGGATGGCGGCGCTGGGAAGATCGGAATACTCGGTAGATCTGCTACAGCCGGTAAGGAAGGGCTCGAGGGCGGTGTCGGCGCCGGCTCGGCGGTGGGCACCGGCGAGACCGCGGGCGGAGTCACCTGAGCCATTAGCGCCGGTGGCGGCGGGGGGGAAGAGATCGTCGGTGCCGCGGCCTTGTCCGCAGCGACGGCACGCGACGCGGGAGGCACGGTCGGGGCGGAGCGCTGAGACCGCGCCCCCGTCCCCGACGCTCCCCGTACCCCCGCGGCAGCGCCACCCGGCGCGTCGGCGCGCTCGACCAGGTCCACGAAGAGGGGCTGACTCCAGTCGGCGACGGACAGGGTGAGGAGCAGCGCCCCGGCCCCCACGTGCGCGACCACCGAGAGCGCCACCCCGCCGACGCGGGCGACCGGGCTCATCGGGCGCGCTCCTGCCAGTCGCGAATGCTTCGATCGAGCGCGACCCGGACCGCCTGCGCCACGACCCAGCCCAGCGGGCTCGCGGGCCCACCGAAGCGCGCCCGGGCGCCGCGACCGGTGGCCGCGATCACGACCGCGTCGGTCGAGGTGCCGGAGGCCGCCACGCCGTCCTCGACCACCAGGCCGGCCGCCCGGAGGGCGAGGCCCTTGACCTCGGTCGCGGTGATCACCGCGTTGACGAGGGCCGCCGGCTCCGGATCGGCGTCGACCACCACCACCGTGTTGATCGTCGAGGGCGTCCAGGTCGCGATCGGCGAGTGGCCGGCCGAGGCCAGATTGCTGAGGCCGACCGTGGTGATCGCCAGCGCCCGCAGATCGTCGGTCGCTTCCTGGGCGATCGCCGCGCGCTCGGTGAAGGCGCCGGTCAGCAGCCCGACCCAGGGCGCGGGCACCCCGGCGCGACGCGCGAAGGCCCCGATCATCCCGGCCGGGTCCGCGCAGGGGTCGTGCTTGTCCACGTGCAGGTTGACCACCGCGCGGGCGTCCACGAAACCGCCGTGGTGCACCGCCGAGGACAGGACGCGCAGCGGGTGCTCGCTCACGAGCACCACCGCCTCCCGCCCCGCCTCGACGGACACCCCGGCGATCATCGAGCCCTCCCTAGAACGACGCCCGCAACCCCACGAGGGCGTTGATGCCGAGGGCGGGGAACCCGCGCACCTCCGCGTAGCCCTCGTTGAGGAGGTTCTGGATCCGGGCGGTCAGCTCGAGCTTCTGCAGCCACCCCGTGCGGTCGAGGATACGCCAAGTCCCGCCGACGTCCACCCGCGTGTAGCCGCTGTTGAACACCTCGCCGAAGGGCTCGAACTGCTCGGTGACCACGTGGACCTGGGTGAACAGGGCGAGGCGCGCGATCGGCTCCCAGGTGAGGCCGATGTTCCAGCGGTGCCGCGGCTCGCGCGGCAGCAGCCGGTCGGTGGCCAGATTCTCGGAATCCGTGTAGGTATAGTTCAGCGACGCGACCAGGTTGGGCAGCAGGTCCACCTCGGAGGTGAACTCGATGCCCGCGCTGCGGGCCCGGCCCACGTTGATCGGTCCCCCGAACGGCGCGGTGGGGATGGAGACGCAGCACGTGATCAGGTTCTTGAAGTTGTTCTGGAAGTAGGTCAGGCCGAGGCGGATCCGGTTGTTCCAGAGCTTCTGGTCGACCCCGAAGTCGTAGGAGAGGCTCTTCTCCGGCTGCAGGGTCGGATTACCGAAGTCGGGGAAGAACAGGTCGTTGAAGGTGGGCGCCCGGAAGCCGGTCCCGGCGCTGCCGTGCAGCCGGGTCCCCGTCTCCTTGATCACGAACGCGACCGAGCCGCGCTCGGTGGTGGTGGTGCCGAAGACGCTGTTGTCCTCCACCCGGAAGCCCCCGGTGATGAAGAGCCGATCGAAGAAGCGGAGCTGCTGCTCGAGGAAGACGGACTGGGTCTCGGTGGCGGCGCGGAAGACGCCCTTGTTCTCACCTTCCTCCCGCCGGTACTCGAGCCCGACGCTGCTGGTGCTCCATTTCCCGATGAAGAACGAGTTGATCCACTCCGCCTCCTTTCGCACCACGTCCACCTGGGAGAAGATCGGGACGTCGAAGTCGACGCCGGGATCGACCGGGTCCTGGAAGCCCGAGCTGTTCTCGTAGCGCGAGAGGCGGCCGCGGGTCTCCCACCACTCCACCGGACGGGTCTTGCCCTCCAGGCTGTAGATGGTGGTCTCCGACTGCTGGTGCGCGTTGGGATTGATGATCGGGACGATCGGCTGTGGCCCCGGGAACACCCCCTTCACCGGCACCCCGATGTCGTTCTTGTTGTAGCGGAAGACGAAGTCGAGGGAGGAGTTCCACGGCAGCGTCGCCCCGATTCGCGCGCTGAGCGCGTTGACGTCGGTCCCGTCGTTCTGGAACTGGCCGTTGCTCTCGAAGTGGGACGCCGAGAGCGCGTAGTTGAGGATCTTCCAGGCTCCGCTGACGGTGGCCCGGCTGGCGAGGGTGTCGTAGTTGCCCACCTCCTGCTGCACGGAGGCCTGGAACGGCCCGCCGGCGCCCTTGCGCGTGATGATGTTGACCACGCCACCGATGGCGTCGGCGCCATAGAGGGTGGACTGGGCACCGCGGATGATCTCGATCCGCTCGATCAGGTCCGGGGAGAGATCGGAGAGATCCACCTGCCCGAGGGTCGGGCTCTTCACCCGCACCCCGTCCACCAGCACCTGCACCTGGTTGGCGTTGGCCCCGCGGATCGTGATGCTCGACGTCTTGCCGTAGGAGCCCGAGCGACGGATCTCCACGCCGGGCACGTTGCGGAGGGCCTCGTCCACCGTCGGGTAGTGATAGGTCTGGAAGTCGTCCCCGTTCACCACGCTGATGGAGGCGCCGATCTGCTCAGACGGGGTCGCGACCTTGGTCGCCGTGATCACCACCGGGTCCACGCTCTTCTGCTCCTGCGCTGCCGCCACCGCGGGCACCGCCAGGGACAGAGCCAGAATCCACACCAGGTGCTCTCGCATTGACCACTCCTTTTGCCTCGAAAGGGGTTGGCGCGGGTGACCGCACCCAGGTCTCCTGACTCGTGGATCGGCGTCGTGGCCCGGCCTTCCCAGGCGCGCCCTCGGGCGGCCCAGTGGCTCCCTCGCGGGATCGGGCGGGACTCCCCACTCACAGTGGCGGGACCGTGCCGGCTTCGGCCCGTTCATCGGGCCACCGGCTTCCCTTGGAGTGCAATCTGTTTTCTTGTGCTAGCTCGCTTTAGCTTCCATCACCTCCTTCGTTACTCTCGGCCCATATCAGGCGCCCGGATACACCAGGTGAACCGTGGGCCGCCGGCTGATCGGATGCTTGTCGACGATCACGCGGCAGCCGTAGGCGGCCTCGAGCACGGCCTCGTCCATCACCGTCTCCGGCGGACCGATGCGGACCGCGGCGCCCGCGGCCATGAGCAGGAGCCGGTCGCAGAGCTCGGCCGCGAACCCCAGATCGTGCGAGACGAGCACGATGCTGAGGCCCGCCTCGCGCCCGAGCCGGCGGAGGAGGCCGGCGCACTCGACCTGGTAGCGCAGGTCCAGATGGGCCGTCGGCTCGTCGAGGATCAGCAGGCGGGGCTCCTGGGCCAGGGCTCGGGCGAGCATCACCCGCTGCCGCTCCCCCCCGCTCAGCCGGTCCAGGAGCGCCCCTCGCAGGTCGAGCACCCCGACCGCCTCCATGGCCCGGCGCGCCGCCGCTCGATCCTCCTCGCTCTCGAAGAACCGGCGGGGGGCCCGCGGGAAGCGCCCCATGAGCACCAGCTCCTCGACCGTGTGCGGGAAGCCGTGCGGGACGTCCTGCGGCACCACCGCGATCTGGCGGGCCGCGGCGGCCCGTTCGAGGCGGCTCAGGTCGCTGCCCTCGAGTTGGATCCGGCCGCCCGACGGCGTCAGGACGCGCGAGAGCAGCCGGACCAGGGTGGTCTTGCCGGAGGCGTTGGGGCCGATCACCCCGAAGGTCTCACCGGGCCGCACGTCGAAGGACAGGTCGCGGATGGCGAAGGCGTCCGGTCCTCCATCGCGCGACGCGTACGCGAAGGCGAGCCCCTGGCACTCCAGCAGCGGGGTCACAGGTGCGGATTCGCCACGCGCGCGCGCAGCAGATAGATGAAGAACGGGGTCCCGCAGAAGGCGGTGATGACGCCCACGGACAGCTCGGCGGGGGCGATCACGTTGCGGGCGACCGTGTCGGCCAGCAGGAGGAACGCCCCCCCGCCCAGCAGGGCCGCCGGGATCACGACGCGGTTGTCCGATCCGAGCAGCAGGCGCAGCGTCTGGGGCACGATCAGGCCCACGAAGCCGATCGGCCCCGCGAAGGCGACGGCGGCAGAGGTCAGCAGGGCGGCGCCCGCGAAGATGCGGCGCTTCACGCGCTCGGAGTCGACCCCGAGCTGCTGCGCCGCCTCCTCGCCGAGGGCGAGCAGGTTGAGCCGGCGGGCGGCGCCGATCACGAGCCAGCCCCCCAGGGTGGTGAGTGCCGCGAAGACGGCCAGGCTGCCGGGCGCGATCGGGCTCAGGTTGCCGAGCAGCCAGTGCACGACCCCGCCGAGACGGTCGAAGTCCACCACCGAGATCAGCACCGTGATGGCGGACGAGAAGAAGATGCCGACGATCACGCCGGCCAGGAGCAGCGTGTGGACGGGCAGGCCGCCGGCGCGGGACGCGATCAGGTAGACCGCCGCGCCCGCCACCAGGGCGCCCGCGAAGGCGCAGGCGGCCAGCCCCACCGCCTCCACGAGGCTGCCGCCGAGCCCGAAGACCTGGGCCACGATCACGCCGAACGCGGCCCCGCTCGAAACGCCGAGGACCGAGGGCTCGGCGAGTGGGTTGCGGGCGAGGGCCTGGAAGCCCGCTCCCGCGACCGCAAGCGCGCCGCCCGCCAGCAAGGCGGCCAGGATGCGCGGCAGCCGGAGGCTCAGCACCACGACCTGATCGACCCCCTTGATGCGGCCAGTCAGCACGGCCAGCACGTCGCCGGGCGGCACGCGGGCGCTTCCGATGAACAAGGCGCCGAGCGCGGCCGCGATGACCAGGAGCCCGAGCCCGCCCAGGAGGACGGCGAGGCGAGCGCCGGAGGCGGGGGCCGGCTCGCTCATCGGGCCTGCGCCCGATCGAAGGCCTCGGGGTGGATCAGTCGAGCCAGCCGCTCGAGGCCGTCGACGATGCGCGGCCCGTACCGGTGCGTCAGGTTGCCGTCGATCGTGTGGAGCCGCCCGGCCGCGATGGCCGGCACCTGGGTGAAGCGCTCCCACTTGTCGCGCATCAGCGGGCTCTTCTCCGAGCCGTGACTCGCCAGGATGATGACCTCCGGGTTGCGGGCCAGGGCGGCCTCCAGGCTGTAGCGTGGATACCCCTGCCCTCCGTCGGCGGTCACCGAGTCGCCGCCGGCGAGGGCGATCAGCTCGGACACGAGCGAGGCGCGCCCCGGCACGATGAGCGGGTCGGGCCAGAGGACGTAGAGCACGCGCGGACGTGACCGCCCCTCCACCCGCGCGGCCACCGCCTGCATCCGCTCGCGCAAGGCGGCGACCGCCCGATCCGCGGCGTCGCCCCGGTCCGCCAGCCGTCCGAGACGGGCTACGAGGTCCAGCACGTCGGCCACCGTCACCGGGTTCACCACGTAGACCGGGATCTTGAGCCGCTCGAGCTGCTCGAACGTCTCCTGGCGATTGCCGGCGGTGGTGACCACCACGAGGTCGGGCTTGAGCGAGACCATGCCTTCGAGGCTCGGGGCCAGCATGCCGCCGACCCTCGGTTTCCGGCGCGCCTCCGCGGGATAGTCGCAGAAGTCGGTCACCCCGACCAGGCGGTCCTGGGCCCCGATCGAGAAGAGGATCTCGGTCACGCTCGGCACCAGCGAGATGATGCGCGCGGGCAGCTCGGGCAGGACGATGCGGCGGCCGGTCTGGTCGGTGACGGTGAGCGCCTCGGCCGGCGCCGTGAGCAGGGTGAGGACCAGCGCCAGCGCGGTCAGGAGCCGGCTCACGGAGCACCGGGGCCGTCGGCGCGGGCGCTGACGCCCGCCGACTTGAAGGTCGCCATGTCGGTGAGCACCGAGACTGCGGCGCGGGCGAGGCTGATGCAGAGCGCCGCGCCGGTCCCCTCTCCGAGCCGCATTCCGAGATCGAGGTACGGCTCGAGCCCGAGCGCGTCGAGCACGCGCACGTGCCCGGGCTCGGCCGACCGATGGGCGGCGAGCAGCGCCCAGCGCGCGGCCGGCTCGAGCCGGACCGCAACCAGGGCCGCCGCGCCCGCGATGAAGCCGTCCAGGACCACCGGGAGGCGGTACGCGGCCCCGGCCAGGATAACCCCGACGAGACCGGCGATCTCGAAGCCCCCGACCTTGGCGAGGGTATCGAGGGGATCCGCGGGATCCGGCGCGTTCCGCTCGAGGGCACGCCGGATCGCCTCGACCTTCCGCCGTCGGCCCGCCGCGTCCACTCCCGTGCCCGGGCCGGTGACGCTCTCCACGGTGGCGCCGGTCAGGGCCGCCACCAGCGCGCTTGCGGCGGTGGTGTTTCCGATGCCCATCTCGCCGGTGCCGACCAGGTCCGCCCCCGCCGCCCGCTCGGCCTCCACGAGCCCGATACCGGCCTCGATCGCCTGCACCGCCTGGGCGCGTGTCATCGCGGGCCCACGCGTCATGTCCGCGGTGCCCGACGCGACCTTGAGATCGCGCAGCGCGGGATGCCGGGGGAGCGGGGCGGCCACGCCCAGGTCGGCCACCACCACCCGCGCGGACGCGCGCCGCGCGAGGACGTTGACCGCGGCTCCGCCCCGGAGGAAATTCTCGACCATCTGCGCGGTGACGATCTGTGGATAGGCACTCACGCCCTGGGCGACCACGCCGTGATCGCCCGCGAGGGTGAAGATGACCGGATCGCGGAGCGGCGGCGGGCAGGTCCCCGCGATGGTGGCCAGGCGCACCACCAGCTCCTCGAGGCGCCCCAGGCTGCCCGGCGGCTTGGTGAGCTGATCGAGCCGGCGGCGCACCTCGACCTCGGCGCCGGGATCCGGCAGGGTCACGAGGCTACGGAGCTTCGTGAGATCGGTCATGCGGGGCAGAAGGCAGCGGGACGTCCTTCACGGTCAGGGGGAGTGCCGCCACCATCAGGGTGACCCGGTCGGCGGCGGCGGCGAGACGCTGGTTGACGAACCCCAGCAGGTCCCGGAAGCGGCGGCCCAGCTCGGTCGGCGGATGCACGCCCTCGCCGACCTCGTTGGACACCAGGATGACGGAGACGAGGCGCTCGCGGAGCAGCTTGGCCAGCTCGTCGGCCGCAGCCAGCACCACCGCGTCGTCGTCGCCACGCTCCATGAGATTCGACACCCAGACCGTCACGCAGTCGACGACCACGAGGTCGTGCGAGCGGGCCGCGCGGCGGCAGGCCGCCGGCACCTCGTGCGGCTCCTCGATCGTGGTCCACCGTGGAGGGCGCTCTGCCCGGTGGCGGGCGATGCGGGTGGCCATGTCGCCATCGAGCGCACGCGCAGTGGCGAGAAACGCGACGCGGGTGCCATCCTGGCGGGCTTGCTCGAGCGCGTGACGGCTCTTGCCGCTACGGGCCCCGCCCAGGACGAGAAGCGAGTGATACACGGCCGTCACCCGGGTCCTCCCTCGAAGACCGGTACGGGGTGGCGGTGTCGGGCAGGTCTCCTGGCTCTCGGATCGTCCTACTCCCCGCCCCTTCCCGATCCGGCTCGTGCCGGATCAGTGGCCGATCGCGGGTTTCGTTCCCGATTACAGTGACGGGGTCGCGGCGGATTCGCACCGCCTTCCCTGGGGCCCGCACCCGGCGGGCCGCCCGGACACCAAAGACGGGCCCGACCGTAACAGAGGGGCGGGGCCAGCGCAAGGCGAGGCCCCGCGACGCCCTCCTACCAGCGCGAGAGGCGATCGATATGCCGCCGCTGACGCTTCGTGGGCCGGCCGGCTCCGGGCGGGCGATAGGCCGGCGTCGCCGGTCTGGCCTCGCGCGGGGGAGGCGGCGGGGTGAGGTCCTCGTACAGCAGCGCGGCCTCGCTGCCGCTGCCGCGCCGCTCCGCCAGGGCCGCCACCCTGACGATCCGCCGGCTTCGCGGGAGCGTGATCTGGAGGAGATCCCCGGGTCGCACCGGCTTGGACGGCTTCGCGGCATCGCCGTTGATGTCCACCTTCCCTCCGGCGCACGCGGTAGCGGCGAGCGTGCGGCTCTTGAAGAAGCGGGCCGCCCACAGCCACTTGTCGATCCGCACGTCCGACATCAGGTTTTTACCGTAGCACAGGGGGGGCGTGAGAAACTGAAGCGGCCATGATCCGCTCCGTGCTCGTGCTCCCGACGACGGCCGCGCTCGTGGCGGTCGCCCTCCTGGCCCTGATCGCCGGGCCACTCCCCGCTGCCGACCCTCCGACCGTGCCGGTCGAGGACTGGGCCAAGCAGGCGGAAGGCAAGACCGGGATCCCGGACGGGTGGAAGGGCCAGAACTGGGGAAGTCCCAAGTACGACTTTCGCATCGTCACGCAGGGCGGCCGCAAGGCGATCCATCTCAAGAGCGCCAACGACAGCTCGACGATCTCCAAGGAGGTGAAGGTCGACGTCAAGACCTGGCCGATCCTCCAGTGGAGCTGGCAGGTGGTGACCCTGCCAAAGGGGGGTGACGCCCGCAAGTCGGCGACGGATGACGAGGCGGCCCAGATCTACGTCACGTTCCCGCGCTTTCCGTCCGCGGTGCGCTCCCGGATCATCTCCTACATCTGGGACACCACCGCGCCGGTCGGTTCTGTCTTCAAGAGCGAGAAGACCGGGCTCGTGACCTACGTCGTCGTGCGCTCCGGCCCCACCGACCTCGGCAAGTGGCTCACCGAGAGCCGCAACGTGCTCGAGGACTACAAGAAGATCTACGAGGAATCGCCGGGCGAGGACGTGGGGGCGATCTCGATCGCCATCGACTCCAACGACACGACCTCGACCGCCGAGTCCTACTTCGGGGAGATCCTCTTCCGCAAGCCGTAGACCACGAGGGAGGCGCAATGGCCGCGTACGGCGCGACGCTGCTCCGGCTCATTCTGGGGATCGTCTACATCATGCACGCCTACCTCGCGGCCGTGGTCTTCGGTCCCGCCGGCATGATCGCCTATCAGACCAAGAACGGGGTGCCCTTCGCCGAGATCGGCACCTGGTACCTGATCCTGGCCCACGGGCTGGGGGGGATCTGCCTCGTGCTGGGGCTGTTCACGCGGTGGGCCGCCCTGGCCAATGTGCCGGTGATGCTAGGGGCGGTGGTGTTCGTTCACCTCAAGAACGGGTTCTGGGCGCACTCGAACCCGAATGGCTACGAGTACGCGCTGGTCTTGCTGGTCGTCTCCCTCGCGGTAGCGATGATCGGGGGAGGGGCGCTCGCCCTCAGGCGGTAGCGCGCCGAGCGGGCGGGTCAGCGCGAGCGTTCGGAAGTAGCGGGAGCGGCGGGCTTGTCGGCGGGCAGCGCGAACTTTCCGGCCGGCACCGGGCTCGTCGACTGGCTCAGTGTGAGGCTCGTATCCTTGCCGGTCTCCACGGTGACCTTCTCGTCCCAGACGGTCGTTCCGTCGATCACCGCGACCACCCGGTAGCGGCCCGCGGGCACGTCCTTGAACTCGTAGCCGTCGCCCAGTCGGAAGGCTCGATTGCGCTTGACGTCCTGGGTGACGGGCTCGTCACCGATCAGGGACATGGTGCCACCGAGCATGCGGCGCTGAGGAGTCACGCCCGGCCATTCCGTCTTTCCGACGAGTCGACCGACCGTTGACGGGTCGACCGGGCGGGCCTCGCCCTTCTGGTCGGCGACGGCCGCCGCGGCCGGCGCCGCGAGCGCGCCCACGCGAATCAGCCACCGCTGCGCCTCCTGGTACTCGGAGGAGCCGGCATCGGCGCGGCTCAGGACCCAGCGGAACTGGACGATGGCCTCCGGGCGCTTCTCCATGAAGGAATAAGCGGTTCCCAGCGCGAACCGCGGGCCGATCGCGCTCCCGTCGAGGTCGATCGCCTGCCGGTACTTCTCGACCGCATTGCCGTAGTCGCCCTTGGCGAGGAATGCGTCGCCCTCGGCCTTCATCTGCTCGACCGGGGACAGATTCTGCGAGGCGGGTGGATGGGAAACGGGCGCCTGCTGGCAGGCGGCCCCCAGGAGGAGCGCCGCCGCCAGCAGGATGATGCGTCGCACGTCTAGTTCTCGCGGAAGCCGGAGATGCGGGTGTTGTAGAGGCCGCGGAGGGCCAGGTCGATGCCCTCCTTGCCGAAGCGGATCTTCAGGGTATCGGCCTGGTTCAGGAACTCGAAGTAGCCGCCGACCTCGGCCCCGTTGGTCTCATTGGCAATAAGCGCCCCGCGGATCTCGGTGTTGCTGCCCCCACGGAAGCCGATACCGACGTTGCGGCCGGTGACGATCACGATGCCGTTCCACGTGAACTGGCTCGACTGGAAGAATGACAGGTCCGCCTCCTCCATGACCAGGATCCCGTAGCCGGTGATCGGCTGGCTGCCGTACACCGACGTGCCGATGAAGTTCGAACTGGGATCGTACTCGCCCTTGACGTAGACCATCGCGGGGTTGGTCGAGGTACCCAGGCTTATCGTCTGATTGACCTGGTTGACGCCGCTGCAGTTGTTGGTGAGGGTGACCTGGTTCGCCGTCGCGGTCGAAGTCATCCGGAGCCCCTCGGGCTTGCTGGAGCTGATACCGCTCGAATACTGGCAGGCCTGGGTGCTGTTGATGATCTGGGTCTGGGGATTGGAAGCCAGGTTCGTGAGGAACGACTGGACGACGGCCGGATTCAGCGAGCTGTCCGCCGCGATGGTGTTGAGGCCCGTCGTGAGAGCACCCGTCGTCTGATGCTTACCCTGCACGTACCCCTGCTTCGCCGCATCGTCGAAGCCCGCCTCCGCGTTGGCTTCATAGGTGAGGCCCGTAAGGGTCTCGGTGCCGGTATAGGTCGAGACGCCGAGCTTAGTGGCGGTGATCCCGGTCGGGGTGCTCGTGTCGGCCATCCGCCAGTCGCGCCCGTCGATGCTGTAGCAGCCGCCACACGGCGGATCATTCGAGAACGTATCGGTCTGCACGCCGGGCAGGCTGAGGGCAGCGTTGATGTTCAGGTTTCCACGCTGGACCACCGCGGTGATGGTTCGGCTCGCGCCGTTGAAGGTGCCCGTCGACGTCAGGATCACGACGCCGTTGCTGTCAACCGTAGTGCTGCTATCGCGGGTGAGGGTGGTGCCGATCAGCTGCTGATCGCCGGCGTTGGTATTGATGTCATTGCGCAGCGTCACCGCGAAGGTTCCGGAAGAGGAGGTCAGGCCGGGCAGCGCCTGGGCCGTAGCCAGCACACGACACGTGTTGCCCGTTCCACACGCGCCCCCGCTGGTCATGGTGCCGCCCAGGAGAGTGGCGCTGTTGAGGTCCTGGTTGCCGATCTGGGCGCTCATGGCCCACTCGAGGCCGGATTCGGCGAGCTGCCGCGCCCGCGCCCCGTCGGACAGATTCTTGGAGATCTGCGGCTCGACCGCTCCCAACGACATGAAGGTGATGGTGAGGAGCGTCAAGACCATCAGCAAGATCATCGCGAGGGGCAACGCCACCCCGCGCTCGTCGCGTATCCAGTTGAAGACTCGATTCATGCCAACCTCCCGCTCGTAGACTTGACTCATCGGTTCCGAAGACGGATGCGATCCGACATGGTCACGTACGCCCCCTGGTTCGCGCTCTGCGCCGTCACGGTGACTCCGATGATGCGGATGCTGGACGGGACGGACGTGACCGTGCCGTCCTCGGCGAAGTACGTGAAGGCCAGGGAGCTGATCCCGGAGGCGATGGTCACCGGAGTGCCATCCACCCCGATCTCTTGCCGCGTCAGCGCACCGCTCGAGAACGAGTACGCCACGCGCTCACCTCGGCACGCGGCCCCGGTCGCGCACAGGAACGGATCGTTCACCATGCCGCTCGCGGCACTGGCACCGTCGCCGTTCCAGTCGTACTGCAAGGTCATGGCGGTGGCGGTTGGTCCGCTCGCGATCGCGTCGAACGTGTAGCAGGGAGCCGCCGTACAGGTCACCGGGTTCGTGTCCGGATTCTGCGGATAGTATCCGGCCTCCCGGATCTCCTTCACCATCCGCTCGACCGCGACCCGGGCCGTCTGCTGCGCGTCGACCTGGGTGGTGCCGTACCAGTAGGCCCGCTGACCCGACATCACCAGGCCGAGCAAGCTCGCCATCACCAGTCCGACGATGGCGCAGACCACCATCATCTCCGCCAGGGTGTAACCGCGCTCGTTGTTCAGCATGGATTCGCCTCGGCTCATCGGTTGGCCAGGAAGATCGATAGGGAGACCACCCGCTCGGTCGAGAGCACACCGCGCCCGGTGACCGGCTTGTAGGCGACGCTCACGTCGACGCGAGCCCCGGTGGTGCCGCCCGGATTCAGGGTGATCGTCGTATCCCGCCGGTACGTCGAGGGCGCCCCGGTGATAGCCCCGTAGGCCTCCGTCGCCGGGAGGTTCGTCGTGTTCAGATCCGCCAGGTTGGGCTTGCGGGCAGCCAGCTCCTTCGCCTGCTCGATCCGCTGCTCGGCGAGGAAGACCGCGGTGCTCTGCTGGCGGCCAGCTTCGACGCCGTCGACCCCGAACCCGAACCCGGTGCTGACCGCGACGAGCCCGACCGAGATGATGGCACAAGCCACCATGATCTCGGCCAGGGTGAACCCGGCCTCTCCGGAGCGTATCTTCAGTCGGCGCAACGCGTGCATGGTATAGACCTCCCGCGACTCGGCCGGGTAGGGAGCAAGACAGGTGCCACGCCGGATACGGCGGAGATCCTCCCCGCGCAAGCCGTAAGTGGCTGGAATCACGGGCCTGCGGGAGGAGCCCGGGGATGAAAACCCTGCGGCTCCCTCATTCATCTACAGGATGTGACGGGCTATCTACGCGAAGCGTCAGCCGCGAGACGGGTTCTGGGCCGCGCTAGATGTCGGCCAGCCAGACCACCTCGAGCTGGGCGCCCCGGTCGAAGGAGTTCTTCGGGCCGTAGTTCTTGACCCGCGACGTCCAGGCCGACACGTTCCTCGGGCAGGGCGTGTACACGTAATACACCTGGGCCGCGGCGTGGCGCTGGATGTCGTCGATGACCTTGCGGCGCGACGGCTTCGACGTGTACCGGCGCTGGGCCTCCAGCAGCACGTCGAGCCGGGTGTCGGCCACGTGGCTCCGGTTGCCGGGCTGACCGCCGCGAAAGAAGTCGTAGAGGTAGCCATCGACCTCGGTGAAGAGCGGCGATGGGCCCCAGCTGACCTCGTCGAACTTCCCGAGGAAGGATCCGCGGACGTACTGTCCGTACTCCTCGTTGGCGATCTGCAGCTCCACCCCGATCTGCTTCAGCTCGAGGGCCAAGCGCTCGAGGTCTTCCACGTACTCCGAGCCGTAGCCCGGCCAGGTGGTGCACTTCACCCGGAGACCAGCGGGCACCCCGGCCTCGGCCAGGAGCTTGCGCGCGAGGGTGGGGTCGTGCTCGAGGTAACGGCCGCCTTCTCCGAGTTGTCGGGCGGACAGCTTCCATTCCCGCATCGCGCTCGGTACCGGCCCCTGGTCCTCATAGCCCTGCCCTTCCAAGTACTGGCTCACCCACTTCCTCCGGTCCACCGCGAGGCTGAAGGCACGGCGCACCCGCACGTCGTTGAAGGGGGCCTGTCCGTTCGCATTGCCAGACTCCGCACCGCCAGCCCGTCCCAGTGCACCACCGGGTAGCTGGGGTTCGACTTCTCCAACGAGCGGGCGTCGGATCGGGGAATACGTGCGTCGTAGGACGGGAGGTCGACCTGGCCCGCCCGGAACAGCGAGAGCTGCGTCGAGCGGTCCTTGAGAAAGAGCCACTCCACCTTGTCGAGATGAGGCAGTCCCTGCTCGTAGTAGGTGGGGTTACGGGCGAAGACCGCCTTCACCCCCGGCTCGTAGCGCTCGAGCGCGAAGGGCCCGCAGCCGATGAGAGACTCGGCCGCCTTGAAGTCTCCGTGCCGGTCCTCCACCTCGGGCGGCACGATGGCGGTCCACGGCTCGGCGAGGTTGTGCACGAAGGCCGCGAAGGCGTCGGCGAGATGGACGCGGACCGTGTGTCTGTCCGGGGCCTCGACCGCCTCCACCGCCCCGAGCCGGGTCGCGAAGGGCGACCTCTTGAGCGCCCGCTCGAGCGAGTACTTCACATCCGCCGCGACCACCTCCCGCCCGTGTACCGGAGGCCTCGACTCCCAGCGGACGCCGGACCGTAGCCTGATGGTGTAGATCTTGCCGTCCGCCGAGACGCCCGCCTTCAGCGCGAGATCCGGCACGATCGTGAAGTCCGCCTCTCCGTACCGGGCACCGTTCACGAACTTGAACAGGGTACGACGCACGAAGGACGAGACGAGGTGCGTCGGGTAGGACGCGGTGGCGTGGATATCGAAGGTCTGAGGCTCGAGGCCGATGTGCTTGAGCACACCGCCTCGGGTCGGCCGCTGGGCGTGCGCCCGTCGCGGGACCGTGACCGCGGCGGCCCCCGCGGCGATCGCGAGGAACCGGCGCCGCCCGAGAATGTGGGCGGCGCGGCCGGGCGACGCGTCGTCCATGACCGCGGGATTATAGCAGAGGGTCCCGCGGCTACCCGATCGAGGATGCCGCTCGCTGATTGAGCAGGCGCAGCGTCCACTGGGAACCGGCGCCCGCGAGCACGGAGAGCGCCGCGTAGTCCTGCCCCAGGGCGAGGAGCCGCTCGGGGCCGAGACCGAGCGCGCGGCACAGGATCGCTCGGTTGCTCCCGCCGTGGGCCACGACCGCGACGGTGCCACCCGCGTGGCGAGTCACGATGGTCTCGAACGCTGGCCACACGCGCGCCTCCAGGTCGGACAGACTCTCGCCGTCCGGGAACTGAAAGCGTCCCACGTCACTCATCCACGCGTCGAACGCCGCCCGGTCGAGCGCCCGGATCTCGTCCGCGGTGAGCCCGTCCCAGCGGCCCATCGCAAACTCCCGCAGCGCCGGATCGCTGATCGGGGCGAGATGGTGCGGAGCGGCCAGGATCTCAGCGGTGCGCCGGGTGCGCTGGAGATCGCTGCAGTAGATCGCGTCGAAGGCGACGGTACGCAGGCGGGCTGCCAGGGCCGCCGCCTGATCCTCCCCGAGCGGGGAGATCGGCACATCGAGGTGCCCGATGAAGCGGCGGGTCTCGGCCCCGACCACGCTGCCGTGGCGCACGAGGAAAACGGTGGTCGTGCTCAGAGCAGCCCTCGGCGTGCCAGCGCGGCCCCGGCCAGCAGCGCGCCGAGCTCGGCCAGCTCGACGACCGCACCCAGCACGTCCCCGGTGAGGCCACCCAGGCGCCTCGCCACGACGCCTGCGCAGAGAACCACCGTGACCCAGGCCAAGGCCGGGATTGCCGCGCCCCACGGCCCCAGCAGGGCGACGCCGAGCGCGATGCCCCCGAGCGCCCAGAGCGGGCCCGCCCATCGCGAGAGACCGTCGACGAACGCCGCGCCGAGCCCTTCCCCGGGGGTGGCGGGACGGAGCCACACGCCGACCAGCAGCGGCGCCGCGCGTCCGACCACCGGCGCGAGGATCAGCAGACGGCCGCGGACCGGATCCGGGAGATCGGCCACGGCGGTGACCACGAGGAACAGGAAGAGGATCAAACCCGCGGCGCCGAACACGCCGACGCGGCTATCGCGCATGATGGCGAGACGCTGCGCCTGATCCCGCCCGGCGAGCCCGTCCAGGACGTCGGCGAGCCCATCGAGGTGGATGCCGCCGGTCACCGCCTTCCATGCCGTGACCAGGAGGGCCGAGGCCAGGAGCGGCGGGAAGAGAGCCTGAAGGACGACGAGCGTGCCCGCGAGGCCTACGCCCAGCAAGAAGCCGACGACCGGGAACCACCACGCGGCGCGGCCGAGCGCGGAGACACCCTGCCCCTCCCGCCCGGGTACCGGCACCACGGTCAAGAATCGGACCGCCAGGATCAGCGACCCCATGCGCGGGGAACGGCGGCCACGCCGCTCAGACGGGCTGGACGGGATTGCGTCGCGGCGGGAACTCGAGCTGCTTGGATTCCGCGTAGGCGAGGCGCCGGATCAGCTCGTCGCGCAGCTCGGACCCACCCACGATGCCGTCGACGAGCATCTCGGACGCCAGCTTGTAGATGTCGAGGTCCTGGGCGTACTCCTCACGCTTCTTCTGGACGTAGGCGGCCCGCTCGGCTTCCGGCAGCTCCATGATCTTGTTGTAGTACACCGCGTTGACCGCGGGCTCGGG
>DATGBR010000076.1:0-4269 GCA_035312605.1 Candidatus Methylomirabilota bacterium
CGACCCGGCCGCCGGTGGTGCTCGACTGGTGGTCGTCCACCGCCGTCTCCCCCGGCCCGTGCTTCACCACCGTGGCGAGCTGGCGCCAGGCCGGCAAGGACGTCGACTGGCAAGGTCAGACGTACACGTGGAGCAAGCACCACGAGTTCCTCAAGATCATCGACCTGCCCCGCCGGACGCCGCAGCCCCTGGAGCTGGCCCTCGCGGTGCGGGGCCGCGCGGGAGACGGGGCGACCGCGTGGGTGCCGCGAGACCGCGAGGACGCCGAGGCCATCCAGAGCCTGACGCAGCACGGATGGCGCGTCGTCAACGCGATGGCGCTGTCCCGCGACAACGCGCGCTATCGCGACTACATCCTCGCCTCGCGCGGGGAGTTCACGGTGGCCAAGGATCAGAACGTCCGCCTGCGGAGCGGCTGGTTCAGCGATCGGAGCGCCTGCTATCTCGCCGCGGGCCGGCCCGTCGTCACCCAGGACACCGCCTTCGGGAAGTTCGTCCCCACCGGCGAGGGGTTGTTCGCGTTCACATCGCTCGACGACATCCTCGTCGCCCTCGAGGCCATCAACTCGGACTACGGGCGACACGCCCGAGCGGCCCGCGAAATCGCCGAGGCCTACTTCAAGGCCGAGACGGTGCTGGCGAAGCTGGTCGAGGATGCCGGAGTGAGCCCCTCGCCACGAAATCCAGTATGATGCGCCAACCATGACCCGCGTCCTGACCGGCGCCACCCTGATCGACGGGACGGGCGCCGCTCCCGTCCCGGACGCGGCGGTGGTCATCGACGGCGACCGGATCACCGCGGCCGGCCCGCGCGCCGCCCTCTCCTGGCCCGCCGACGCGGAGGTCATCGACGCCCGTGGCCGGACCCTCATTCCCGGCCTGATCGACGCCCACGACCACCTCGCGTCCCACGGCTACGGCCTCGCCACGCGCCTCGGCCTGGACGAGCCGGCCAGCACCGCGCACCTGCGCACCGCGCGCGTGCTCGCGGAGACGCTCGCGATGGGCTACACCACCGTGCGCGACGCGGGCGGCCTGGACGCGGGGTTCAAGCTGGCCGTCGAGCAGGGATTGATCCCGGGGCCGCGCCTGGTGCTGGCGCTGCAGATCATCTCGCCGACCGGCGGGATCGGCGATCGGGTCAGCCCGTCGGGCCACGACTGCTGCGGCGCCCACGACCCGCTGCTGCCGCCCTGCGTGGCCAACGGGCCGGACCCGGTGCGCGACGTGGTGCGCACCATGGTGCGCGCCGGCGCCGACGTGATCAAGACCGCGACCACCGGGGGCGCCAGCTCGCGCCCGGGGCACGGGCCGCTCGACGCGGCTTTCTCGCTCGCGGAGATGGAGGCGCTGGTGACCGAGTCACACGCGCTCGGGCGGCGGGTGATGTGCCACGCCCTCGGCGGCCCCGGGCTCCGCACCGCGCTGGCGGCGGGCGTCGACTCGATCGAGCACGGGTGCTACCTCGACGAGGACGCGACCCTGCTCGGGCAGATGGCGGTCCAGGGCACCTTCTTCGTGCCCACCCTCACGGTGTACGTCTACCATCGCGAGAGCCCGGCCCCGCACGTGCGAGAGCGCGCGGTCGCGCTCCACGCGCACCACGTGGCGAGCGTGCGGCGCGCGCTCGAGCTGGGCGTGCCGATCGCGGCCGGCACCGACGCGGGCGGGCACGGGCACCCGAAGAACGCCCTCGAGCTCAAGTACCTGGTCGAGGCCGGGCTCACCCCGATGCAGGCGCTCCGCGCGGCCACCCAGTGGGCCGCCGCGTGCCTCGGGCTCGAGGGCGAGGTCGGCACCATCGAGCAGGGCCGCCTGGCCGATCTGGTGCTGGTCGGGGGCGATCCCCTCGACGACGTCACCCTGCTGCTGGATCCGGCGCGCATCGAGCTCGTGCTGAAGGGCGGCGCGATCTGCGCGGATCGGCGCGGCCCGCGCCCCCGCTAGTCCGCGTCGGAGCCCGCGTCCAGGCCTCGTCCGCGCGTGTGCTATCATCCCGCCACCGTGCGTCCCCCACGATGCCCCACGCGGAGGCGTGATCATGCGCAAGCCTACGGCGGTCCGGTCGCTCCTGCTCGGCCTCGCCGCGCTCCTCGCGGCTCCCCTCGCCGCCTGCGCGCAGGACGAGATCCGGCTGGGCGCGTTCCTGCCCATCTCCGGGATCAGCGCCGACATCGGCGCGCAGATGAAGGCGGGCGCGGAGGTCGCGCTCGAGCGGATGGCCACCGTCCAGGTGGGCGGCAAGCCCGCGAAGGTCCGCGTCATCTGGTACGACGACGAGGGCAAGGGCGACGTCGGGCTCAACGTGGTCACGCGCGCGCTCACGGTGGACAAGATCCACGTGGGGATGGGGTTCCTCTCCAGCGACGTGTTCATTCGGGTGATGGACGAGTTCCAGAAGGCGTCGACCCCGGTGGTCACCTGCTGCTCGGCGTCGCTCAAGATCGGGGACAAGATCGCCCAGGCCAAGATGGAGTACGCGTTCCAGCTGAGCCCCACCGCCAACGATATCGCGCGCTCGGTGGCGGCGGCGGTGGCAATGCACGTGAAGCCGAAGAAGATCGCGCTGCTGAACGAGAACACCGACGCGGGGCGCGACTTCTCGCGCATCGTCCGCGACTGGTTCGCGGCCAACGCCAAGGACGTCGAGGTCGCGGCCGACGAGTTCGTGGACCGTGGGGTGACCGACCTGACCCCGCAGTGGGCCAAGATCAAGCGCACCGGGGCCCAGGCCACCATCGGCGAGATCTACGGCTCGAGCGGGCCGATTCTGTTCAATCAGTGGTTCGAGCTCAAGGTGCCGTCGGTCGTCGCCCACATGGGCGCCACGGTGAGCGCGCAGACCTTCATCGACCAGCACGTCAAGCAGACGGATCTCGCCATCGTCAACAATCGCTGGTGGCCGGCCAAGTACTCCGCGGTGTCGGAGCCGATGATGGCCGCCTACCAGAAGAAGACCGGCACCGATCCCACCAACTTCGCGGTGCAGGCCCACGACGCCACCCTGGTGCTGCTCGACGCGATCCAGAAGGCGGGGAGCCTCGATCCCCGGAAGATCCAGGCCGCGCTCGAGACCAGCACGTTCGTGACCGCGTGGGGCACCCGTAAGTTCACCCCGCTCGCCGAGGGGCACCGGATGCCCATCCAGACCGTGGTGGTGCAGATCCAGTCCGGCAAGAAGGTACCGATCTACCCGGAGTCGGTCGCGGCGGCCGCGGGCGGCAAGTACATGCCGGTGCCCCCGTACGCGTGGGACAAGAAGTAGCGCCCCCGCCGAAGCTCGCCCTCGCCGGCCTCAGCAAGCGGTTCGGCGGCCTCCGCGCCGTCTCCGCCTGCTCGTTCGACATCGCGCCCGGCACCGTGGTGGGCCTCATCGGCCCCAACGGCTCCGGCAAGAGCACGGTCTTCAACCTGGTGACCGGCCTCCTGCGTCCCGACGAGGGGACGATCCTGTACGACGGCCGGCGCATCGACGGCCTCGCCACCCACGAGATCGCCCGCCGCGGCATCGGCCGCACCTTCCAGGCGGTGAAGATCTTCCGCGAGCTGCCGGTGCGCGAGAACCTCGCCATCGCGGCCATGGGACGGAGGCTCCACGGCTGGGAGCCGCGCGCCCGGGAGTGGCTCGGCCGCATGGGCCTGGGCCACCTGGCCGACACCCCGGCGGGCAGCCTCTCCATCGGACAGCAGCGCCTGCTCGAGCTGACGATGAACCTGGTGATCGATCCCGAGTTCCTCCTGCTCGACGAGCCGCTCGCCGGCGTGCACCCGGTGGTCCGCCGCCAGATCGCGGAGACCCTGAGCGACCTGCGGGCCCGGGGCCGCACGCTCCTCATCATCGAGCATCACATGCCGTTCGTGATGGGCCTCTGCGACAAGATCGTGGTGATGGACCACGGCGAGAAGATCGCGGAGGGGCCGCCCGCCGCGATCCGCGCCGACGCGCGCGTGATCGCGGCCCTGCTCGGGCGCGCCGAGGGCGAGGGCGACGATGCTCGAGCTTGATGGCGTGCGATCCGGCTACGGCAAGCTCGAGATCGTCCAGGCCGCGTCGCTCCAGGTTGGAGACGGCGCGATCGTCGGCATCATCGGGCCCAACGGCGCCGGCAAGTCCACCTTGCTCAAGACCGCCTTCGGCTACCTGCCGCCCTTCGCGGGCCGCATAGCGCTCGACGGGCGCGAGATCGCGGGGCGCCGGCCCGACGAGATCATGCGCCTAGGCGTCGGCTACCTGGCCCAGGCGGGCGGGCTCTTCGCGGAGATGACCGT
>DATGBR010000077.1:0-28417 GCA_035312605.1 Candidatus Methylomirabilota bacterium
CGGCACCGGGAAGAAGCCGCAGTCCGGGATCAGCGAGAGCCGCTCGGCCGGGATGGACTCGAGGCAGAGCGCCACGCGCTCCGCGATGTCCTCGGGAGTCTCCATGTAGAAGCTCTTCACGTCAACCACCCCGCACGCGACCTCGCGGTCCACCCCGATCTCCTTCCACATCTCGATCTCGGCCATCTCCCGGTTGGCGTACTCGAAGACGAACTGGTCGCAGCGGGTCTCGAGCAGCCCCGGGAACATCCACCGATAGGATCGCTTGCCCCGCGGGCGCGACAGGAGGTTGCCGAAGCAGACGTGGTAGCCGATCTTGGCCTTGACCCCTTCGACGCAGGCGTTGAACATCTTCACGTACTCGGCGGCCTGGCCCGGCACGATGGCCGCGGAGGGCTCGTCGACCTGGATCCAGGTGGCCCCCGCCGCGGCCAGCGCCTTCAATTCCGCGTTCACCGCGGGCACCAGGTCCCAGCAGAGTGCGAGCCGGTCGCCGTCGTAGGCGTCGCCCGGCCGGGTCTGGATGTGGATCGAGAGCGTCACCGGGCCCGGGCAGGTGGCCTTCACCGGTCGGTCGGTCTGGCTCACCAGGTACTTGAACTCGTCCACCGTGCCGAGGCCCTTCGGCACCGTGACCTTCCGGGTCGCCCGGTAGCGCGGCACGCTGTCGTAGGCGTAGAGGCCGGTCTTGCGCAGCGGCTCGAGGGTCTCGAGGCCGTCCATGTGGCCGTAGAAGGTCTGCACGAAGAAGTAGCGGCGCATCTCCCCGTCGCAGATCACGTCGATGCCCGCGCGCTCCTGATCGCGGATCGCGAGCTGGGTGGCGTCGTCGAAGGTCTCCCGCACGTCGGTCTGCCCGTACTCGCCCGCCTTGATCCGGTCGAGCGCGGTCCAGAACCAGGAGGGGAAGCCGTGGCTGCCCATGACGTGGGTGTAGAGGAGCGGCAGCGAGGAGGCCATGACGGTTCCTTTCTACGATGAACGGCGTCGATCCAGGAAGGCCGCGATGCGCGCCTGCGCCTCCGGGGCCGCGCGCAGGGCTCCGTAGGCGCGCGGCTCGGTGCCGGGCCGGCCCGCGCGGAGCGCCGCGGTGATGGCCTTCGTGGCGGCCAGGCCGCCCCGCGGCGAGCGCGCGACCTCGTGGGCCAGGGTCGTGGCCGCGGCGTCGAGGGTGCCGTCCGGCACCACCTGGGTCACGAGGCCCATGCGGTGGGCTTCGGCCGCGTCCACCGGGCGCGCGGTGAGCATCAGGTCGCGGGCGTGGGCGCCGCCCGCGACGTCGAGCAGCCGCGCGATCCCGTAGCCCGGGTTGAAGCCGAGGGCGACCTCGGGCAGGCCGAACCGCGCCGAGGCTTCCGCGACCCGCAGGTCCTGGGCGACGGCGAGCATGAGCCCGCCGCCCAGGGCGTGGCCCTGCACCGCTGCGATCGTGACCTGGGGCAGCGCCGCGAAGCCGTCCATGATGCGCTGCCAGCGACCCGCCAGCGTCTCCGCCTCCGCCGGCGAGAGCATCGGCATCTCGGAGATGTCCGCGCCGGCGCAGAAGGAGCGCCCGCGCCCGGCCACCACCACCACCCGCACCTCGTCCGCGGCGGTCAGGCGCCCGAGCGCGTCCTCGAGGGCGTCGGCCATCGCGCGGCTCAGCGCGTTGCGGGCCTCCGGTCGCTCGAGGGTGAGCCGGGCCAGGACCCCGTCGCGGGTCAGGCGGGCGGCGGGCGCGCCGGTCACGACAGGAGTCGCTTCGCGATGATCTCGCGCATGATCTCGGAGGTGCCGGAGGCGATGGTCCAGAGCCGCACGTCGCGGAAGAAGCGCTCCACCCCGAACTCGCGCATGTAGCCGTAGCCGCCGTGGAGCTGGACCGCCTGGTAGGCCGCGCGGTTGGCGACCTCGGTGGCGAAGAGCTTGGCCATCGAGACCTCCGTCACGCACTCCCGCCCCTCGGTGTAGAGGCCGGCCGCGTGGTAGACCAGGTGGCGGGCCGCCTCGATCTCGGTCGCCATGTCGGCCACCCGATGGCGCAGCACCTGCTTGTCGCCGAGCGGCCCGCCGAAGGCGTGGCGCTCGCGCAGGTACGCGGTCGTGTCGTCGAGCGCCTGGGCCGCGCCCGAGAGCGCGAGCACCGCGGCCATGATGCGCTCGCGCTGCAGGCCGGCGGCGAGCTGGTGGAAGCCGCGCCCCTCCTCGCCGAGCAGGTTGGCGCGCGGAACCGGGCACTCCTGGAAGGACAGCTCCGCGGTGTCGGAGGCGCGCATGCCCATCTTGTCGAGCCGGCGGCTCACCGTGAAGCCGGGCGTCCCGCCCTCGACGAGGAGCATCGAGATGCCGGCGTGGCGGCGGTCCGCGGTGCCGGCGCCGGTGCGCGCGGCCACGAAGTAGAGGTCGCCGTACACGCCGTTGGTGATGAAGATCTTGCTCCCGGTGAGCAGGTAGCGGTCGCCGTCGCGCACCGCGCGCGTCGTGATGCCCGCCATGTCGGAGCCGGTGCCGGGCTCGGTGATGCCGAGCGCGCAGACGGTCTCGCCGCGGACGATCCCGGGCAGGTAGGCGCGCTTCTGCGCCTCCGTGCCGTAGCGGGTGAGCCAGGGCGAGGACATGTCGGTGTGCACCAGCACGCTGAAGGCCACCCCGCCGGAGCGGCAGCGCGCCATCTCTTCCCCCAGCACCACGCTCGAGAGGAAGTCGCCGCCGCCGCCCCCATACTCGATCGGGAACTCGAGACCGAGCAGCCCCAGCTCGCCCAGCCGCCGCCAGAACTCGCGGGGGATGCGCCCGGCCTCCTCCCACGCGTCCACGTGGGGCGCGACCTCCTTCTCCACGAACGCGCGGACGGTCCGCCGCAGCATCTCGTGCTCGTCGGTGAACATCGAGAGCGGCATCGTCGGCGGGTCAGGGCACCCGCACGTAGCCTTCCATCAGGCGGCGCGCGGTCCGGTACACCGTCACGCGCTCGGCCCACGCCGCCCCGTCCCGCCGTCCCACCGTCGCCGCGATCGGCAGCACCCCGGACGGATGGCCGAGCCGCAGGTCGCCGACCCGGCCGCCCGCGCACTCGCTCACCACGGTGCCGTCGATCTGCGCCGCGACCGCCAGGCACATCGCGGCGGTCAGCGCGAAGGCGCGGTGAGCGTTGCCCATCGAGATGCAGCGGGCGACCACGTCGGTCTGCTCCGCGTCGTAGGCGACCCCGTCGAGCGCGGTGAAGCGGAGCGGGGGCGCCACCACCGCGAGCTTCGGGGTGGCCGCGCTGCCCGGGATGCCCATCGCCTCGGCCGCGGCCACCCGGATGGCCTCGAGCCGTGCGACGAGGGCCTTGTCGCCGTCCATCGCGGCGGGCGGCTCGGTGCCGGTCAGCCCGAGATCCTTGGCCCGCACGAAGACCATGGGATTGGTGGCGTCGACCATCGAGGCCTCGACGCCCGCGATCATCTCCCGGGTTCGCCCGCTCGGCAGCAGCCGGCCGGTGCGGGAGCCCCCGGGCTCGAGGAAGTCGAGCGCGATGCGCGCCCCCTGCCCGGCCACCCCGGGCAGCTCGAAGTCGCCGAGCACCGCGGCCTCGCCGTCCACCACCGGCACGCGGGCGACGATGATCTTCCGGGTGTTGGTGTTGTGGATGCGCACCGCGGTCTCGCCGTTGGCGTACGGCACGATCCGCTCGTCGATGGCGAAGGGGCCCACCGCCGAGGAGCAGTTCCCGCAGTTGCCGGTGTAGTCGACGACCGGGCGGCCGATCTCGACCTGCGCGAACGTGTAGTCGACCTGGGCGTCGGGATGGGTGGGCGCGCCGATGATGAAGGCCTTGGAGAGCGAGGAGATCCCGCCGCCCAGTCCATCGAGCTGGCGCCCGGACGGATCGGGGCTGCCGAGCGCGGCGAGGAGGATGCGGTCGCGCGCGGGGCCGGCGGGCGGCAGGTCGCGATCGTGGAAGGCCAGGCAGCGGCTGGTGCCACCGCGCATGTAGACGGCTCGGACTCGAGACTGGGCCATTAGATTCTCCCCCTCACCCTGCCCTCTCCCCCGTCGGGGGAGAGGGGGAAATGGAGGCGGTCTGGGTGAGCAGGCCGCCGGCCAGGAGCATGTCGCGCTCGCGGGGGCTCAGGATCGAGCGCACGCGGAAGCGCGCGCCGGTGCGGTGGTTTACCACCGCGACCGGACCGCCGGCGGCGAGGCTCTCGCGCAGATCGGGGAGCTCGAGCACGTCGTCGCGCTCGATGCCGTCGTAGTCGGCCGGGCTCTCGAACTCGAGCGGCACGATGCCCCAGTTGATCAGGTTCGCGCGGTGGATGCGGGCGAAGCTCTTGGCGAGCACCGCGCGGACCCCCAGGTGGAGCGGGGAGAGTACCGCCGCCTCGCGCGAGGAGCCCTGGCCGTAGATGTCGCCCCCCACGATGACCCCGGAGCCGGCCGCGCGGGCGCGGGCGACGAACTCGGCGTCGACGTTGCGGAAGCAGAACTCGGCGATGGCGGGCACGTTGGAGCGGAACATCAGCACCGCGGTGCCGGAGGGCGAGATGTCGTCGGTCGAGACCTTGTCCCCGAGCTTGATCAGCACCGGCGCGAGGAGGCGCTCCTCGACCGGCGTCCCGCGCGGCACCGGCTTGATGTTCGGGCCCTTCAGGACCTCGACCGTTGCCGCCTCGGCCTCGGGGGTGGGCGGGATCAGCCCCGCCACCGACGCGAGCAGCGACGCGGGCCAGCGCCGCTCGGGGGCGACGCCCCTCTTCCGCGGGTCGGTGATCCGGCCGGTGAGCGCGGAGGCGGCCGCGGTCAGCGGCGAGCAGAGGTAGACCGCGTCGTCCTTGGTGCCGCTCCGCCCCGGGAAGTTGCGGTTGAAGGCCCGCAGGCTGCGGCCGCCCGAGGCCGGCACGTGGCCGATGCCCGCGCACGCCCCGCAGGTGGGCTCGGAGATGCTGGCGCCGGCGGCCAGCAGGGTGGCGAGCAGGCCCTCGCGCGCCATCACCTCGAGGATCCGGTGGCTGCCCGGGAAGACCACGAAGGAGCAGGAGGGCGCGACGCGCCGGCCCTCGAGCACCTGCGTCACCGCCTGCATGTCCTCCCAGGAGGAGTTGGTGCAGGAGCCGACCATGACCTGCTCGATCGGCTCGCCCTCGACCTCGGAGACCGGGACCACCCGGTCCGGCGAGCCGGGCAGGGCGACCAGCGGCTCGAGCGCGTCGAGGTCGAGCTCGAAGCGGTCGTCGTACTCGGCGTCCGGATCCGGGCCGAGCGGCCGCCACTCCGCCTCGCGTCCCAGGAGGCGGAAGTACTCGCGGGTCGCCTCGTCGGAGGGGAACACGCTCGTGGTGAGGGTGAGCTCGGCGCCCATGTTGCAGATGGTGGCCCGCTGCGGCAGCGAGAGCGTCGCCGCCCCGGGTCCGCCGTACTCGAAGATGCGCCCGTTGCCGCCGCGCACCGTGTAGCGGCGGAGCAGCTCCATGATCACGTCCTTGGCCGACACCCACGGGCGCAGGCGGCCGGTGAGCCACACCGAGGTGACGCGCGGCATGGTCAGGAAGTAGGGCCCGCCGCCCATGGCCACCGCCACGTCGAGGCCGCCCGCGCCGATCGCGAGCATGCCGGTGGAGCCGCAGAGCGGGCTGTGGCTGTCGGTGCCGAGGAGCATCTCCCCGGGGACGCTGAACGACTCGAAGTGCACCTGATGGCAGATGCCGTTGCCGGGCTTGGAGAACCACGCGCCGTAGCGGCGCGACGCGGTCTGGAGATAGCGGTGGTCGTCGGAGTTGCGCGAGTCCACCTGGTAGACGTTGTGGTCGATGTAGGCGACGACGCGCGGCGGCCGCACCCGCGGGAAGCCCATGGCCTCGAACTGGAGGAACGCCATGGTGCCGTTGGTGTCGGTGAGCAGGGCCTGATCGACGCGCAGGCCGATCTCGTCCCCGACCACCGCCTTCCCGGCGACCAGATGGGCGTCGATGAGCTTGCGGGTGAGACTCAGGCCCATGGCGCGGGCCTAGCGCTTGTCGACCGCGACGAAGGCGCGGCGGGCGGGGCCCTTGTAGTCGGCGCGGGGCCGGATCAGACGATTGTCGTCGTACTGCTCGAGCAGGTTGGCGGTCCAGCCCGCGATGCGGGAGGTGGCGATGACCGGGGTGAAGAGATCCACCGGGATGCCGATCGAGTAGAAGAGCGGCGCCGAGTAGAAGTCCACGTTCGGGATCAGCCGCTTGGTGGCCTGCACCTTGGCGTGGAGCTTGACCGCGAGGTCGTACCAGAGGGCCTGGCCCGATTGCCGGCAGGCTTCCTCGGCCATGCCCTTCAGGATCGCGGCGCGGGGATCGCCCGCGCTGTAGACCCGATGGCCGAAGCCCATCAGGCGCCGCTTCTCGCCCATCGCCCGGTCGACGAAGGCGTCGACGTTGTCGAGCCGACCGACCTCGAGCAGGGTGCGCATCACCGCCTCGCCGGCCCCGCCGTGGAGCGTGCCCTTGAGCGCGCCCACCCCGCCCGCCACCGCCGAGTGCATGTCGGAGAGCGTGGCCGCGATCACGCGCGTGGTGAAGGTCGAGGCGTTCAGCTCGTGCTCGGCGTAGAGGGTGAGGCACGCGTCGAAGGCCTTGGTGGTCACCGCGGTGGGCCGGGCGCCGGTGAGCATGTAGAGGAAGTTGGCCGCGAGCGAGAGTCCGGGGTCCGGCGGCACCGGGGCCTGGCCGCTCCGCACCCGGTGGTGCGCGCAGATCGCGGTGGCGAACTGGCTCGTGAGCCGCACCGCCTTGCGCAGGTTGGCGGCCCGGGAGTTGTCGGTGGCGTCGGGGTCGTGCATGCCCAGCACCGAGACCGACGCCTGCAGCACGCGCATCGGGTCCGTGTCCCGGGGCATCAGGGCGTAGGCGCGGACCAGGTCCGCCGGGATCGCGCGCACCGCGGCCAGCTCCACCTGGAAGCGGTCGAGCTGCACCCGCGTGGGCAGCTCGCCGTGCCACAGCAGGTAGGCGACCTCCTCGAAGGTGGCCTGCCGCGCGAGCTCGTCGATGTCGTAGCCGCCGTAGGCCAGCCGGCCGTTCTTGCCGTCCAGATCGCAGAGACGCGTCTCGGCGGCGACCACCCCCTCGAGACCCCGGATGAGCTGGCTGCTCTCGGTCATCGTCGACTCCCCTGGACACTCCGGATGCTCCGCGGACGGCAGACGCGGGCGAACATGACGCAATCGACGGTATACCGCGTCCCGCAAGTGCGCAAGAGCATTGGGGACGGACGGCTGCTCCGCGCCTCGCCGCGCGTGCTTTACATCTCGGGCTAGCGCCAGCCGGCTCAGCCTCGCAGGTTACCGTCGATGCGGACGTCCAGGAGATACGGGCCGCCGGAGGCGAGGCCTCGGCGGAGAGCCGTCGCCACGTCGGCCGTCTTCTCCACGATCTCGCCCGGCACGCCCTGCGCCCGGGCGAGGCCCACGTAGTCGAGGCCCGGCTTCACCAGGTCCATCGCCACGTAGTGGTTGTCCTCGGCCGAGAAACCCTTCAGCGCCTGGGTCCGCTGCTTCAGGATGCGGTAGGACTGGTTGTTGAAGATCACGAAGACCACCGCGATCGAGTCGTGCGCGGCGGACCAGAGCGACTGGATCGTGTACATCGCGCTGCCGTCGCCGACCAGCGCGACGACCGGTCGGTCGGGCTGGGCCAGTTTCACCCCGAGCGAGGCGGGCAGGCCCCAGCCGATGCCGCCGCCGCGCAGCCCGTAGAAGCCGCGGTGGTCGCGCGCGCGTAGCAGCTCGCGCACCCCGTGGCCCGACGAGATCGACTCGTCGACGATGATCGTCTCGTCGGGCACCGCGCCCGCCACCGCCCCCACCAGCGCGAGCGGGCTGATCGGGGACCGGCTCGCCTGCGACGCCGCCTCCTGGCGCAGTGCCTCGCGACGCGCCTCCTGCGCGATTCGCAGCCGCTCCACCCGCGCGCCGACCTCCTTGGCCTGCGCCGGGCTCAGGCGCCGCCGCAACGCCTCCACCAGCTCGGGCAGCGTCGCCTTCGGGTCGCCCTGGATCGCCACCTGCGCCGGGTAGTTCTTGCCGATCTCCCACGGGTCGAGATCGAGGTGGATGAGCGGCAGGCCTTCCGGCATCGGCTCCACGTCGGACGGCAGCGAGAGGGTGAAGAGGTCGCCGCCCACCGAGAACAGCAGGTCGTGCTGCATGAGGAGCTGGCGGATCGGCTGGCCCAGGCGCGGGAAGGGACCGTGGTAGAGCGGATGCGTGAACGGGAACGAGCAGGTGGACGGCACGCACTCGGTGTAGACCGGGGCGCCCAGCGTCTCGGCCAGCTCCGCCATCTCGGCCAGCGCGTCGCCGTGGGCGACCGCGTCGCCCGCGATGAGGACGGGCCGGCCCGCCTTCACGAGCAGATCGGCGGCCGCCTCGATCGCGGCGCGATCGCCGCGGATGCGCGGGGCCACCCGGGTCGGCTGCAGCAGGTCGAGCTCGCGCTCCGCGTTCAGCACGTCGACCGGTAGCGAGATGAACACCGGCCCGGTCGGATGGGCGAGAGCGGTCTTGGCCGCGCGGCGCACCGCGCGGGGCAGGTCCTCGATGCGGGTGATCTCGTGCGACCACTTCACGTAGGGGCGCGCCACCGGCGGCAGGTCCGACCAGAGGATCGGCTCGGTGAGATTCATCGCCTGGTCGTGCTGGCCCGCGGTGATGAGCAGCGGCGTGCCCGCCTCGTGGGCGTCGTAGAGCATGCCCATCGCGTTGCCGAGGCCGGGCGAGGTGTGGACGTTCACCACCCCGAGCTTCCCGCTCGCCTGCGCGTAGCCGTCGGCCATGCTGATGGCCACCGCCTCCTGCAGGGCCAGGATGTAGCGGATGCTCGGCTCGCGCACGAGACCGTCCATCAGCGGCAGCTCGGTGGTGCCCGGGTTGCCGAACATGGTGTCGACGCCTTCCTGCTTCAGGATCTGGAGAAACGCCTGCTTGCCGGAGAGAAAGGGCATGGGGAAGCCTCCTGGCGCGGGATGATAGCCCCGCTTCCTTGACTGCGCCAGACCCCGCCTGTAGGCTCGGAGCAGCATGGCGCCGGGTGCGTCACCTCCCTTCCTGCAGGCGTGTCTCCGCCGGCCCGTCCCGTTCACCCCGATCTGGCTGATGCGGCAGGCCGGCCGCTACATGCCGGAGTACCGGGCGGTGCGGGCGCGGCTCGGCTTCCTCGAGCTGTGCAAGAGCCCGGAGGCGGCCGCGGAGGTGACGCTCCAGCCGGTGGAGCGCCTGGGCGTCGACGCGGCGATCCTCTTCGCCGACATCCTGCTCGTGCTGGAGCCGCTCGGGGTGGGGCTCGAGTTCACGCGGGGCGACGGCCCGCGCATCGGCCGCCCGGTCCGTAGTAGCCAGGCGGCGCGTGCTCTTCCGCACATAGACGTCGACGACGCGCTCGGCTTCGTCTACGAGACGGTGGCGCGCGTGCGCAAGGCGCTCGCCGATCGCGTGCCGCTGATCGGCTTCGCGGGGGCGCCCTTCACCCTCGCGTCCTATCTGATCGAGGGCGGCCCCTCGCGCGAGTTCCTCCTGACCAAGACCTTCATGCGGCGGGAGCCGGAGGCGTGGGCCGCCATGATGACGCGGCTCGCCGACGTCACCGCCGACTATCTGAACGGCCAGATCGGCGCCGGCGTGCAGGCGGTGCAGCTCTTCGACTCGTGGGTGGGCGCGCTCTCGCCGGCCGACTATCGCGCCTACGTGCTGCCGCACAGCCGTCGGGTCATGCAGGCCCTGCGTCCGGGCGTTCCGGTCATCCACTTCGGTGTCGGCACCGGAGGCCTGCTCCCTGCGATGAAGGAGGCGGGCGGCGACGTCATCGGGCTCGACTGGCGGGTGGAGCTCGGGTCGACCTGGGCGCGGCTCGGGCACGAGGTGGCGGTGCAGGGGAATCTCGACCCCGCGGTGCTGCTGGCGGACGTCGACGCGATCCGGGTCGCGGCGCGCGAGATCCTCGACGCGGCGGCCGGTCGCCCGGGGCACGTCTTCAACCTCGGGCACGGCATCCACAAGGAGACGCCGGTCGAGCACGTGCGGGCGCTGGTCGACATCGTCCACGAGCTGTCCGCGCGATGAGCCCGGTGGACTCGGTGCTGCTCGTCGCCTTCGGCGGGCCCGAGCGGCCCGAGGACATTCGCCAGTTCCTCCAGATCGTGACCACCGGGCACCCGATCCCCCCCGCACGCCTGGAGGAGGTTGCCCGGCACTACGAGATCATCGGCGGGCGCTCGCCGCTCAACGCGCTGACGCGCGGGCAGGGTGACGCGCTCGCCGCCGCGCTCGCGGCCCGGGATCGCGCGCTGCCGGTCTGGGTCGGCATGCGCAACTGGCATCCCTTTCTCCACGAGACTCTCGCCGAGATGAAGGACCGGGGCCGGCGCCGCGCGGTCGGCATCATCCTCTCGTCGCTGCAGACCGAGGCCTCGTGGGCCCGCTACGTGGACGACGTGGCCGCCGCGCGAGAGAAGGTCGGGCCCGACGCGCCCGAGGTCGTCTTCGCGCCGCCCTGGGCCGATCACCCGCGCTTCGTGGACGCGATGGCGGACTGCACTCGCGCGGCGCTGGAGGCGGTCGAGCCCGCGCGCCGGGCCGCCGCGCGCCTCGTGTTCACCGCGCACAGCGTGCCGGTGGCCATGGCTGCGGGCTCGCCGTATGCGGCGCAGCTGGAGGCGGCGGGGCGGGCGATCGCGGGGCGGCTCGGCCGCGCGAGCTGGACGATCGCCTACCAGAGCCGGAGCGGGTCGCCGCGCGACCCGTGGCTCGAGCCCGACGTCGCCGACGCGATCCGTGCGCTCGGCCGCGAAGGCGCGCGGGAGGTGGTGGTGGTGCCGGTCGGGTTCGTCTGCGACCACGTGGAGGTGCTCTACGACCTCGACGTGGAGGCGCGCCGAGCGGCGGAGGCCGTCGGGGTGGCCTTCCATCGCGCGCCCGCCGCCAACGACCATCCCGACTTCATCGCCATGCTGGCCGACCTGGTCGATCGAGTGACCGAGCGGTGAGGCTCGTCGTCGTCGGCGCGGGGATCTCCGGGCTGGCCTCGGCCCACCGCGCCGTCGAGCGGGCGCGGGAGCAGGGGCGGCCGCTCGAGCTGACCGTGCTCGAGGGCGCGGACCGGGTGGGCGGCACCATCCAGACCGAGCAGCGTGACGGCTTCCTCGTCGAGTGCGGGCCCGACTCCTTCCTGTCCGAGAAGCCGTGGGCCCTCGCCCTGTGCCAGCGGATCGGGCTGGAGGAGCGGTTGATCCGTACCGACGATCGCTTCCGGCGCACGTTCGTGGTCTGGGGCGGCCGCCTGCATCCGTTGCCCGAGGGCTTTCACCTGCTGGCGCCGACCCGCCTCGCGCCGCTGCTCGCCTCGCGGCTCTTCTCCTGGCCGGGCAAGCTCCGGATGGCCTGCGACCTGGTGCTGCCGCGGGGCGGCGATCCCGACGAGAGCCTCGGCGCCTTCGTGCGGCGGCGACTCGGCCGCGAGGCGCTCGAGCGCGTCGCCCAGCCTCTGGTCGCGGGCATCTACACCGCGGATCCCGACGAGCTGTCGCTGTCGGCGACCATGCCGCGCTTCCTCGAGATGGAGCGGCGCGAGCGGAGCGTGATCCTGGCCCTCTGGCGCGCGGCGCGGAAGGCGCCGGCGCAGCACGCGGGGACGAGCGGGGCCCGCTGGTCGCTCTTCGTGACCTTCGCCCGGGGCATGGACGAGCTCGTCCAGGCGCTCGCCGCCCGGCTCCCCGCGGGGGCGGTGCGCCTCAAGGAGCGCGTCACCGCGGTGGCGCGCGAGGACGGGCGGTGGCGGATCGCGACCGCGGGCGGTGTCGCCTACGAGGCCGACGCGCTCGTCCTGGCGCCCGAGGCGCACCAGGCTGCGCGCATGCTGCGCTACGTGGATCCGGCACTCACGCACCTCCTCGAGGGCATCCCCCACGCCTCGTCCGCGACGGTGAGCCTGGCCTACCGCCGGGCGGACGTGCGGCACCCGCTCGACGGCTTCGGCTTCGTGGTCCCGCACGTGGAGCGGCGCCCGATCATCGCGTGCACCTTCTCGAGCGTGAAGTACTCGGGGCGCGCGCCCGAGGGGCATGTCCTGCTGCGGGTCTTCCTGGGCGGCGCCCTCAACGAGAGCGTGCTGCAGGGCGACGACGCGACCCTGGTCAGGACCGCGCGGGAGCAGATCGGCCCGCTCCTCGGCATCACCGCCGAGCCCGAGCTCGCGCGGGTGGCCCGCCACGCGCGGGCGATGCCGCAGTACCACGTGGGCCACGCGGCCCGCGCGGCGGCGATCGAGCAGGCGGTGTCGCGGCATCCCGGCCTGCGCCTGGTCGGCGGGGCCTATCGGGGCGTGGGAATCGCGGACTGCGTGCGCTCGGGCGAGGACGCCGCCGAGCGGTTGCTGGAGGAGGCGGTGGGAAGGTCGGGTGTCGGCTAGCTCGACTTCGGGTCGATGTGGTCCATCAGCATGTGGACCTCGAGCACCGAGTCGAGATACTGGAAGCTGAACGGCTTGGTGACGTAGTCGGAGGCGCCGAGGGCGAGCGCGCCGCGCGCGGAGTCGATGTCCTCGACCGCGGTCACCATGATCACGCAGGTCTCGGGCGCGCTGACCTTGATCCGGCGCAGGGCCTCGATGCCGCCCATCCCAGCCATCATCACGTCCATCAGGACGATGTGCGGATGGAAGTCGGGGATCCGGTCCAGCGCCTCCTCGCCCGCCTGCGCCTCGATCACGTCGAAGCCGCGCTCCTCGAGGTACTCGGCCAGGACCTTGCGGAACTCGAGCTCGTCGTCCACCACCAGGATGCGCGCGCGGACCGGCCGGCGCTCCGGCGAGGTCTCGCCCCTGACGAAGGCGGAGGGGGCCACCACGCCCGCCCGGGCCAGCGTCTCGGAGAGCTGCATGAGGTCGAGCGGCTTTGCGAAAGCGCCCGCGACACTCAGGCCGGCCTCGGTGACCAGCTCGAGGGCGTTGCCCATGCCGCTGACCAGGATCACCACGACGTCGGGATTGAGGGCCTTGATGCGCCCGAGAGCGCCGATGCCGCCGAGGCGGGGCATGAAGAGATCGAGGATCACCGCCTTCGGCTGCCAGCGCTTGACCTGGAGGAATGCCTCGACGCCGTTGGTGGCGGTGAGGACGACGAACCCTTGCTCAGTGAAATACTCCTTGAGCAGGTCGAGGATGTCCACGTCGTCATCCACACACAAGATGCTCGGGAGGCTATCGTCCATGACGGACCGTCGGAGCAAGAACAGTGCCGAAGATATCGCTATTTGGACGCCCGGTGTGTCATTGCTAACCAGATGAAATAACTGCGCTTTGCTGAGAAAGCCGTTGCGGCGATTGCAACGTCCTTCGCAGATCCTGACAGAAAGCTGACACTACCGGTCACCAACGAGATAAGCCTCGGTCCCGACTGGCGCGCCGGTCTTCGAGAAGGGGCACGGACTGACGATCGCGGGAAGAAGGGACCGATCCGAGAGGTAACCCAGGAGAAATACGTCGAAATCCAGACTAGCCGGCGGGGGCGAGGCGGGTCATCACGTCGAGGGTCTGCTCGAGCGACGGCCCACCCGGCACGAAGTTGCCCTCGAGGAACAGCTCGGTGAGGCCGGCGGCCGCGTAGCGGTCGATGTCCTCGCGGATCTCGTCGAGCGTGCCCCAGAGCGGCCGGCGGTCGGGACCCTGCGGAACGTCGTGCACCCGGTAGGAGCCGCGGCAGACGATGTGAAGCCGGTCCGGGTCCTTGCCGCGCGCGGCCGCCGCCTCCCGGACCTCGCGCACCAGCGGGGCCACGCTGGCCATCGGCACGTTGCCACCGTTGAACCCGTCGGCGAGCTCGACCGCGCGCTTCACCACCGTGCTGCCGTAGCCGCCGATGGTGATCGGCGGGCGCGGCTTCTGCACCGGCTTGGGCTCCACCCGGCAGCGCGGCACGTGATAGAACTCGCCGTGGAACTCGATCACGTCCTGGGTCCAGATCATGTCGAGGCAGCGGAGGAACTCGTCGCCGCGACGCCCGCGCGCCTTGTACGGAACCCCAACCGCCTCGTACTCGTCCTCCGACCAGCCGAGGCCCAGCCCGACGTCGAGCCGACCCCCCGAGAGCACGTCGAGGGTCGCGAGCTGCTTGGCGAGGACCACCGGCGTGTAGAACGGCATGATCAGCACGCTGGTGCCGAGTCGGATGCGCGAGGTGGCCGCGGCCACGTAGGCGAGCGTGACGATGGGGTCGAGCACGCGCTCGAACGGTTTGGGCCACGTCTTGCCCGGCACCGGCGGGTACTCGTTCTTCGGATCGAGCGCGTAGAGCAAACGCTGGAACACCCACAACGAGTGGTAGCCGAGCGTCTCGGCCTGGCGCGCGACGCGGATCTGATTCTCCGGGGTGGCCCACGCCCCGGCGGTGGGCAGCGAGAATCCGAGCTTCATGGGGCGACATGGTACACGCGGCCCTCGGCGCACGCTCGGCTTGGCAGGTCACCCACGCTCTGGTACGCTTCGGCTCCCGTGAGACCCTACGTCCTGCTCGTCCTGGCCCTCTTCGCGAGCGTCCTGCTCGCCGGGTTGCTCGGACGCCTGTGGAGGCGGGACGAGCAGCGAGCCGTCGAGCGGAAGTGGCAGGAGCGGGAGCGACTGCTGGATCGTCGCCGGCCGGTGGCAACCCGGCGCGAGATTCTGAGGCGGCGCCTGCGGCCGACCCGGCCCACGTATCGGGGGCGGCGGACCACCGCGCCCTCCCGCGGAGGCCGACGCGCCGGACGGGGGTGATCCGACCGCGCCGGACCCCGGCCCCTCCGGTCCCGCAGGGTATGATGAGGCGGATGGCGCGCACCCGGCGACTGGCTCTGCTGATGATCGCCGCGCTCCTGTCCGTTTCGACCGGAGCGACGGGGCAGGAGCGCCCGGGCGGCGTCTCCACGGCGGCCACCCTCACCGTACTCAGCGTCCCGGTGGAGCGGGTCGGCGCCGGGTCCGACCGGCCGGCGGCGGTGGCGAGCGGCAGCGATCTGGCGGTCGGCGATCGCGTGGTCACCGGCACCGACGGCCGCGCCCTCATCACCTTCCTCGACGGGACCACGGTCACGGTGGAGCCCGCTTCCGATGTGACGGTCCGCCAGGCGCAGATGGAGGGGCGCCAGGCCTCGCGGGTCGGCGTGCTCGTCACGGTCGGCACCGTCTGGGCACGGGTGGCCGGCTGGCTCGGCGGGCGCGCCACCGTCACGATCGAGTCCAACGCCTATAGCGCCACCGCGCACGATGGGCTGATCGGCGCTCAGCAGCAGCCGGGCGGCGGGCCGTTCGTCTGCTGGACGCGGGCGGGAACCCTCGAGGTCGCCGGGGCGGCGGGTCCGGCCGCGCGCCTCGGGCCGGGCCAGAAGGCCACGCTCGCCCCCGGCCGTCCCGTCCTCACCGAGAGCTTCGCGGTGAATCGCAGCACGCTCGAGATCACCACGTCGGGGCCGGTGCTGCCGCTCGTGACGATGCCGGGTGGCCCCCGGCTCGCCGGCTTTGTCCCGCCCGGCATCGACGTCAACCAGGTGTTCGGCTCGCTCACCAAGGCGGTGCCGGGCGGCGCGCGCACGGTGGAGGTGCCGGCCGGCCTCTCCGGACCGTTCGTCGTCACGCTGACCGGGGTGGGCGACGGGCCGTTCACGGTGGCGGTGGTGGGGCGCTACCAGGGAGTGGTGACCTACCGGCACGAGCGCGCGGGCACCGCGCATCACGGACAGAGCCTGCGGTCCGAGGTCGTCCAGCTCATCGATCCGCCCGCGGCGGGCGCGCCCGACCCTCGCACCGCGCGGGCGGGCAGCGCGGGCATGAGCGAGCTGCGGCCCGAGATGGGCCGGCCCGCGCCGGTGCCGCTCTCCACGCTCGAGCTGGCCGCGCCGCGCCGGTAGCCCGCTACTTCGATTCCGCCACGAAGACGCCGTCCCAGTCCTCGGGGGGCGGGTCGGCCAGGAGCGCCCGCGCGCGCCGCTGGTAGAGCGCGATCGGCCCGTCGGCGGGCGCCTCGCGGGCGAGCGCGTCGAGCAGCCGCAGCGCCTCCTCCCACCGCCGCGCGCGATAGAGCGCGAGGGCCTCGTGGTAGCGCGCGAGCATCTCTCGGGCGGCCGGCGCGAGGGCGTCGGTCCGGGCCATCACCTCGTAGCACCGGAGCGGCTCGCCGCGGCCCTTCACCGCCACCAGGTCGAGGAGGCGATACGCGAAGGCGTCGGGAGCCGCCGCCACCGTGGCCTCGCCGACCACCACCCGCACCCCGTATTCCTTCGAGAGCCCCTCGAGCCGCGCGGCCACGTTGACCGGGTCGCCCACCGCGGTGTAGATCAGGCGGTCCTTCGAGCCCATGTTGCCGACCACCATCTGCCCGGTGTTGATGCCCACCCCGAGATCGAGGTGGGCCCAGCCGCGCGCCTCGAAGACGGGCCGCAGTACCGCGAGGGCCGCGACCATGTCGAGCGCGGTCTCGCACGCGCGGCGCGCGTGGTCGGCCTGGTCCATCGGAGCGTTCCAGAACGCCTCGATCGCGTCGCCCGCGTACTGGGCGAGCACCCCATCGTGGCGGAAGACCACGTCGGCCATCTCCGCGCGGTACCGGTTGAGCAGGGTCACGAGCGTGGCGGGAGGCAGCGCGTGGGCGAGCGTCGTGAAGCTGCGCAGGTCGCTGAACAGCACCGTCATCTCGCGGGTCTCGCCGCCGAGGCGCAGGCGGTCGGGATCGGCCAGCACCCACTGGCTCACCACCGGCGAGAGGTAGCGTCCCATCGCCTCGCGCACCATCCGCTGCTCCGCCTGCTCGACGACCAGGCGCGAGGACAGCGCGGCCGCGAAGCTCACCAGGAGCGCGGCGGGCGGATACACCAGGTCGAGCACGAGCCCCCGCTCGAAGAGCACCGCCGCCGCGGTGCCGTAGAGCGCGAGCCCGGCCGCCACCGCGAGGCCGGCGGTCAGTGGACGCCAGGCCGCCACCACGAACGCGGCGACCGCGGCCATGAGCCCGATCAGGGCCACGGTCAGCGAGGGAGAGGCCGGGACCAGGAAGTGCTGGTAGAGGACGGTCTCCACCGCGTTGCCCAGGATCTCCACCCCCCACATCCGGGTGTCGCCGGTGGTCGGCGTAGCGTGCTCGTCCACCCCGCGGATGGTGGGGCCGAGCAGCACGATGCGATCGCGGATCTCGGCCGGATCGAAGCGCCCCTCGAGCACGTCCACGAACGAGATGATGCGGAACGAGCCGCCCCGGGGTGACTCCGACGGCGGCCCGAGGAAGTCGATCAGCATGGTGTCGTGCTCGGCCACTGGGATCGCGCGGCCGGCCGCGTACACGAAGCCGCGTGTCGGGTCGGCGTCGAGCACCGCGGGACGTCGGGTGAAGTGGGCCACGATGGTCAGCGGCAGGCTCGGGACCTGCTCCGCGCCCGCGCGCAGCAGAGGGGCAGGCTGCGCACCACGCTGTCCTGGCTGGTGGTGATGTTGGCGAGGCCCTCGTCCCGCGCCCCGCGGCGCACCGTCTCGGCGGGCCGCACGAAGGTCTCGAAGTCCTGGGCCACGCCCGGTCGCGGATCGAAGGCCCGCGGGCCCTGGGCCACCACCGGCACGATCACGTTGTCGGCCCGGCGCATCGCCTCGGCGAGGTCGCCGTCCTCCGGCCGTTGGGCGTCGAAGAAGATCGCGAAGGCGATCACCCGCGGACCCGCGGCGCCCAGCGCGTCGAGAGCCCGCGCGTAGAGCGTGCGCGGCCACGCGGAGAGGGGGCCGTGACGGGGCAGCAGCGCCTGGTAGCTCTTCTGGTCGATGCCAACGATGACGGTGGAGCGCGACACCTGTGCCGGGCGGCGCGCCGCGAACAGGAGGTCGCCCATGCGGGCCCGCGAGCCCGCGAGCAGGCCCCAGAGGCAGGCCGCGGCCAGCACGAGGGCCACGCCCACCGCGGGCACGTAGCTCGCGAGCAGGCGCTTCACCGGCCCACCGTGAGCACCGAGATCTCGGGCGGCGCCCCGAAGCGCACCGGCAGGATGCTGGTGCCGATGCCCGGCGTCACGAAGAGATCGCGGCCGTCCTCGTGCACGTGGCCGATCGCGAAGCGCTCGCCGAACTGCGACGGCACGACGAGCCGGCCGAGCCCCGGCAGGTTCACCTGGCCGCCGTGGGTGTGGCCGGCCAGGGTGAGCAGCACCCGGGCCGGGACGTGCACGAAGACGTCCGGATTGTGGGTGAGCAGGATCACCGGCGCGCCCTCGGGCACCGAGGCGAGCGCGCGGCCGACGTCGGCGGGGCGCGTGTAGAGGTCGCTCACCCCCGCGATCCAGAGCGGGCCGCCGCGGGCGTCGACCCGCGTCGCGGTGTCCTCCAGGAGCCGGATGCCCGCGCCCTCGAGCGCGCGGCCCACGCGGCCGCCGTCGTACCACCAGTCGTGATTGCCCAGGACCGCGAAGACGCCGAGGGGAGCCGCGAGGCCGCGCAGCGCGGCGGCGGTCCGCTCGGGCTCGACGAAGCGCCCGCCGATCACCCGGTGGATCACGTAGTCACCCAGCAGCACGATCAGGTCGGGGTGCGCCGCGTTCACGCGCGCCACCACCTGCTCGACCTTCTCCACCGTGATGTGCGGCGAGCCGGTGTGCAGGTCGGAGAGCGCCACGATGCGGAGCGGGCCCCGCGCGGCCGGCCAGCGCGCAATCGGCAGCCGAGTCTCGCGGGTCACGACCCATCCGGGCTCGATGAGCACCGCCCACGCCGCGAGCGCGGCGGCGACCGCCAGGAAGACCAGCCCGGCGGTGGAGATCCGTCGCGCGGGGCGCGTCGGGCTCAGCGGTACTCCCGGAAGAAGGCCCGGAGGTCATCGGCGAGCGCGGCCGGCTCCTCCATCGCCGCGAAGTGCCCGCCCGCGGGCATCACCGTCCAGCGGCGGATGTTGTACATCCGCTCGGCCCAGGCGCGCGGTGGGCGCACGATCTCCCGGGGGAAGGCGGCGTAGGCGGTCGGCACTTCGATGCGCTGGCCGTCCGCGATCGGCCACGGAGTGTGGAAGCGGGCGTAGTAGGGCCAGAAGGAAGCGTTGATGGCGCCGGTCACCCAGTAGATCATCACGTTGGTCAGCAGCTCGTCCTTGGTGAATCGCCGCTCCACGTCGCCGCCACAGTCGCTCCACGTCCGGAACTTCTCCACGATCCACGCCGCGAGCCCGGCCGGGGAGTCGCTCAGACCGAAGGCCAGCGTCTGGGGCTTGGTGCCCTGGATCCACTGGTAGCCGGTCTCCTCGCGCTGCCACTGCCCGAGATCCTCGAGGTACTGCGTCTCCTCCGGATTGGGCTGGGCGGGCGGTTTGATGTCGCGGCGGAGCGAGAGCAGGTTGACGTGGATGCCCACCAGCCGCTCCGGGTGCGTCGCGCCGAGCCGCGAGGTGATGAAGCCGCCCCAGTCCCCGCCCTGCGCGGCGAAGCGCCGGTAGCCCAGCACGTCGGTCATGAGCGCGGCGAAGGCGTCGGCGATCTCGGCCACCCCGAAGCGCGGCTGCCCGGGCGCGAAGGAGAAGCCGTAGCCGGGCAGCGACGGCGCGATCACGGTGAACGAGTCGGCCGGGTCGCCGCCGAAGCGCGCGGGGTCGGTCAGCATCGGGAGGATCTTGTGGAACTCCCACACCGAGCCGGGCCAGCCGTGGGAGAGCAGCAGCGGCAGCGGGCGGGGCCCGCGGCCCTCCTCGTGGATGAAGTGGAGATCGATACCGGCCACCTTCGCCTTGAACTGGCGGAACGCGTTCAGCCGCGCCTCGTGCGCGCGCCAGTCGTAGCGGTCCTTCCAGTGGGCGACCAGGTCCTTCATGTAGGTGAGGCTCGTGCCGAAGGCCCACTCGGCGCCCGGCGCCTGGTCGGGCCAGCGCACACGCGCGAGGCGCTCGCGCAGGTCGGCCAGCACCGGGTCGGGCACCTGGATGCGGAAGGGCTCGGGCGGCATCAGAACACCGGCCGTTCGATGTAGGCGCCGAACACCCCGCGCAGCCGCGCGACGATCTCGCCCAGCGACGCCCGCGCCTTCACGAGCTCGACGGTGACCGGCATGAGATTGGTGGACGGCTCGCGGGCCTCCCGCTCCAGCCGATCGAGCAGGCGCGCGACGAGGGCCGGATCGCGCCGGCGCCTCACCTCGGCGAGGCGCTGGATCTGGCGCGCCTCGACGACGGGGTCCACCTTGTGGATCGGGATCGGGGGCGGGGCCGACGGTTCTACCAAGGTATTGACGCCGATTACTGGCTGCTCGCCCGCCGCCTTGCGCCGGGCGAAGTCGTAGGCGGAGTCGGCGATCTCACGCTGGAAGAAGCCCTCCTCGATCGCCTTGATGGTGCCGCCGAGGGCGTCCACCTTGGCCAGGATCGCCAGCACCTCGGCCTCCACCCGGTTGGTGAGCGCCTCCACGTAGTAGGAGCCGCCGAGCGGATCCACCACGTTGGTCACGCTGGTCTCGAGCGCGATGACCTGCTGGGTGCGGAGGGCGATCTTCATCGCCTCTTCCGAGGGGATCGCGTAGGCCTCGTCCATGCCGTTGGTGTGGAGCGACTGGGCCCCGCCCAGCACCGCGGAGAGGGCCTGGAGCGTGGTGCGGATGACGTTGTTGAGCGGCTGCGCCTTGGTCAGCGTGGCCGCCGCGGTCTGGCAGTGGAAGCGCAGGCGCATCGACTCGGCCTTCGTGGCCCCGAAGCGCTCCTTCATGAGTCGAGCGTAGATGCGGCGGGCCGCGCGGAACTTGGCCACCTCCTCGAAGAAGTCGGCCTGGGCCACGAAGTAGAAGGCCAGGCGCGGGGCGAACTCGTCGACCGGGACGCCCGCGCGCGTCACCTCCTCCACGTAGGCGATCGCGTTGGCCATCGTGAAGGCCAGCTCCTGCACCGACGTGGCCCCCGCCTCCGAGATGTGATAGCCGCTGATGTTGATCGGGTTGTAGCGCGCGAGGTGGCGCGCGCTCCACACGATCATGTCGCGCATGATGCGCATCGACGGCCGGATCGGGAAGATCCACTCCTTCTGGGCCACGTACTCCTTGAGGATGTCGGCCTGCACCGTCCCGGAGAGGCGGCTCGGGTCGAAGCCACGCGACTCGGCCAGCGCCACGTACATCGCGAGCAGGATCCACGCGGTGGGATTGATGGTCATCGACACCGAGATGCGCTCGAGGTCGACGTCGGCGAAGAGGGCCTCCATGTCGTCGAGGGTGTCGATGGCCACCCCCTCGCGCCCGACCTCGCCGAGCGAGCGCGGGTCGTCGGAGTCGTAGCCCATCAACGTCGGCATGTCGAAGTCGACGCTGAGACCGGTCTGTCCCTGCTCGATCAGGTAGCGGAAGCGGCGGTTCGTGTCCTCCCCGGTGCCGAAGCCCGCGATCTGCCGCATCGTCCAGTTGCGGCCGCGGTACATGGTGGGGTAGGGCCCGCGCGTGTACGGGTAGCGGCCGGGCAGCCCGATGTTGTCGGCGGGCGCGCCCGCGATGTCCTCCGGGGTGTAGATCCGCTGCACCGGCAGCCCCGAGCCGGTCCGGTAGGCCTGGCGCGCCTCGGGCTGGCGGGCGAGGAAGTCGGCCAGCTCCTTGGCCTCCCACGCCGCCTTCTCGGCGGCGAGGCGCTCGAGCGCTTCTGGATCAAACATGGCTGGGCCTTTCTTTCATCTCGCTTGAACGTGGAGGATGTCGGTTTGGCGGTTCGGCTCCTTCGCGCAAGCGCTCATCCGAACTGCCTCGCTGGTGGTGTCGGGGGCTCGTGGTAGCGAGGGGGTCGCGTCGGGCGCGTGGTCATCGCTTCAGAGTCTGGCGGTAGAGGTCGCGGTCGTCGATCACGCGCCGGGCCTTGAACTCGGTGCGCGGCAGCGTGCCGGCCGGGACGAGATCCACCACCGGGTGCACGCCCAGGCGCGCCCGCAGGCGCTCGCGCATCAGGGCGCGCAGGGCGTCGAGGCGCGCGTCGTGCCCCGCGGTGTACTCCACGCGCACCAGCAGCTCGTCCATGGCCTCGCGCCGCGAGACGATCACCCGGAACTCGCCGCCGAAGCCCTCGATCGCGCGCAGGGTATCCTCGATGGCGCTCGGGTAGATGTTCTCGCCGCGCACGATGATCATGTCGTCGAAGCGGCCGTAGAGCCCGTCGGGCAGGCGCGGGTAGGTGCGGCCGCAGGGACACGGGTCGTCCACCCACCGCGCGCGGTCGCCCGAGACCAGCCGGATCATGGGCTGCGAGGTCCGCTCGAGGTGAGTGTACACGGGCGTGCCCTCGGCCCCGTAGGGCAGGGGCCGGAAAGACTCCGGATCGCAGATCTGGGTGTAGACGAGGTCCTGCCAGAGGTGCATGCCGGTGCGGTGGCCGCACTCCCCGTTGGTCATCCACGGCGACATCTCGGCCATGCTCCCCATGTCCACGCAGGCGCCGCCGAAGGTCTGCTCGATGAGCGCGCGGGTGGCCGGGATGCCGGCGCCGGGCTCGCCGGAGAAGAAGAGAACGCGGAACCCGAGGCTCGCCGGATCGATGCCCTCCCGCCGCGCGGTCTCCGCGAAGTGGAGCGCGTAGGACGGCGTGCCGTAGAAGGCGCTCGGGCGGAGGTCGCGCGCCCACTGCACCGCCTGCAGCGTCTGCCCCTGCGCGCCCGCCCCGAAGGGGAAGACGGTGGCCCCCAGCCGCTCGCCGCCCGCGAGCGCGCCCCACGAGCCCAGGTAGAGGCTGAAGAACGAGCAGATCAGGATGCGATCGTCCGGGCGGATGCCCGCGCCCCACAGGATGCGGGCGTGGGCTTCCCCGATGCGCGTCCAGTCGTCCGCCCCGACGCCGAAGACGGTGGGCCGGCCGGTCGTCCCGCTGGTGCCGTGGATGCGCGCGACTTCCGCGGGCTCGATGCAGAGGTAGTCGCCGAAGGGCGGCGCGGCCGTCTGCGCGGCGCGCAGCTCGGCCTTGTGGATCACCGGGAAGCGCGCGAGGTCGTCCAGGCTGCGGAGCGAGTCCGGCGAGACGCCCGCCTCCTGCCACTTGCGCCGGTAGAAGGCGCTCCGCTCCCACGCGTAGCGGACCTGGCGGACGAGCTTGGCGAAGACGAGCGTGTCTCGCGCGACGGGGTCCGCGCACTCGACCTCGGGCAGCCAGTGGGGCGCGTCCGCCGCGGGTCGGTAGGCGGGATCGTACCGCGGCGGCCAGACCGTCAGGTCGACGCCGCGACGGCCGCGGAGCGCGGCCAGGTCGATCGGGGGCATCCGATCAGCCGGCGGGTCGCGCCGCCACCAGGTCGCGGATGCGCGTCACGATGGTCTCGGGCGGCGTGTCCTGCAGGAGCACCTCGGCGACGCCCATCTCGCGCAGCCGCGGCACGTCCTCGTCCGGGATCACCCCGCCCGCGACCAGGCAGATGTCGAGCGCGCCCGCCTCGCGCATGAGGGCCAGCACGCGCGGGAAGAGCGTGAGGTGGGCCCCGGAGAGAATGCTGATGCCGAGCACGTCCACGTCCTCCTGGACCGCGGCGGCCACGACCTCCTCGGGGGTGCGGTGGAGGCCGGTGTACACGACCTCCATCCCCGCGTCGCGCAGGCAGCGCGCCACGATCTTGGCGCCGCGGTCGTGGCCGTCGAGGCCGACCTTGGCGACGAGCACGCGGATCGGGCGCTCCGTCATCGGGAGGCGGTGGGAGTGCGCCGGGCGGAGCCGGCGCTAGCGGGAGCGAGAGCCGCCCGGCGCGACGGACGCGCCGGCGCCCACCCCGTCCAGCAACTCGCGCACCTTGAGCGCGAGCGCGTCCGGGGTGAACGGCTTGGAGAGAAACGCGATGCCCGAAGCCAGCACGCCGTGCCTGACGATGGCGTCATCCGTGTAGCCGGACATATACAGCACTTTCAAGTCCGGGCGCAAGGTCGCCAGCCGCTGGGCCAGCTCGCGGCCGCTCATCTGCGGCATCACCACGTCGGTCACCAGCAGGTGGATCGGTCCCCCGTGCCGGTTGGACAGCTCGAGGGCCTCGGCGCCGTGGTGCGCCTCGAGGACGGCGTAACCGCTCATCTCGAGGATCTCGCGCACCACCGCCCGTACCCGCGCGGCGTCCTCCACGAGCAGGATGGTCTCGCCGCGCCCGGTGACCAGGCCTTCGGCGGTGGCGGCGGGCCGGGCCGCGGGAGCCCCGCCGGTGCGCCGCGGCTCCGGCGCGATCACCGGCGCGGCCACGCGCGGCAGGTACACCCGGAAGGTCGAGCCCTGTCCCGGCTCGCTCTCGACCGCGATGTGTCCGCCGCTCTGCTGCACGGTGCCGTAGACGGTGGAGAGCCCGAGCCCGGTGCCCTTGCCCTGCTCCTTGGTGGTGAAGAAGGGCTCGAAGAGGTGCGCGCGCGTCTCGGGATCCATGCCGCCGCCGGTGTCGCTCACCTCGAGCATGACGTAGGGCCCGGGCCGGGCGTCGCTCCACTCCTTGGCCGGGTCCTCGTCGAGGTCCACGTTGGCGGTGCGGATGGTGAGGCGGCCGCCGTCCGGCATCGCGTCGCGCGCGTTCACGCAGAGGTTCAGGATCATCTGCTCCATCTGGCCGGGGTCGGCCTTGACCCCGCCCAGGTCGGGCGCGGTCACCGTCACCAGGTTGATGGTCTCGCCGAGCAGCCGCTCCAGCATCGCGTGGATGCTGGCCACGATCCCGTTGAGGTCGACGAGGCGCGGGGCCACCACCTGTTTGCGGCTGAAGGCGAGGAGCTGGCGGGTGAGGGTGGCGGCCTGGTCCGCCGCCTCGCGCACGCCCTCCGCGTTCGGGCGGAGCGGGTGGCCGGGGGGGAGGCGGCGCAGCATCAGGTCGCTGTCGCCGCGGATGACCATGAGCAGGTTGTTGAAGTCGTGCGCGATGCCGCCGGCCAGCTTGCCCACTGCGTCCATCTTCTGGGCCTGACGCAGCTGCTCCTCGCTCTGATGCAGCGCGCGCTCCGACCGCCGGAGCTCGGTGAGGTCGACGGTGAGGCCGCGGAGGGTCACCGGCTGCCCGTCCACGTCGCGCACCACGTGCACGATGTCGCGCAGCCAGACCTCGCGCCCGTCCGCGGCCACCGCGCGGTACTCGAACTCGTGGTCGCGGCTGCCCGCGAGGGCCTCGCGGTACACGCGCATCACGCCGTCGCGATCCTCCGGATGGATGCGGCGGGCCCAGAAGTCGGGCTCCCGCAGCCAGCGATCCACCGGGTAGCCCAGCACCGTCTCCGCGCGCCCGCTCACGAAGGAGAAGGTCAGGGTGCGCGCGTCCGCCTCCCATACGATGGCGTCGAGGCCCTGGATCAGGTCGCGGTAGCGCTCCTCCGACTCCTGGCGGGCCGCCTGCAGGCGCTCCTCCGCGGTGAGGTCCTCGATGACCAGCAGCAGCTCCGGCGGGACGTCGTCGCCCATGCGGATCGGGGTCATGGCCACCCGCGCCGGTTTCGTCTCGCGCCGCGCGTACACGTAGAGATCGTAGAGGACGCCCGGCTGGGCCGCGCCGGTCTCGAGCACCCGGCCCGCGCCGCGCACGAGCCGGTCCGCGCGCACGAGCTGCTTCAGGTCGCGACCGACCACGTCATCCTCGCCGAGGCGGAACGCCTCCAGGAAAGCGCGGTTGGCGGAGAGCACGTGCAGGTCGGCCGAGAGCAGGAGCAGGCCCGCGGGCACGCTCGCCACGATCGTGTCGGCGTAGCCCTGCAGATTGGACAGGGCCCGCTCCCGCCGCATCTGCTCCTGGAGCAGGCGCCCGCGCTCGCGCTCGCGGTGCAGCGCGACGAGGAAGCCGGCGAGGGCCAGGAGCAGGAAGGCGGCCGCCGCGCCCGCGAGCCGGCCCGAGCGCTCGAACTCGGCGAGCACCTCGCTGCGGTCCACCTTGAGCGCGAGGGTCCAGCCGGTGGGGCTCACCCGTCGCACCGCGACCACCACCGGCACGTCGCGGTAGTCGATCGTCTCCGCGACCGGCGCGTGGCCCTGCGCGGCGGCCTGGGCGAGATCGCGCAGCGTGGCGAGCGAGCGCTGCACCACCGCCGAGTCGGCCGGGGCGGGTTGGCGCGGCGGCGAGAGGTAGACCGGCGGCGAGCTGTCCAGGTCGACGAGCAGGGTCTCCCCGGTGCGGGTGGGCTCGGCGTCGTCGGCCAGCAGCGGATAGAGCGAGGCGTCCGGCTTCATGCCCAGGGTGACCACGCCGAGGAGCGGCCGCGGGTCACCCTCGGGGCCGGCGGGCGCGCCGTCGATGAAGACCGGCACCGTGATCGCGAGCAGCCGCCCGGCGCCGGTACCGGCCAGCTCGAAACGCGGCTTCCGGCTCGCCGCGACCTCGGCCACCGCCCGCGCCGGCTCGAGCGCGGCCGCGACCGCATCGGCGGCCGAGCGGGCCACCGGCCGGCCCTGGGCGTCGGAGACCACGATGCCCGCGTAGCCGTACGCGGAGGCGACGCGGGTCAGGTGCCGGGCGAGCGACTCCTCGTCCTTGCCCTGGCCGGCGAGGAGCGCGCGCACCGCGGGGAACGCGGCGAGCACCTCCGCGTCGGCGCGCCGGGCCGCGAGCCATCCCGAGACGAGCCGGGCCCGGTCGGCCGCGATGGTGGCGATGCGCGTCTTCCAGTGCAGCAGCGTGGTCTCGCGCTCGGTGCCGATCTGGTGGGCGGTGAAGAGGACGACCAGCACGGTGCCGGCGACGAAGGCGCCGACGTGGACCCACGGGATTCGCTCGCCACCGGAGGCCCGGCGCTCGACGCGTCCCCGCTCCCCGCGCGGGCGAGCAAGAGGCACGTTTCCAGGATAGCTCAGACGTGGTTTCGGAGCATCAGCTCCTTGGGATGGGGATGGAGGTAGATCTGGTCCCGCACGTAGGCGGTGTCGAAGCGCGCGACGTAGTGGTTGATCAGGGTGATCGGCACGATCAGGGGCACGAGCCCGCCCGCGTAGTCGTCGATGACCCCCTGCAGCTCGCGCTTCTCGGCCGCGACCAGGCGGCTCTTGAAGAACCCCAGGATGTGCTGGAGGACGTCGACGTGCTTCCGCGGCGTGGCCGCCACCTGGAGCGCGCGCATGAACGCGTCCGCGTAGCGGTCGAGCCATGAGGCGAGTGGCTCGCTCTTGATCTTGGCCACCAGGCGGCCGAGCCGCGCGTAGGCGGCCGGGCTGTGGGCGAGCAGGAGGTACTTGTGCGCGGTGTGGAACGCGACGACGTCCCCCGGTCGCGGCGGCATGTCCCGCAGTGCGGTGAGGCGCCGGTAGGCGAAGACGCGGGTGATGAAATTGTCGCGCAGGCGCGCGTCGTTGAGGCGGCCTTCCTCCTCCACCGGCAAGAGCGGCAGCGCGTCCATGAGCGCGCGCGCGAAGAGCCCGACCCCGGTGCGCGCGGGCGGCCCCCCTTCGTCGCGGTGGAGTCTTACCCGCTCCATGCCACAGGAGGGCGAGGCGCGCTTGAGCACGTAGCCCGAGAGCGCGCGGCGCTCGAGCTCCTGCACGCGCCGCCGGGCGAACTCGTTCATACGAAGCGTGTGGTCGGTGCCGCTGGTGACGCCCCGCAGGCGCGGCCCCTCGGGATCGCCCACGAGCCGGATCGGCTCCCGGGGCACGCCCATGCCCACCTCCATCTCCGGGCAGACCGGCACCCACGTGAAATGCCGCGCGAGCACGCCGGTGATGTACGGATCCTTCTGGTGGCCGCCGTCGTAGCGGACCTCCTCGCCCAGGAGGCAGGAGGAGATCCCGACCCGGATGGGCAGGTCGGGCGCGCGCCAGGCGGGGAGGGCGGCCGCCATCAGCCGGCCCGGTAGCGGACCTCGAAGCTCACGCAGCCGGTCGCGGACCGGAAGGGCCCGTGCGGCATGCCGGGCGGTCGCACCGCCACCGAGCCCGCCGGATAGGGGCGCCCGCCGCACTCGAGCATGCCGGAGACGATGTAGATCTCCTCCCAGAAGTCGTGGGTGACCACGCGGTCGTTGCCCGAGCCCGGCTCGAAGCGGAGCAGGCGCGTGGTCACGCCCTCGTCCTCGCCGCCGCTGATGACCTGCTCCCACACGCCGGGCGGAAAGCCCGGCGCGGGGCGCCACGGCAGCGGTGCCGGATCGAAGAACTCCCGCTCGGCTTTCGTGGTCGCCATCGCTGGGTTATTGTAGCCGACATGCCGACCATCGACCCCGCCCGGCTCGAAGCGAAGGCCACCCGCATCTTCACCGCGATGGGCGCCCCCGACGGCGACGCGGCGTGGATCGCCGCGCTGCTCGTGCGCGCGAACCTGCGCGGCCACGACTCCCACGGCGTCATCCGCATCCCGCAGTACTGGGAGTCGGTGAAGCGCAAGGAGGTGGATCCCCGGTCCCCGGTCACGGTGACCGCGGAGACCCCCGCGCTGGTGCGGCTCGACGGCGGCGGCGGCTTCGGGCAGGTGGTGGGCCGGCGCGCGATGGAGATGGCGATCGCCAAGGCCAAGACGGGCGGCCTCAGCGCGGCGTCCACCTCGCGCACCAGCCACGTG
>DATGBR010000078.1:0-10931 GCA_035312605.1 Candidatus Methylomirabilota bacterium
CGCCCGCTTGAGCGAGCCCGGGTTGCAAGTGAATTGGGCACCGCATCGTTGCGAGCACACCGCGCTGAAGAGAGAACACAGCCTCTAGCGTCGTTGGATGGGCCGATGAGTACACCCGGCCCGGAGGCCTTGTCAAGAGGCCGGCGGCGGCCCCGGGGCCAGGCGGGTGCGGATGCTGATCTCGGAAGTCAGGGTGCGGTGCACCGGGCAGCGGTCGGCGATCTCGAGCAGCCGCGCGCGCTGCTCGTCGTCGAGCGGCCCCCCCAGCGCGATCTCGCGGTCGATCCGATCGATGTGGCCATCCTTCGTCTCGCACTCGGCGCAGTCCGTCGCGTGGATGCGCGAGTGCGCGAGGGTCACCGTGATGCCCTCGACCGGCCAGCCCTTGCGCCGCGCGTAGAGGGCGAGGGTCATCGAGGTGCAGGTCCCGAGCGCGGCGAGCAAGTAGTCGTACGGCGACGGCCCCGCGTCGTGGCCGCCCTGACCCTCCGGCTCGTCGGCGGTGAGCCGGTGCCGACCCAGGAGCACCTCCTGCTCCAGACTGCCGATCCCACCCCGCACGATCACACTGGCCATGGCGCAAGCCTCCCGCCCCCATATAGCATGGGGCGATGGACAGCTACCTCATGCTCTTCGCCTTCGTGCTCGCCGAGCAGATCGGCCTGCCGATCCCCGCGGTCCCGCTGCTGCTGGGGGTGGGCGCGCTCGCGGGGGTAGGCCGCATGAGCGCGCTCGCCGGGCTCGCCACCGCGCTGGTCGCCTCCCTGCCACCCGACGTCGTGTGGTACGAGCTCGGCCGCGCCCGCGGCAAGCGCGTGGTCAACGTGATCTGTCGCCTCTCGCTCGAGCCGGACTCGTGCGTGAGGCGGACCGAGAACCTGTTCATGAGCCGCGGCCGCTGGGCCCTGCTCGTCGCGAAGTTCCTGCCGGGGCTCAGCACCATTGCCCCGCCGCTGGCCGGCATCGTCGGCCTCGCGCGCGCGCCGTTCCTCGTGCTCGACACCATGGGTGCTCTCCTCTGGGCCGGCACGTGGATCGCCCTCGGCTACGTCTCGAGCAGCGCGCTGACGCCGATCCTGGCCCTCGGGGCCCGCGTCGGCCACTGGGGCCTGGCCGCCGGCGCCGTCGCGCTCGTCGGCTACATCGCGGTCAAGTTCGTGCGGCGCCGGCGCTTCCTCCGCAGCCTGCGGGTGGCCCGGATCGAGCCGGCCGAGCTCGAGCGGAGGATGGCCGCGGGCGATCCCGAGCTCATCGTGATCGACACGCGCTCCGCCCTCGATGTCACCGCGGCCCCGTACAAGATCCCCGGCGCGCGGTGGATCCCCGCCGAGGAGATCGAGCGCCGCCGCGCGGAGATCCCGCTCGACCACCAAGTCGTCCTCTACTGCTCCTGACCCAACGAGGCCACGAGCGCCCGGGTGGCGCTCCTGCTCGAGCGGAGTGGGGCGCGCTGGGTCCACCCGCTGAGCGGCGGCCTCGCGGCCTGGATCGACGCCGGCTTCCCGGTGGAGGCGCTCTCCGCGCTCGTCGCCGACCCACCCTGAGCCGCCGGTCCCCGCGGTTGCCGCGCCTCCTCCCCGAGGCTATGATCTCGGCTCATGATCGATCATCGCGGCGCGTGGCGGAGGGCGCGGCGGCTCGTCATTCTCGGGCTTGGGCTCGGGCTCGGGCTTGGGCTCGCGCTCGTCCTCGCTCCCGCCGCCGCGCACGCCGACATCCTGCTCCCGCCGGGCTTCAGCGCCCGCGTCTACGTCACCGGCGAGGGCTTCGGGGGCGATGCCGGCGCGCGCAGCCGCGGCATCCCCTCCACGTCGACCCTCGCGGTCGATCCGACCGGCGCCCTCTACCTCGCGCGCACCGGCCGGCGCTACAGCGGCGGCGAGTTCGACTACCTCACCTCGCTCTACCGCATCCCGGCGGGCGGCGCGCGGCTCACGCCTGCGACCGAGGCCCGCTTCCTCCACGGCCCCCCGCTGGTCAACGCCCAGGTCAGCGCCGGGCGCGCGGGCCGCGACCTGTTCGTCACCACCTTCGACCGCGATCGCCGGGTGGGGGTGCTCTACCGCCTCGCGGAAGGGCGCACCAGCTTCCTCGCCGAGGGCACCCCGCCCGAGCCAGCGCGGGCGCCGCTCCTGGTTCAGCCGGAGGGGGCGGCGGCGAGCGCGGCCGGCGAGATCTATGTCGCGGACCGCGACCGCGGCGTGGTGCTGCGCCTCGACGGCGACGGGCGCATGCTCGACAATGTGCGGGTCGCGCGGCCCCGCGCGCTCGCGGTGGACGAATCGGACCACCTGTGGGTCGGCAGCGACGGCGCCGCGGAGGCGCCGTGGCAGGCGGGCCCCGGCGCGATCTGGCGGGTGAGCCCCCGCGGCGAGCCGCGCCTCGTCCTCGAGGGGCCGATGGCGCAGGCCCTCGCGGCCGGCCCGGCCGGGCTGCTCTTCGTGGCCGACCGGCAGGGCGGCGAGATCTTCGCGCTCACCGCGGACGGGGGGCGCACCAGCCTCGCGCGCTTCACCGACGGCGACGCGCCGCGGGGCCTGGCCTTCGTGCCCGCCACCGCCGAGACGCGCGCGGCCGGCCTGGCCGGCGACCTGCTGGTCGCGGTCATCCGCTCGGGCGCCTTCCAGCTCAACGAGATCGTGCGCATCGCGGGCCCCTTCGCCGACCTCACCGCCCGCCCGGGCACCCCGCCCACCCACTAGCCACCCGGCCCAACCGGCAGCCGGCGGCTACCGGAAGCGCGGCATCACCTCGCGGGCGAACAGCTCGATGCTTCGCCGCGCCCGCGCCTCCTCCATCACCCCGAAGTTGATCTGGAAGCTCGCGTGCACGTCGCCGAAGGTGTCGCGCACGTACGCGATCTGCCGCGCCGCGTCCGCGGGATCGCCGATGATCGCGCGCGTCTCGTCGAGCACCCGCTCGTAGGTGATCTCCTCCAGCATCTGCTCGAGCCCGGAGTAGGCCTTGTACTGCCCCGACTGCCGTCCCGTCCACGCGCGCGCGGACGCGCGGAAGTTGTGGAGGTACCGCTCCATGTAGGCCCGGCCTTCCTCCCGCGCCTCGCGCGAGGTCGGCGCCACGTAGAGATGGAGCACCATCATGACTAGGCCGGGGCCGCGGGTCGCCTCGTACCCGTGCTCCCGGTACGCGCGGCGGTAGAGCTGGAGCTTCTCGGCCAGCTCGTGATGCTCGCCCAGGTACGGCACGACCATCATGTGGTAACCCTGCTCCCCCGCCCACACGAACGACTCCGGGCTCACCACCGCCGCCACCCAGATCGGCGGATGCGGGCGCTGGGTCGGGCGCGGCAGCACCGTCACGTCCCGGAAGCGGTGGAAGCGCCCCTCGAACGTCACGCGCTCCTCAGTCCACAGCCGCCGCAGGGCCAGGATTCCCTCCTCGAAACGCGGCCGGCTCTCCTCCATGGAGACCCCGAAGCCGTCGAACTCGTAGGGCATGAAGGCCCGCGCCACCCCCACGTCGAGCCGCCCCCCGCAGAGCGCGTCGAGCATCGCGAGCTGCCCGGCCAGCTTCAGGGGATGGTTGAAGGCGGGCAGGACCGCGCCGGTGACCATGCGCATGCGCGGCGCCCGCTGGGCGCACGCGGCCAGGAACACGGACGGGTCCGGGCTGTAGCCACCGTAGGACGTGAAGTGGTGCTCGACCATCTTCACGCTGTCGTAGCCGAGGGCGTCCGCCCGCTCGGCCAGGGCCAGCGCCTCCTCGAAGTACTGCCGGGCCGAGATGCGGTCCGGGCCGCCGTCGGGGAAGAAGCCGATGCCGAACTTCACGGCGCCTCCGCCATCGCCTGCCGCGCGACCGCGGTCTCGACCAGATCCTCGTACCGCTGACCGCGCCGGATGAAGGCTCCGTCCAGCAGGATGCGCTCGAGATAGTCGTACCCGTCCCGGCGCAGCAGCGGGTCTCGGGCCCAGGTCCCCTGCCCCAGGTACCGGGCGACGGCCCGCGCGAGCAGCGGCTTCTCCGTCTCCGGGAAGGCCGCCGCGATTGTCTCCGCGATGTCGCCCGCCTCGTGGGAGGCGAGCCAGCGCTGGGTCCGGTAGGTCGCGCGGGTGAAGCGGGCGATCACGTCGGGCTCGCGAGCGAGGAAGGCGGGCGTCGTCATGTAGGAGGAGAACGGCACCGGTCCGGTCGCCTCGCCCATCGACGCGACCAGGTGCCCGCGCCCCTCGGTGAGGAGACGCTCGATCACCGGCTGGGGCTGCTCCAGGAAATCGCCGGTCCCGGCCAGGAAGGCGGCCACCGCCTCGGGCCCCGGCCGATGCCGCTCGATCCGGATCCGGGCCGGATCGACGCCGTGGCGCCGGAGCACGGTCAGCATGCACTGCCACGGGGTCGGCGCCTCCGCGAAGGACAGCACGGTCTTGCCGACCAGGTCGCTCCAGCGGAAGGCCGGGCGCGGCTCGCGCGCGAGCAGGAAGAACCCGTTGCGGCTGCACACCTCGGCGAAGTGGACCACGATCTGCCCGGTCCGGTCGGCCAGCTCGAAGCTCCGCATGAGCCCGCCCAGGCTGATCTCGATGTCGCCCCCGAGGAGCGCGTCGATCGTCGGCTTGCCGAAGGTGGCCGCGGGCACCGCGGTGACGTCGAGCCCGGCGTCCCGGAAGTGGCCGAGCGCCACGCCGGCCGCGAGGGGGGTGTAGAACGGCGTGTGGAACGGCATCAGGACGGTGAGGCGCCTCACAGCTCCTCCTTCACGAAGCGATCGACCAGGCGCCGGGCCCGCGCAGGCGCAGCCAGGGTGTGGGCGCGCTGGAACGACCGCCCGCTCGATCCGATGTAGAACCGCTCGTACTGCTCGCCCCGGCTGCCGAGCGCGCTGCCGGCCAGGTCCCACGCGAGGCGGAAGATGCGGACCCGATCCCGCGCCTCGACGTCGCCCGCCCCGCGCAGGTAGCGCTCGATCAGCGGGCGCAGCTCCGGATCGCGCATCTGGGCCACCGGCGGCGCGGCGAGCAGGTTGTGCGAGCCGAGCTGGCGGATGATCTCGTTCACCCGCGGAAACCACAGCGGCAGCAGCCCGCGCAGGGCCCGGAACGGCTCGGCGGCCGGGAACCAGATCCCGTTACCCCAGTCGTGGGCCCCGTCCTCCGCGGCCTGCACCGCGGCGCGGGTCAGCTCGGCGTAGCTCCAGATCTCGCCGAGCATCTCCTTCGCGGCCGGGGTGAGGCCGTTGGTCGCTTCCACCATCCGGGTGGCGACGCCCCAGGCGAACTCGAGCTTGGTCTGGGCCCGGATGGAGGTCTGCTGCATGAAGTTGGGCGGCCAGCTCGAGGCGACCACCGTGTTGTAGACCGGCAGGTTGCAGTCGATGAAGAGGCGCTCGCGCGGCACCTCGACCTCGTCGAAGATCACGAAGGCGTCCTGCTCGTCGAAGCGGCTCGAGAGCGGGTGGTCCGGTCCGGCCGGCGCGCTCATGCTGTCCCGGCACAGGAACTTGAGCCCGGGGGTGGCCATCGGGATCGCGAACGACAGCGCGTAGGCGTCCGCCCCGGGCGGGAGCGGCGCGGCGGGGTAGACCGCCAGCTCGTCCGCGAACGGGGCCAGGGTGGCGAGGATCCGCGCGCCCCGCACCACGATCCCCCGCGCGGTGTCGGCCACCTTGTGGACCGCCACGTCGTTGCCGGCCGCGGGGGCGTCGCCCCACGCGCGATCCACCGTGGGATGGATCAGGGTGTGGGTCAGGGACCAGTCCCGCCGGGCCAGGAGCTTCTGGTAGGCGACCAGGTTGGCCGCGCCCGCCTCGTTGCCTTCGACCGACCACTCGTCGTGGCGCCCGGCGAACCCGGCGAAGGTGACGTTCATATAGTCGGGGGTGCGCCCCATGATCCCGACGCTCCACTCCGCGATTCGCTCGAGGCACGCGTGACGACGCGCGAGGTCTGCGCGCGAGCGCGGGATCAGGTGGCTCACGCTGATCGGCTCGCCGGTCTCGGGATCGGGCATCAGGCACGCCGGCGCCGCCTCGTGCTGCAGGTCGAAGAGCGAGGCCACGAAGCGTGCGGCGCCCGCGAAGGCGGGGTGCGCGGCCACGTCGGACACCCGCTCGTCGCCCACCCAGATCTGCCGCTCGTCCCTGAGCGCCTTGAGAAATTCCTTGCCCGTGCGTGCCGGCATGGCGGCGCCCATCCTAGCATGTGAGATCATCGGGCGGTGGACGCGGCGGTGATCGTGTGAGCGGCCTACCGCGGGCTCTCGTCGCCGGCCTCGTCGCGGCGCTTTCGCTCGCCGCGTGCGACGGCCGTCCCCTCTCCGCCCCGGGCCCCGGCTCGCTCGCGCACAACCCGACCGTGCTGGAGAACGAGAAGGAAGGCGCGGCGGACTGGGAGATCACCGCACCGGCCGAGTCGGGGGAGATCGAGGGCTACGCGTCGGCCACCAGCGTCGAGCGGGGCCGAGCCATCGACCTGTTCGTCAGCACGCTCGATCCGGACTACCGGATCGACGTCTTCCGCATGGGCTGGTACGGCGGCGCGGGCGCGCGCCGCGTGGCGGGGCCCATCGCCCGTCCCGGCATCCGGCAGCCGGTGCCCCCTCCCGACCCGACCACCGGGCTGGTGGAGTGCCGCTGGCGCGAGCCGTACCACCTGCCGACCGCGGACGCGTCCGGACCCTGGCCGAGCGGGGTCTACCTGGCGCGGCTCACCGCGAGCCCGTCGGGGCGGCAGGCCTACATCGTGTTCGTGGTGCGCGACGACGAGCGCCGGTCCGCGCTGCTCTTCCAGTCGAGCGTCACCACCTACGCCGCGTACAACAACTGGGGCGGCCGGTCGCTCTACGCCTTCAACAGCGGGGGCCGTCCCGCGCGCAAGGTCTCGTTCGATCGCCCGTACGCGATGAGCCCGTACGGCGTGCGGCTCGACGGCGCGGGCGACTTCCTGCGGCGCTGGGAGTACAACACGCTGCGCTGGCTCGAGCGCGAAGGCCACGACGTGGCCTACCTCACGGACGTCGACACCCACGCGCGAGCGGACCTGCTGCCGCGGCACCGCATCTTCCTCTCGGTCGGCCACGACGAGTACTGGTCGTGGGCCATGCGCGAGCACGTCGATGCCGCCCGCGACCAGGGAGTCCACCTGGCGTTCCTGGGCGCCAACGCGTGCTTCTGGCAGATCCGCTTCGAGCCGGGCGCGAGCGGCGCTCCGGACCGCACGGTGGTGGCGTACAAGGATGCGGTGGCCACCGATCCGGTTGCCGCCGATCCCAGTGAGGAGCGGGCCCGCCGGGCCAGCGGCCGCTGGCGCGACGCGCCCACCGCACGACCGGAGTCGGCCCTGATCGGCGTCATGTACCTCGCCGATCCGGTGGACGGCGACGTCGTCGTCGACGACGCGGATCACTGGGCCTTCGCGGGAACCGGACTCCGCCGGGGCAGCGTGCTGCCCGGGCTCCTGGGCTACGAGGTGGACGCGGTGGCGGAGGGGAGCCCGGCGGGGCTGCGCCGGCTGGCGCACTCTCCCTTCTCCCGACCGTCCGGCGAGACCGGGTACGCCGACATGACCATCCACGAGACGGCCGGCGGCGCGCTCGTGTTCGCGACCGGCTCGATGTACTGGAACTGGGGGCTCGACGGCTACAACGCCCCGCGGGGGCACGGCGACCGCGTGAGCGCGGCGGCCCAGCGGATCACGCGCAACGTACTGGAGCGGATGCTCGCGGGAGGGCCACGAAAGTAACGGGGGCCGAGGAGCAAACCGCCCCCCGGCCCCGCCCTCCACCGGTGAAGCGACCTCAGGCCTTCAGCTGATCGCGGATCGGCAGGCGCCGGATCCGCTTCCCGGTCGCCGCGAAGATGGCGTTGCAGAGGGCCGGCGGCACCGGCGGCACGCCGGGCTCACCCACCCCGCCCATCGGCTGGGCATAGTCGCCGGGCAGGACGTGCACCCGGATGTCGCGCGGAGCCTCCGCCATGCGGGTGACCTGATAGGTGTCGAAGTTCTGCTGCTCGGCCCGCCCGCCCTTGAAGCTCATCTCGCCCAGGGTGGCGACGGCCAGGCCCATGATCGCGGCGCCCTGCATCTGCGCCCGCACCCGGTCGGGGTTGACGGTGGCGCCGCAGTCCACCGCGATGTCGATGCGTGGCACGCTCACCACGCCCTGATCGTCCACCGCCACCTCGACCACCGAGGCGACGTAGCTCACGAAGCTGTAATGCGCGGCGATGCCGAGCCCGCGCCCCTTGGGCAGCTTGCGCCCCCAGCCCGCCTCGCGCGCGACGGTCTCCACCACGCGCCGCAGCCGGCCGGTGTCCACCGGGTACCGCTCCGGGGACTCGCCGTGGTTCCACGTATCGCCCAGGGTCTCCGGGCTGACCCGGCGAGCCGGCCCGATGACTTCCAGGAGATAGTCCTTCTGATCGCGCCCCGCCGCCGCGGCCATCTCGGCGACGAAGGACTGCACCGCGAACGCGTGCGGGATGTTCGACACCGAGCGGAACCAGCCGATGCGGGTGTGCGCCTCCGCCTCCGGGTTCTCGATGCGGACGTTGGGAATCGCGAACGGCACGTTGATGACGCCCATGCCCAGCTCGAGCGCCGCCTCGTTCTTGGCGCCCGCCACGAACGTGGAGAAGATGGTCGGGGCGACGCTCCGGTGCATCCACGCCACCGGCTTGCCCTGCGCGTCGAGGCCCGCCTCGAGGTGCTCGACCGACACGGTGTGGAAGTAGGTGTGCATCAGATCGTCCTCGCGCGTCCACGTCACCTTGACCGGCTTGCCGTCCATCGCCTTCGAGACCACCGCGGCCTCGACGACGTAGTCGGGCTTGGACTTCCGGCCGAACCCTCCGCCCAGCAGGGTCACGTTGACGGTGACGTCGTCGGCCGAAATGCCGAGCCGCTTGGCCACCAGATCACGCGCGGCCTGGGGCGACTGCACGCAGGCCCACGCCTCCGCCTTGCCGTTGACGATGCGCACCGTCGCGGCCGGCGGCTCCATCGGAGCATGCGCCAGATGGGGGATGTAGTACTCGGCGTCGAGCCGCTTGGCCGCGCCGGCCAGCGCGGTGTCGACGTTGCCGTTGTCGCGGACCACCTTGCCCGGCTTGCGCGCGGACTCCTCCATCTGGGCCTTGAAGGCCGTCGAGTCGTAGCTCCCGTTCGCCCCGTCGTCCCAGACCACCTTGAGGGCTCGGCGGCCCTGGATGGCGGCCCAGGTATTCTTCGCCACCACCGCGACCCCGCCCAGCGGGTTGAACTGGGCCGGCGCCGCGCTCGGCTCGATCTCGACCACCTTGAGCACGCCGGGGACCTTGAGGGTCTCGGCCGCGTCGTAGCTCACCATCTTGCCGCCGTAGACCGGGGGCCGCGCCACCACCGCGTAGACCATGCCGGGCAGCCGGGTATCGATGCCGTACTGCGCCTTGCCGGTGGTGATGTCGGGGCCGTCGACCAGCTTCAGGTTACCCTTGCCGATGTAACGGAACTTCGACGGGTCCTTGAGCCGCACGGTGTCCCTGGCCGGGACGGTCTGGGTCGCGGCCGCCTTGGCGAGCGAGCCGTACCCCGCCCGACGGCCCGACTTGGCGTGCACGACCTCGTGGTTCTTCGCCTCCACCTCGGAGACCGGCACGCCCCACTTCGCGGCGGCCGCGGCCTCCAGCATGGTCCGAGCTGCCGCGCCGCAACGCCGCATGGGCTCGAAGAAATGACGGGTGCTCCGCGATCCGTCGGTGTCCTGGTTGCCGAAGCGCTTCTCGTCCCCGGTGGCCTGCACCACGCGGACGCGCTTCCAGTCGGCCTCGAGCTCGTCGGCCACGATCATCGGCATGCCGGTGCGGACGCCCTGCCCCATCTCCGAGCGATGGCAGACGATGGAGACGATGCCGTCGTCCCCGATGGCCACGAACACGAGCGGGTCGTCGCTCCAGCCGTTGGGCATGCCGTCCCGGCCGTACTTCGGCGGGTCGGCCGCGTTCGCGGCGGACGAGAAGCCCGCGGCCAGGACCAGGCCGCCCATCGCGGACACCCCCTGGATGAACTGACGCCGGCTCACATTGGCGATCACGATCGGACGATCGGTCGCGCCTTCCGTCCCGAGCGGGCTCATCGGGCCGCTCCCTGCGCCGCCTGCTTGATGGCCTGGCGGATCCGGACGTAGGTCCCGCAGCGACAGATGTTGCCGCTCATGGCCTCGTCGATCTCGGCGTCGGTGGGCTTGCGGTTGCGCTTGAGCAATGCGGTCGCGGACATGATCTGGCCCGCCTGGCAGTAGCCGCATTGCGGCACCCCGAGGTCCACCCATGCCGCCTGGACCGCGCGGCCGACCCGGTCGGCGCCGACGCCCTCGACGGTGGTGATCTTGCTGGTCCCGACCGCGGAGATCGGGGTCTGGCAGGCCCGCACCGGCTGGCCGTCCACGTGGACGGTGCACGCGCCGCAGAGCGCCATGCCACAGCCAAACTTGGTCCCGGTGAGGCCCATCTCGTCACGGAGTGCCCACAGGAGCGGAGTGTCGTCGGGGAGGTCGACGTCGTAGCGCCGGCCGTTGACGTTGACTGAGGTCATCGCGATTCTCCTCTCGTCGTTGAAGGAACGACTCGCGTGTGCCTTGCGCCACTGGGCCGAATAGCACGGCCCCCGGAGCGTGTCAAGGAATCGGGCCGGCTACCTCATCAAGCCGTAGAACTTCCCCGCGTTCTCGCAGACGATCTTGCGCACGGTGGCCGCCGGCAGGTGCCCGAACTGCTCCTCGATGTACTTGGACGACTCGGGCCACACCCCGTCACCGTGCGGGTAGTCGGAGCCCCACATCAGCGTGTCCTCGCCGATCTCGTGGATCATCTGGGTGCCGATGCGATCGAACTGGAAGGTGGCCTTGCACTGGCGGCGCCAGTAGTCACTCGGCTTCATGGTGAGGCCGAGGTCGCGGAAGCGGTCCTCCCACTCGAAGTCCATCCGGTCGAGCGCGTA
>DATGBR010000079.1:0-20988 GCA_035312605.1 Candidatus Methylomirabilota bacterium
GGAGCTGGAAGTAGTTCTGGGCCAGCTCGGCCTGGAAGCTGAGCCGGGCGGTCTCGAGATCGCCCGCGCTCGCCTGGGCCGACGCCCGCCCCGACTCGACCGCGCGCCGCACCCGCCCCCAGAAGTCGGGTGTCCACGCCACCTCGATCGGGAGCTGGAAGGTCGAGACCGGCTGATTCGAGCCCGCCCGGCCCTTGCCGGAGGACGACGAGCCCGACGAGCTGCCCAGGGTGTCCGATTCCCGGGAGCGGGCGTAGCCGACCCCGGCGGTCACGGTCGGGAAGTACGCCGCGCGCGCCTGCCGCACCAGGGCGCGCGCCTGCCGATAGGTGGCCTCCGCCACCTGGAGATCCTGGTTGGCGAGGCTGACCTGCTCCTCGAGCGCGTCGAGCGACGGGTCGCCGAAGAGCTGCCACCACTGCCCGCGGAGGACGTCGTCCCGCGGCTCGGCGACCTTCCAGCCCGCGTTCTCCTTGTAGGCCTCGGGCGTGACGACGGGCGGCCGGGCATAGTCCGGGCCGACCACGCAGCCGCCGGTCAGCGCGGCGAGGCCCGCGGCGAGCGCCCACCCCACGAGGGCCCGCGCGCGCGTCACGACCGTGCCGCCTCGAGAGCCGCGGGGCGCGGGGCCCGGCGGCTCCGCCACCAGAGCCGGAAGCGGTCGAGGTAGAGATAGATGACGGGGGTGGTGTAGAGGGTGAGGATCTGGCTGAGGATCAGGCCGCCCACGATGGAGATGCCGAGCGGCTGGCGCAGCTCCGCGCCCTCGCCGATGCCGAGGGCGGGGGAGACCGCGCCGAGCAGGGCGGCCATCGTGGTCATCATGATCGGGCGGAAGCGGAGCAGGCACGCCTGGTAGATCGCCTCCGCGGGCGGCTTGCCCTCCCGGCGCTCGGCGTCGATCGCGAAGTCGATCATCATGATCGCGTTCTTCTTGACGATGCCGATGAGCAGCAGGACCCCGATCATGGCCATGAGGCTGAACTCGATCCGGAAGGCCATCAGGGCCAGCAGCGCCCCGACCCCCGCGGATGGGAGCGTGGAGAGGATCGTGATCGGGTGGATGTAGCTCTCGTAGAGCACGCCCAGCACGACGTACATCGCGACGAGGGCGGCCAGGATCAGCACAAGCTCGTTGGAGAGCGATTGCTGGAAGACCCGCGCGGTGCCCTGGAAGCTGCCGTGGATGGAGGCGGGCACCCCGAGGCGGGTCATCGTGTCGCCGATCGCGCGGGCCGCATCGCTCAGCGATCGCCCGGGGGCCAGGTTGAAGGAGATGGTGGAGGCCACGAAGTGCCCCTGGTGGTTGACCGCGAGCGGGGTCGTGTCGGGGCCGAACGCGCTCATCGCCGCCAGCGGCACCATGGTCTCGGCCGCGGTCGCCACCGCGGCGCCCGTCGAGATGTTCCCCCGCCCGGTGTTGGCGAGCTGGTTGGCGGCCTGGTTGCGCGCGGTGTCGGCGGCCACCGCGGCGGTGGTCGCGGCGGCGGCGCTCCCCGCGAGACGCCCGGCCGACACGGTGCCGGCCACCGCGTTGGTGGACTGGGCGCCGCGGACCCCGCCTGCCGCGGTGCTGACGTAGATCTCGCGCAGGATCTCTGGGCTCTGCCAGTAGCGTGGAGCCACCTCCATCACCACGTGGTACTGGTTCAGCGGGTTGTAGATCGTCGAGACCTGGCGCTGGCCGAAGGCGTCGTAGAGCGTGTTGTCGATCTGGCTCGCGCTGATGCCGAGCCGCGAGGCGGTCGGCCGGTCGATCTGCACCGTGACCTGGAGCCCACGGTCCTGCTGGTCGGAGTTGACGTCCACGATGTCCGGGACCCGGCCGAGCGCCTCGACCAGCCGGGGCGTCCAGACGCGCAGGTCGTCCAGGGCGTCGCCCTGCAGCGTGTACTGGTACAGCGCGTTGCTCTGCCGACCGCCCACCCGGATGTCCTGCACCGACTGGAGGAACAGGGTCGCGCCGGGGACCCGGGCGAGCTTGCCCCGGAGCCGGGCCATCACCTGGTCGGCCGAGACGCCGCGCTCGGCGCGGGGCTTGAGCGAGACGAAGACCGACCCGCCGTTGGTCTGGCCGCCGCCGGTGAAGCCCACCACCGCGTCGACCGCGGGATCCTCCCGCACCACGTCGACGAACTGGCGCAGCTTGCCCCGCATGAGCTGGAACGACGTGGCCTGGTCGGCCTGGATGCGGCCGGTGAGCCGGCCGGTGTCCTGCTGGGGGAAGAAGCCCTTGGGGATGACGAGGTAGAGGTAGGCGTTGAGCGCCAGGACCCCGGCCAGGATGAGCACCACCGCGAGGGCGTGGCGCAGGGCCCAGTCGAGCGTGCGGGCGTAACCGGCGAGCAGCCGGTCGAAGCCGCGCTCGCTCCAGCGATAGAGGCGCCCGCGGGTCACCGGCCGGTCGGGGATGAAGTAGGCGCACATCATGGGGGTGGTGGTGAGCGAGACCGCGAGCGACACCAGGATCGCGACGGAGAGCGTGATCGCGAACTCCCGGAAGAGGCGGCCCAGGATGCCGCTCATCAGGAGGATCGGGATGAAGACCGCGATGAGGGAGAGGCTCATCGAGAGCACCGTGAAGCCGACCTCGGCCGCGCCCCGGAGCGCGGCCTCGAGACGCGGCACCCCCGCCTCCACGTAGCGGGTGACGTTCTCCATCACCACGATCGCGTCGTCCACCACGAAGCCGGTGGCGATGGTCAGCGCCATCAGCGACAGGTTGTTGATGCTGTAACCGATCAGGTACATCACCCCGAGGGTGCCGATCAGCGAGATCGGCACCGCGACCCCGGGGATCACGGTGGCCCGCACGCTGCGCAGGAACACGAACACCACCAGGATCACGAGGGCGATCGCGATGGCCAGCGTGTACTCGACGTCGCGCAGCGAGGCGCGGATGGTGGTGGTGCGGTCGGAGGCCATCGTGAGCTCGGCCCCGGCGGGGATCGACGCGCGCAGCTGGGGCAGGACTTCTTTTACCCGGTCCACCGTGTCGATGATGTTGGCCCCCGGCTCGCGGGAGAGGATGACCAGCACCGACGGCCGCCCGTTGGCGAGGCCCTGGTTGCGGAGATCCTCGACCGAGTCCACCACTTCCGCGACGTCGGCCAGGCGCACCGCCGCGCCGTTGCGATAGGCGATCACGAGCCCGCGGTACTGGTCGGCGCGCCGCGCCTGGTCGTTGGTGTAGAGCTGGTAGTGGCGCCCCCCCACCTCGATGGCCCCCTTGGGGCTGTTGGCGTTGGCCGCCGCGATGGCCGCGCGCACGTCCTCGAGCCCGATCCCGTAGCGGAAGAGCGCGCGCGGCTCGAGCTCCACCCGCACCGCGGGCAGCGAGCTGCCGCCCAGGTCCACCTGGCCGATGCCCGAGACCTGCGAGAGCTTCTGCTGGAGGATCGACGCGGCCGCGTCGTAGAGCTGCCCCTGGGCGAGCGTGGTGGAGGTGAGGGCCAGGATCATGATCGGGGCGTCGGCCGGGTTGACCTTCCGGTAGGTGGGGTTGGACCGCAGGCTCGCGGGCAGATCCGCGTGGGCCGCGTTGATCGCGGCCTGCACGTCGCGGGCCGCCCCGTTGATGTCGCGGTCGAGGCCGAACTGGAGTGTGATGCGCGTCGAGCCGAGCGAGCTGCTCGACGTCATCTCGCTCACGTTGGCGATGGTGCCCAGGTGGCGCTCGAGCGGGGTGGCCACGCTGGTGGCCATCACCGCCGGGCTCGCCCCCGGCTGGGAGGCCTGCACCGAGATGGTCGGGTAGTCCACCTGGGGGAGCGGCGAGACCGGCAGCCGGAAGAAGGCGAGCGTCCCGGCGAGCGCCACCCCCAGGGTCAGCAGGGTGGTGGCGGTGGGCCGTCTCACGAAGGGCTCGGAGAGGCTCACGCGGTGGACCCGTGCCCGCGCATCCAGCGCCCCAGCCGGTCGAAGGCCAGGTAGATGACCGGCGTCGTGAAGAGGGTGAGGACCTGGCTCGCGATGAGCCCGCCCACGATCGTGATGCCGAGGGGCCGCCGCAGCTCGGCCCCGGTGCCGGTGCCGAGCATGAGGGGTAGCGCGCTCAGCAGGGCGGCCATCGTGGTCATGAGAATGGGGCGCAGCCGCAGCAGGCACGCCTGGTGGATCGCCTCGCGGGGGGACTTGCCCTCGCTGCGCTCGGCGTCGAGCGCGAAGTCGATCATCATGATCGCGTTCTTCTTCACGATGCCGATCAGCAGGATGATCCCGATGATCCCGATGATGCCGAGGTCCTCGTGGCAAGCCATGAGGGCCAGCAGCGCGCCGACTCCCGCGGAGGGCAGGGTGGAGAGGATCGTGATCGGGTGGATGTAGCTCTCGTAGAGCACGCCCAGGATGATGTAGACCGCGGCGAGCGCGGCGAGGATCAGGAACAGCTCGTTCGAGAGCGAGGCCTGGAAGGCGAGCGCGGCGCCCTGGAAGCTGCTCGCCATGCTCGCGGGCAATCCGACGTCGCGGCCGGCCGCCGCGATCGCGTCCACCGCCGCGCCCAGGGAGGCGCCCGGCGCCAGGTTGAAGGAGACGGTGGCGGCCGGGAACTGCCCCAGGTGGTTGACCGCGAGCGGCGCCGACTCCTCGCGCACCGACGCGATGGCGGAGAGGGGGACCTGCCCGCTCGCCGCCACCGACGAGGGCAGGTAGATCGAGCCGAGAGACTGGAGCGACTGCTGGAGCGCGGGGTCCGCCTCCAGGATGACGCGGTACTGGTTCGACTGGGTGAAGACGGTCGAGACGATGCGCTGGCCGAACGAGTCGTAGAGCGCGTTGTCGACCGTGGCCGGCGTGATGCCGAAGCGGCCGGCGGTGGCCCGGTCCACCTCCACGTACACCGAGAGGCCCTGGGTCTGCAGGTCGCTCGCCACGTCCTCCACGTGCGGCAGCGTGTTCATGCGCTCGATGAGCCGCGGGAGCCAGACCGGGAACTCGTCGGGGTTGGCGTCGACGAGGACGAACTGGTACTGGGTCCGGCTCACGGTGGTGTCGATGCTGAGGTCCTGGACCGGCTGCATGAACAGCGAGACCCCGCCCACCGCGGCCACGTCGCGGCGGAGGCGCCGGATGACGTCGCTCGCGGTGGCCGCGCGGTCCTCGCGCGGCCTCAGGTTGATCAGGAAGCGCCCGGTGTTGAGCGTGGGGTTCGTCCCGTCGACCCCGATGAACGACGAGAGGCTCACCACGTCCGGGTCTTTCAGGATCCGCGCCGCGAGGGCCTGCTGCAGCTCGGCCATGCGCGCGAACGAGACCGATTGCGAGGCCTCCGAGATCCCCTGGATCAGCCCGGTGTCCTGCACCGGGAAGAAGCCCTTGGGGATGACGACGTAGAGGAAGACGGTGAGCACGAGGGTCGCCACCGCCACCAGGAGGGTGGCCGGCTGGTGCTCGAGGATCCACCCGAGCGCCCGGTCGTAGTGGTGGATGAGCCGGTCGAAGGTCCGGGTCGTGTAGCGGGCGATCCGCCCCTGGTCCTCCGCGCGCTCGGGGCGGAGGATCTTGGCGCACATCATGGGCGCCAGCGACAGCGACACCCCGGCCGAGATCAGGATGGTCACCGCGAGGGTGATCGCGAACTCGTGGAAGAGCCGGCCCACCACGTCGCCCATGAACAGCAGCGGGATCAGCACCGCGATCAGGGAGATGGTCAGGGAGACGATGGTGAAGCCGATCTGGGCCGAGCCCCGGAGCGCGGCGGCGAGCGGGCGCTCGCCCTGCTCGATGTAGCGGGTGATGTTCTCGATCATCACGATCGCGTCGTCGACCACGAAGCCGGTCGCGATGGTGAGCGCCATGAGCGAGAGGTTGTTCAGGCTGAAGCCGGCGAGGTACATCACCCCGAAGGTGCCGACGAGGGAGAGCGGCACCGCCAGGCTCGGGATGACGGTGGCCCGCAGACTGCCCAGGAACAGGAAGATCACCAGCACCACCAGCACCACCGCGAGCACCAGCTCGAAGTTCACGTCGCGCACGGAGGCCCGGATGGTGTTGGTGCGATCGGTCAGCACCGTGACTTCGACCGCGGCGGGGAGCGCGCTCTCGAGCTGGGGCAGGAGCGCCTTCACTCGGTCCACCACCTCGATGACGTTGGCGCCCGGCTGGCGCTGGATGTTGACCACCACCGCGGGGGTCGTGTTCATCCAGGCCGCGAGCTTGGGGTTCTCGGCGCCATCCAGGACGTCGGCCACGTCGGAGAGACGCACCGGCGCCCCGTTGCGGTACGCGACCACGATGGAGCGGTAGGCGTCCGCGCTCTGGAGCTGGTCGTTGGCGTTGACCGCGTAGGCGCGGGACGGCCCGTCGAAGTTGCCCTTGGGCAGGTTCACGTTGGCGTTGTTGATGGTGGTGCGCAGGTCGTCGATGTTGAGCCCGTACGCGGCGAGGGCGCGGAGGTGGGCCTGCACGCGCACCGCGGGCCGCTGCCCGCCCACCACCCGGACGAGGCCCACCCCGGGGAGCTGGGAGACCTTCTGGGCCAGGCGGCTCTCCGCGAGATCCTCGATCTGGGGCAGCGAGAGCGACCTCGAGGTCAGCGCGAGCGTCAGCACCGGCACGTCGGCCGGGTTGATCTTGGCGTAGATCGGCGGCGCGGGCAGGTCCGAGGGGAGCAGGTTGCCCGCCGCGTTGATCGCGGCCTGCACCTCCTGCTCGGCCACGTCGAGGCTCAGGTTGAGCGCGAACTGCAGGGTGATGACCGAGGCTCCCGCGGAGCTGGTGGACGACATCTGCTTGAGGCTTGGCATCTGGCCGAACTGGCGCTCGAGCGGGGCGGTCACCGCGGAGGTCATGACCTCGGGGCTCGCGCCCGGGTAGAGGGTCTGGACCTGGATGGTCGGGTAGTCCACCTCCGGCAGCGCGGCGAGGGGCAGGAACTGGTACGCCACGATGCCGACCAGCATGACCGCGACCATCAGCAGCGAGGTCGCCACCGGGCGCTCGATGAAGATCCGCGACGGGTTCACGGGCTCGCGCCCTTCCGGCCACCCCGGCGCGCCGCGTCGGGCGGGGCGCGATCGGGCGGTGCGCCGCCCGCGCGGCCCGGCTCTCCGGCGAGATTGACCTTGGCCCCGTCGCGCAGCTTGTCGGCGCCGTCCACGACCACCTGCGCCCCCACGCTCGCGCCGGAGAGGATCGCGACCCGCTCGCCATCGGTGGGCCCGAGCTTCACCGGCTGCAGGTGGACGACGCGCTCGCCGTCGACCACGTAGACGAACGTGCCGGGTGCGCCGCGCTGCACCGCCGCGCTCGGCACCAGGGTGGCGCCCTTCATGGTCTCGACCAGCAGCAGCGCGGTCACGAACTGATTCGGAAAGAGGCGGTTGTCGCGGTTGTCGAACTCGGCGCGCAGGCGCACCATGCCGGTGGTGGTGTCGATCTGGTTGTCGACGGTGCGGAGCTTGCCCTCCGCGAGCTTGGTCGTGAGCGAGCGGTCGTACGCGGTCACCGCCAGCGTCGTGGTCGCGTCGAGCCGGCTCATCACGGTGGGCACGTTGTCCTCGGGCAGCGTGAAGATCACCGAGATCGGCTGGAGCTGGGTGATCACCACGATGCCGCCCGGATCGCTGGTCTGGACGTAGTTGCCCTGATCGACCTGACGCAGACCCACGCGGCCGGACACCGGCGCCACGATGTGGCAGTACTCGAGGTTGAGGCGCGAGTTGTCGACCATCGCCTGGTCGGACTTCACGGTGCCCTCGTACTGGTGGACGAGGTAGGCCTGGGTGTCGGCCTGCTGCTGCGGGATCGAGTCCTGCTCGGCGAGGGTGCGGTAGCGGGTGAGGTCGATCTGGGCGTTGTGCAGCAGGGCGGTGTCGCGGACGAGCTGGCCCTGGGCCTGGTCGAGCGCGATTTGGTAGGGGCGGGGATCGACCTGGGCGAGGAAGTCGCCCGCCCGGACGATCTGTCCTTCCTGGAATCCGATCGCGACCAGGCGCCCCGCGATCTGCGTCTTCACGGTCACGGTGGCGAGCGGGCTGACCGTGCCGAGGGCGTTGAGCGTGACCGGGAGATCGCCCTGGACCACCGGCGCAGTCACCACCGATACCGAGGCGGTGCCGCGGCCCGCCCGCGGATCCGGGGGTGTGCGGGAATGGACGAGCCACGCGACGCCGGCGAGAAGGAGCACGACCGCGCCGCCCCAGGCGAGGGAGACGAGGCGCGACCCGCGGCGGCGGGGTAAGGGAGCTGGTGCGGCGGGCGTCTGGCCTCCGTCGGAATCCTGGGGTGACTCAGTCATCGATCATCGGATCGCACGCGGCTCCTCTCTACGCTCAGCGCATTCCGGGCGGTGGTGGGGGCGGTGGGGGTCCCGGGGGCGGCGGCGTGGCCAGCGCGCCCGGCGGCGCGGGTGGCGGTGGCGGAGCCGGCATCGTCGCCGCGGGTGGCGGGGGCGGGGGCGGCGGGGTGGCCGGGGTCACGGCCGGCGCGACGACGGCCGCCCGTCCCGGGACCTGGTCGCCCTTGGCGTACATGCACTGCGTGTACGCGTTGTCGTAGCGGCGCTGGACGGTCTGGCCCGAGGCCTGGCCGGCGCCCGCGCCGACCGCGGTACCCCCGACCAGGCCGACGCCGGCACCCACCGCGGCCCCGGCCGCGGGCCGGTGCGTGACCGCGCCGAGCGCGGCGCCGAGTCCCGCGCCGATCAGCGTGCCGATCGCGGCGCCGCCGACGGTGGACTGCACCGCGGAGGCGCCGGGGGTCGTGCCCGCCTCCTGGCGCGCCCACTGACGGCACGCGACGTCGTCATCCTGGAACTGCTCGAAGGTCTTGCCGCGTCCCGGGAGTACCGACACGCTCGGCCCCGCCGGCACGGTGGCGCAGCCGGCGACGAGCGCCACGACGAGCAGTAGCGCGAGCGCTCTCATGTCACTGGCCGGGCTTCGGGGCGGGGCTCACCGCTTGCCAGCCGCGCGGGCACTGCTGCACGTACGGGTAGTAGCCGGCCGGATCCTGGCAGTAGTACCAGGACTGCTGCGCGGTCTGTGGCTGCTGTTGATAGACCGGGGCGGAGGGCTCGACGACCACCGGGGCCGGGTAGGATGGCACGTAGACCGGGGGCGCGACCACCACCGGGGGCTCGACCACGATGCCGGGTTCCACCCACACCCTACCCCGCCACCACGCCCCAGCCGGCGTCGTGCTCGAGGCAAGCAACAGAGCGACCAGGCCACCGACCAGCACCATCAGGCCAAGCGCGCGCATTCGCATGATCACGTTCCTCCTCAAGAGGGCCCGCTTCGAGGGCCACCGTCTCTGACGGCAGTCGCGGCCCGTTCATTTATGGGGACGAGTGGATTCATGCTCCGGTTGACCATGACCCGGCGCGGCAAATCTTCATTGCGGTCAACCGAACCGGCCCCTCATTCGTCCCTTTGCAGGGCCCGTGCTATCGTGGAACGCGACCATGACCGATCCCGCGAAGCAGCCCCCGGGGCGCGCGGTGGGGGAGGGCGAGCGCCTCTACCGGATCCTGGCCGAGCACTCCTCCGACGTCATCGCGGTCTTCGACCTGCAATCGCGACCGCTCTACGTGAGCCCGTCCGTCTTCCAGCTGCGCGGTTACACGCCGGAGGAATGCCTCACCCAGACCACCGAGGAGCGTCTCACCCCGCGCTCGCAGGAGGTGATGCGGCGGGCCCTCGCCGAGGCGCTCGCGGTGGAGCAGGCCGGTGAGACGCCGCCCCACTCGTATAGGCGGCTCGAGCTCGAGCAGCCCTGCAAGGACGGGTCGACGGTGTGGGTGGAGTCCACGCTTACCTGGATCCGCGACGAGGCCGGGAAGCCCACCGGGGTGCTCAGCATGACCCGCGACATCACCGCGCGCCGGCGGGCCGAGGCCGCGCTGGCCGAGAGCCAGGTCCAGCTGCGCGAGTCGCAGAAGCTCGAGGCGGTGGGGCGGCTGGCGGGAGGCGTGGCCCACGAGTTCAACAACCTGATGACGGTGGTGCTCGGGCGCTCGCAGTGGCTGCTCACCCAGCGCGGCGACGACGCGACCCTGCGGCCCCAGCTCGAGATGATCGAGCGGGCCGGCCAGCGCGCCGCGCACCTCACCGCGCAGCTCATGGCCTTCTGCCGGCGCCAGTCCCACGCGCCGCTGGTGGTGGACCTGAACGAGATCGTGCGGGCGGTCACCCCCGCGCTCCGTCGCCTGCTCCCCGCGCCGATCGAGCTGGCGACCCGGTTGCACGAGGGCCTGCCCCCGGTGGAGGCGGACAGCCCGCAGCTCGAGCACGTGCTCCACCAGCTGGTGATGAACGCCCGTGACGCGATGCCTGACGGCGGCCGCGTCATCCTCGAGACCAGCGCGGCGGGCCGGAAGGGCGGCGCGCGCACGGTCGTGCTCTCGGTGGCCGACACCGGTCTCGGGATGAGCGAGGAGGTGCGCAGCCACGCCTTCGAGCCCTTCTTCACCACCAAGGACATCGGGGCGGGCAGCGGTCTCGGCCTGGCGATGGTGTACGGCGCCGTGCAGCAGCACGGCGGGCGCGTCGAGATGGACAGCGCGCCCGGGGTCGGCACCACCGTGCGAATCCACCTGCCCGCACTGATGCCGCCCGCGCTTCCTTCGCGCGCCACCGTGCTGGTGGTCGAGCGCGATCCCGCGACCGCGGAGCGCCTGGCCGAGGTGTTGGGGAGCGGCGGTTACCGCGTGCTGCCCGCGCGAGGCGGCGAGGAGGCGCTCGAGGTCGCCGCGCGGCATCCCGGGCCGATCGACCTGCTGATCACCGGGGTGATGCTGGGCGGCCTCAACGGCGCCGAGCTATCCGCGCGTCTCCGGCGAGCCCGGCCCGGCCTCCGCACCCTGTTCGTGATCGAGGGCGCGGGCGAGCCGGACCCGCGGCTCCCCCGCCAGGGCCCCGAGGACTGGCTCGTCCCCCGGCGATTCTCGGCCGCGAGCCTCCTCGAGAAGGTCGCCCACGCACTGCCGCCCGCGGACGGCTAGCCCGCGTAGGTCTCCGAGGGCCGCTTCATCTGGAAGATGTCGTGCACGTGCGTGTAGGCGTGCCCCGCGAGCCGGCCCACCGGCCTGAGGCGCGTCATGTCGATGCGCCCGGTTGCGGTCTCGTAGAGATCGTCGCGCACGTGGAAGTAGAGGATCTCGCCCAGGACGAGGCTGTGGGGCCCGTGCCCGACCGGGATGATCTGGGCCACCCGGCACTCGAGGCTGATCGGCGCCTCCACCACCCGCGGTGAGCGCACCCGCACCCCGGGCGCGGCGGTGAGTCCGGTGAGCGCGAACTCGTCGACCTCGGCGGGATACTCCCCGGAGCTCTGGTTCATCTGCTCGGCCCGGTCGTCGTCCACCACGTTCACCACGAAGTCGCCGGTGTGCTCGGCGTTGCGCACGGTGTCTTTGCGGTCCTTCGCGCGCGGCCCCGAGGAGAAGGCGATGGTGGGCGGGTCCCCGCACACGCCCATGAAGAAGCTGAAGGGGGCGAGGTTGTTCACCCCGTCGGGGCCGACGGTGGAGACCCACGCGATCGGCCGCGGCACCACGCAGCCGATGAGCAGCTTGTAGGTGGACTCCTGCTTCATCGTCCGGGGGTCGAGCTGCATGCGGGACTCCTCTCGTTCGAGTTCGGTTATTTGCCGCCGCTGATCTGCTCGGCGGGCCGGCGCACCCCCAGACGCTCGCCGACCCGCGCCCACGCCCCCGCCGTCCGCATCCGCCAGCGCTCGAGGAAGAGGTACACGACCGGGGTCGTGTAGAGCGTGAGGAGCTGGCTCAGCATGAGCCCGCCGATGATGCTCACCCCGAGCGGGCGCCGCAGCTCGGAGCCGGTGCCGGTGCCGAGGGCGAGGGGCAGGGCCCCCAGCATCGCGGCCATCGTGGTCATGAGGATGGGCCGCAGCCGCTGCAGGCACGCGGTGTAGATGGCGTCGCGCGGCGGTCGCCCCTCGCGCCGCTCCAGATCGAGCGCGACGTCGATGACCATGATCGCGTTCTTCTTGACGATGCCGATGAGCAGGATGATCCCGATGATCGCGATGATCGACAGGTCCATCCGGCAGATCATCAGGGCCAGCAGCGCGCCCACTCCCGCCGAGGGCAGGGTGGAGAGGATGGTCAGCGGGTGCACGTAGCTCTCGTAGAGCATGCCGAGCACGATGTAGACCGCGACGAGGGCGGCCAGGATGAGCAGGGGCTGGGTGGAGAGCGAGTCCTGGAAGGCCTGGGCCGCCCCCGCGAACTTGCCGCGCACGCTCGAGGGCAGGGCGATGCGGCGCCCCGCGTCCTCCACCGCGGTCACCGCGTGGCCGAGCGAGACGTCGGGAGCCAGGTTGAACGAGACGGTCACCGAGGGGAAGAGGCCCTGGTGGTTCACTTGGAGTGGAGCCGCGCTCGGCTGGAAGCGGGTCAGCGCGGTGAGCGGCACGGTGGCGCCGGTCTGGGAGCGCACGTAGATGGCGGAGAGCGCGTCCGGGCTCTGCCAGAACTCGGGCGCCACCTCCATCACCACGTGGTACTGGTTGAGCGAGGTGTAGATGGTCGAGACCTGGCGCTGGCCGAACGCGCTGTAGAGGGTGTCGTCGATGAGCTTGGTGCTGACCCCGAGCCGGGCCGCGGTGTCGCGATCGATGGTGAGCGGCACCTGGAGCCCGGCGTCCTGCTGGTCGCTCGAGACGTCGCGCAGCTCGGGGAGCGCGCGGAGCGCCTGGAGCATGCGCGGGGCCCACTCGCTCAGATCCGCGAGACTGTCCGCCTGGAGCGTGTACTGGTACTGCGCGTTGCCGATGCGGCCGCCCACCCGGATGTCCTGCACCGCCTGCAAGTAGAGGGTGGCCCCGACCACCCGGGCGAGCTTCGGACGGAGGCGCGCGATGATCTGGTCGGCGGTGGCGTCCCGCTCCTTGCTCGGCTTGAGGGCCACGAACATGCGCGAGGTGTTGACGGTGGAGCCCCGGCCCCCGCCGCCGCCGGTGTAGGCGGTGACGGTGGAGACCCCGGGATCGGCCTGCACGATCGAGGCGAGCTGGGTCACCTTCTCGCGCATGGCCTGGAAGGAGATGTCCTGGGAGGCCACCACCCCGCCGCTGAGCCGGCCGTTGTCCTGCTGGGGGAAGAAGCCCTTGGGGATCACCACGAAGAGGTAGACGGTGAGCCCGCAGGTGATCGCGGCGATGGCGAGGACGGTGCGCGGGTAGCGGAGGGCCCAGCCCAGGGTGCGCTCGTAGCCGTGGACCACCCAGCCGAAGACCCGCTCCCCGCCGCGGTAGAAGCGGCCGCGCTCCCGCCCGTGATACGAGCGGAGGAGGAGGGCGCACATCATCGGGGTGGTGGTGAGCGAGACCACCAGGGAGACCAGCACCGCGATGGAGAGCACCATCGCGAACTCCCGGAAGAGCCGGCCGATGAGGCCGCCCATCAATAGAATGGGGATGAACACCGCCACCAGCGAGATGCTGATCGAGAGCACCGTGAAGCCGATCTCGCGGGCCCCGGTGATCGCGGCCTGGAGCGGGCTCATGCCCTGCTCGAGGTGGCGCATCACGTTCTCCACCACCACGATGGCGTCGTCGACCACGAAGCCGGTGGCCACCGTGAGGGCCATCAGCGACAGGTTGTCGATGCTGTAGCCGATCAGGTACATGAAGGCGAAGGTGCCGATGAGGGACACCGGCACCGCGACGCCGGGGATGGCGGTGGCCCGCCCGTCCCGCAGGAACAGGAACACCACCAGCACCACCAGGGCCACCGAGATCATCAGGGCGTGCTCGACGTCGGCCACCGACGCCCGGATGGTCACGGTCTGGTCCAGCACCGGCGTGAGGGTGACGTCGGCGGGGATGAGCGCGTGCAGCTCCGGCATCGCCTCGCGGATGTGATCCACCGCCTCGATGATGTTGGCCCCGGGCTGGCGGAAGATGATGATGAGCGCGGCGGGCCGGCCGTTGGCGATGCCGACCGAGCGCAGGTCCTCGACCGCGTCGCGCACCTCGGCCACGTCGGAGAGCCGCACCACCGCCCCGTTGCGCCAGGCCACCACCAGCGGCCGGTACTCGTCCGCGAACCGGAGCTGGTCGCTGGTGCGGATCTCCCACGCCCGATCGAGGCCGTGGATCTGGCCCTTCGGCCGGTTCACGTTGGCGTTGGCCAGCATCGACCGCACGTCCTCGAGGCCGATGCCGTAGCGGGCGAGCGCGTGGGGATTCAGCTCGACCCGCACCGAGGGCAGCGAGCTGCCGCCCACGAACACCTGGCCCACGCCCTCGAGCTGGGAGAGCTTCTGCTGGAGGATCGTCGAGGCCATGTCGTAGAGCTGGCCGGTGCTCGCGGTGGCCGAGGTGAGCGCCAGGATCATGATCGGCGCGTCGGCGGGGTTGACCTTGCGGTAGGTCGGGTTGCTGGGCAGGTTCGAGGGCAGCTGCCCGCTCGCCGCGTTGATCGCCGACTGCACGTCGCGGGCCGCCCCGTTGATGTCCCGCGAGAGATCGAACTGCAGGGCCACGCTCGTCGAGCCGAGGAAGCTCGTCGAGGTCATCTCGGTCACCGCGGCGATCCGGGTGAACTGGCGCTCGAGCGGGGTGGCCACCGCGGAGGCCATCGTCTCGGGGCTCGCGCCGGGCAGGCCCGCGGAGATGTTGATGGTGGGGAAATCCACCTGGGGCAGCGGCGCCACCGGCAGCAGCCGGAAGCCGATGATCCCGGCGAGCACGAGGGCCAGGGTCAGCAGCGTGGTGCCGACCGGCCGGCGGATGAACGGGCCGGAGAGGTTCAAGGCCGGGATGGCTCGGCGGGCGCGCCGGCGGGGACGGTGCGCCGGCGGCGGACCGCTCGCGACGCGAGACGATCGAACGCCAGGTAGATGACCGGGGTGGTGTAGAGGGTCAGCATCTGGCTCATGATGAGACCGCCCACGATGGCGATCCCGAGCGGCTGGCGGAGCTCCGCGCCCACCCCCTGGCCGAGGGCGAGCGGCACGCCGCCGAGCAGCGCGGCCATCGTGGTCATCAAGATCGGCCGGAAGCGGAGCAGGCAGGCCTGGTAGATCGCCTCGGGCGCGGGCTTGCCCTCGGTGCGCTGGGCGTCGAGCGCGAAGTCGATCATCATGATCGCGTTCTTCATCACGATGCCGATCAACAAAATTATGCCGATCAGGGCGATCACGCTCAGGTCGAGGCGGGCGGCGAGCAGGGCGAGGAGGGCGCCCACCCCGGCGGAGGGCAGGGTCGAGAGGATCGTCACCGGGTGGATCCAGCTCTCGTAGAGCACGCCGAGCACGATGTAGACGCAGACCACCGCGGCCAGGATCAGGAGTGGCTCGTTGGCGAGCGAGGCCTGGAAGGCGCGCGCCGCGCCCTGGAAGCGCGTTTCGATGGAGATCGGCATCTTCAGATCGCGCCGCGTGGCGTCGATGGCGTCCACCGCCTCGCCGAGGGAGACCCCGGGGGCCAGGTTGAACGAGACGGTCACCACCGGGAACTGGCCCTGGTGGCTCACCACCAGCGGGGTCGCGCGTTCCTCCAGGCTCGTGAAGGTCGAGAGCGGGACCTGGCCGCCGGTGCTCGAGCGCAGGTAGATCTGCTGCAGCGCGACGGGATCCTGGCGATACTCCGGCCGCACCTCGAGCACCACGCGGTACTGGTTGAGCTGGGTGAAGATGGTGGAGATCTGGCGCTGGCCGAACGCGTTGTAGAGCGCGTCGTCGATCATCTGGGGCGTGATGCCGAGCCGGGCCGCGGTGTCGCGGTCGATGCGGATCGACGTCTCGAGGCCCTGGTCCTGCTGGTCGCTCGCCACGTCGCGCAGCCCCGGCTGGGCGCGGAGACGCTCGACGAAGCGGGGCGCCCAGGTGTTGAGCTCGGCCACGCTCGGGTTCTCCAGGCTGTACTGGTACTGGGTGCGGCTCACCCGGTCCTCGACGGTGAGGTCCTGAACCGGCTGGAGGTAGAGGGTGACGCCGGCGACCTCGGCGAGGCGGGGGCGCAGCCGCTCGATGACGTCGCGCACCCCGATCCGCCGCTCGTCGAGGGGCTTGAGGGTGATCAGCATGCGGCCGCTGTTGAGGGTGACGTTGGTGCCGTCGATGCCGATGAAGGACGAGATGTTCTGCACCGCGGGGTCGGCCAGGATCGCGCGGGCGAGCGCCTGCTGGCGCTGGGCCATCGCGGGGAACGACACACTCTGGGGCGCCTCCGAGATGCCGAGGATCACTCCGGTGTCCTGGATCGGGAAGAGGCCCTTCGGCACGACGGTATAGAGCAGGAGGGTGAGCCCGAGGGTGCCCACCGCCACCACCAGGGTGAGCCCCTGGTGGGCGAGGACGACCCGCAGGGTGCGCGCGTAGACGTCGAGCACGCGGTTGAACACCGCCTGCGAGACGCGGGCCACCCGGCCGGTCTCGTGCGGCTCGTGGTGGCGCAGCAGCTTGGCGCAGAGCATGGGGGTGAGGGTGAGGGAGATCGCGGCCGAGACCAGGATCGCCGCGCTGAGGGTGATCGCGAACTCCCGGAAGAGCCGGCCCACGATGTCGCCCATGAACAGCAACGGGATCAGCACCGCGATCAGGGAGACGGTCAAGGAGAGGATGGTGAAGCCGATCTGCTCGGAGCCCTTGAGGGCGGCCTCGAGCGGGGAGTCGCCCGCCTCGATGTAGCGTGCGATGTTCTCGATCATCACCACCGCGTCGTCGACCACGAAGCCGGTGGCGATGGTGAGCGCCATCAGGGAGAGGTTGTTCAGGCTGAAGTTGAGCGCGTACATGACCGCGAAGGTGCCGATGATCGAGACCGGCACCGCGATCGACGGGATGAAGGTGGCGGCTGGGCTGCCCAGGAACAGGAAGATCACCGCCACCACCAGGACCACCGCGAGCATCAGCTCGAGCTGGACGTCGTGGACCGAGGCCCGGATGGTGGTGGTGCGGTCGCTCAGGATCGCCACCTTCACCGAGCTGGGCAGGGTGGCCTGGAGCGTGGGCAGCAGCAGCTTGACCCGGTCCACGACCTGGATCAGGTTGGCCCCGGGCTGGCGCTGGATGTTCACGATCACCGCCGGCTCGGCGCCCATCCAAGCGGCCTGGCGCAGGTTCTCCGCGTCGTCGACGGTGTCGGCCACGTCCGAGAGGTGCACCGGCGCGCCGCCGCGGTAGGCGATGACCAGGTTGCGGTACTGCTCGCTGGTGACGAGCTGGTCGTTGGCTCCGATGGTGTACGCCTGGCGCGGGCCGTCGAGGCTGCCCTTGGCCTGGTTCACGCTCGCGTTGGCCACCGCGGTCCGCACGTCCTCGAGGGTGAGCGCGTTGGCGGCCAGCCGCGCCGGGTTCACCTGGATGCGGATCGCCGGCTTCTGGCCGCCGCTCAGGGTGACCAGGCCCACGCCCGGGAGCTGGGAGATCTTCGGCACGAGGCGCGTGTCCGCGAGGTCCTGGACGCTGGTCAAGGGCAGGGCGGTCGAGGTGAGACCGAGGGTCAGGATCGGCGCGTCGGCGGGGTTCACCTTGCTGTAGATCGGCGGGTTGGGGAGATCGGTGGGCAGAAAGTTGGTGGCCGCGTTGATCGCGGCCTGCACCTGCTGCTCCGCGATGTCGAGCGCGAGGTTCAGGTCGAACTGCAGCGTGATCACGCTGCTGGTGGACGAGCTGGTCGACGTCATCTGCTTGAGGCCGGGCATCTGGCCGAACTGGCGCTCGAGCGGGGCGGTGACCGCGGAGGCCATCACGTCGGGACTCGCCCCCGGGTAGAAGGTCTGTACCTGCATGGTCGGGTAGTCGACCTGGGGCAGGGCGGAGACCGCGAGCAGCCGGTAGGCGACGAGGCCGGCCAGGACGATCGCGACGGTGAGGAGGGAGGTGGCGACCGGCCGTAGGATGAACGGCCGCGATGGATTCATGAGCCCGTGCGGCCGGGCGGGCGCTCCCCGCGCGCGGGTGGCCGCTCGCCCCGCGTGGTGGGCTCCACGCGCGAGCGCTCCTGCACCTTGTCGGCCCCGTCCACGATGAGCGCGTCGCCCGCGGCGACGCCCTCGCGCACCGCGGTGACCCCGCCCTCGGCGGGGCCGAGCGCGACCTTCCGCAGCTCCACCGTCTTGTCGGGCTTCACCACGTAGACGAAGGCGCCCTGGGCGCCGCGCTGGATCGCCTCGTTGGGCACCAGCACCGCGCCCTTGAGGGTGTCGACGAGCACGCGCGCGTTGACGAACTGGTTCGGGTAGAGCATGCCGTCGGCATTCTCGAAGGCGGCCTTGAGCTTGACGGTGCCGGTGCCCTGGTCGATCTGGTTGTCGACCGCCACCAGCGTGCCGCTGCCGATCCGGTTGCGCCCCTCGCGGTCGAAGGCCTCCACCGCGATGGCGCCCGCCGCGCGCTGGCGCGCGAGCACCGACTGGAGGTTGTCCTGGGGGATCGTGAACAGCACCGCGATCGGCTCGACCTGGGTGAGCACCACGAGGCCGCCCGGGTCGTTGGCGTGCACCATGTTGCCCGCGTCGACGAGCCGCAGCCCGGTCCGGCCGGTGATCGGAGCGAGGATGCGGCAGTAGGTGAGCTGGAGGCGGATCGCGTCGATGTTGCCCTGGTCGGCCTTGATGGACGCCGCGATCTGCGACACGGTGGAGGCCTGGGTGTCGAGCTGCTGCTGCGGGATGAAGCCGCCCTTGACCAGGGTCTTGTAGCGCTCGAGATCGAGGCGCGCGTTGCTGAGCGCGGCCTCGTCCTTGGCGAGCTGGCCCTCGACCTGCATGAGCTGGGCCTCGAAGGGCCGAGGGTCGATCTCGGCCAGCACGTCGCCGGCCTTGACGATCTGCCCCTCCTGGAAGGAGGTCCGCATGAGCTGGCCGTCGACGCGGCTGCGGACCGTCACTGTGTTCAGCGCGGTGACCGAGCCGAGGCCGGTCAGGTAGACGGGCAGGTCACCGGTCCGGGCGGGGACGGTCACCACCGGGACCGCCCGGGGGCCGGGGGAGGCGGCCGGCTGGGCGCGCCCGGGACGGTTCAGGGCGAAGTAGCCGCCGCCGGCCAGGAGGCCCACCAGGACGATCCCGATGACCCAGACCCGGCCTGACGACCGGCGGGGGGCGTCCGTGGGTATCGGACGGAACTCCCCGGACTCATGCGCTTCCCCAGCCATACCGATCCCCCTCTCGTGTGGCTCCGCTTGTAGCATATTCCGACGCGCCACTCCGCGGGATCATTCGGCCGGACGGGCTCGGGACGGGCTCCGGGCGGGGGCGACCGGGGGCGGGACCTTCGGCCGGTGGTCACGAGGTCGACTCGAGCAGGCCGAGCCAGGCCGGGGGCGGAGCCCCGAGGGCCCGGAGGGTCCAGGCGACGCGCTCCGGGGTGCCCAGATCGCACCAGGTGTGGGTCGGCACCTCAGCCACCGCGAGGGCGAGGGAGGGCGACTCGAGTACCGTGCGCGAGAAGTCCGCGGCCGGCGCGAAGAGATAGGCCTGCCGGAGGGCCCAGGCCTCGTACTGCGTGCCCGAGAAGAGCCCCATGCGCACGAGGCGGTCGTGGAGCAGGGGCACGCACTCGCGACCCGCCTCGATGAGGGTGGTCACGCTCGCCGCGAAGACGAACGTGTTCCAAAGCCCGCCGAGCGCCGCGGATCGCGCGCGCGGATCCAGTGGGCGGGCATCAGCACGCCGGCCGCGGTGCCGCGGTCGGAGGGCTGCGCGAGGACGTGGATCTGCGGGAAGCGGGCCAGCTCCGCCCCGAGGTAGCGGTCGTGGCTCGCCTGGGCCACGACCACGATGCGCGAGGGCGGGACCAGCCGCGCGACGCGCTCCAGGGTCTGCCGCAGGAGCGACTTGGAGCCGGTCAGGACCGCGTATTGCTTGGGCCGCTCGTCGCCGTAGAGATAGCGGGTCAGCGCCCGGAGCCGGCTGCCCTCCCCACCGGCCAGCACGACGGCCCACAGGTCACCGTCACGGTCTCGCTCCCGGATCGCGGCGAGCGGCTCGCTGCACGTGAATGCCTGCTCGAGCATGGATCTCCTCCTCGTTCTCACCTCCGTTCGGGTTTCGACGCGTCGCCGGGGCGTGAAGGCCCCGCGGACGAACCCTCAGAGAGAGCCCGCGAGCCGGCCGGCGACGAAGGGAATGAAGGCGCTACGAGGCGGGAGGGGCGCGACAGTGCCCCGCGTCCGTCGCGAGCGAATCGGGCGCGGTCTCGACCGCGTGACCGAGGCACTCCGCGCGGCGCGGAATGAATCCGAGCGCATCGAGGGCCCCGGGGGTGACGCTCCCGGTGCCCGACACCACGCGCGTGACGACGTCGTCGAAGTCCGCGTCGTCGTAGACGCCCGGGATCCACGAGGGGTCGGGCGGGCTCGCGTGGGCGAGCACCGGCAGGGCCAGCCCCGCGGCCATGACGAGGAGGGCAAGGAGGTCGCGCATCGGGGGCTAGGGCCGGGCCGGCTGCATCAGCTGCCGCATCTCCTCGCGCAGCTGCTTGAGGCGGTCCTTCGTCTGCGCGACGCGCGCGAGCTGCTCGGGGGTGAGCACGGCCCGGACCTCGAGAGCCGCCGCCGCGCTGTCCTGGGCGAGCTGATCCCGCAGCTGACTGATCCGCTGGAGCTGCGGCTGGAGATCGGCGGCCTGCACCTGGCCGGGCGCGAGCAGCTTGGTCCCCAGCTCCTGCTGGGCCTGCTGGAGCTGCTCGACGAGCGGGCGCGCGCTCGTCCGGTGCGCCGACAGGATGGCGCGCACGCGGGTCTGTTGCTCCGGGGTGAGAGTGGCCGCGCGGATCATCAGCCAGAGCTCTCCGTCTCCGCGGCCTCCACCTCGCATCGAGGACTCGCGGCCGGGGGCCTGGGCGAGCGCGGGCCCGGCGGCGGCCAGCAGCAGCACGCCCACGAGCAGGCCGGCGAGGCCGCGCATCCGGATCATGGCTCACCTCCGGTCAGGGTGCTGTCGACCTCGCGGGCCATGCCCTCGAGGCTCAGCGGTCCCTCGTCGCCGGTGGCGGGCACCGGGTCGCCGTTCACCGAGAAGAGCGACGCGGAGACGTCCGAGAGGATGGCGGCCACCTCCTGCGGCTGCAT
>DATGBR010000080.1:0-26821 GCA_035312605.1 Candidatus Methylomirabilota bacterium
ACCAGTGGGTCACGGTCGCGGTGCCGAGCACGTAGAAGCTCGAGGTGCCCATGCCCGCGACGATGCCGACCAGCAGGTAGAGCTGCCAGAGCGCGCTCACCGCCGCCACCAGGGCGAAGCCCGTGCCCGCCAGCGCCATCGTGGCGGCCAGTAGCACCCGCGGGCCGTGCCGATCGGCCAGGGTGCCGACCGCGAAGCCGGCGATCCCGCCCACCAGGAGGTTCAGGGAGAGCGCGGCCGAGACCGCGCCGCGGGTCCACCCGAAGTGCTCGGCGATCACCGGCAGGAAGACGCCGTACGCGGCCAGCGGCACCGAGACGCCGTAGGTGACCACGAAGAGAGCAGCGACGATCAGCCAGCGGCGGGTGTCCGCGCGGACGGCCACGGTCGGTGCTCCGTTTCTCGAAGGGAGCGCGGGGCCGGCTCAGGCCGGCGGCTTCCGCCGGAGGAGATAGCGGTGCTCGCCCTCCATCACCAGCTCGCGCGCCTGGTTGTGCACGGTGGCCCGCATGGCGACCACGCCGGTGGTGCGCCCGGGCTCGAGCCGGGTGATGGTGAGCAGCGGGTAGAGCGTGTCGCCGACGTAGACGGGCTTGAGGAAGCGCGACGACTGATCGAGGAAGGCCACCAGCGAGTCGCTGATCGCGTGCGGGAAGATGCCGGCGCCCGCCGCGGCCTGGGCGGTGACCAGGAGCCCGTGGGCCAGGAGGTCGCGGTGGCCGTGAGCCCGGCAGTACTCGCGATCGTAGTGGATCGGGTGGTTGTCCGCGGAGGCGAGCTGGAACGCGGCGAAGAGGGCCTCGGTCATGGTGCGCGAGGGAATCGGGAACCGCTCGCCGACCGTGAGGTCGTCGAACCAGCGCGGGGCGGCGAGCCGGTGCTCCTCCGGGCTGAAGGCCGGGTCGGGCATGGTGCGACCTGGCCCGACGTCAGCGCGCCGGCGCCGGGGCGGAGGCGGAGGCGGCCGCGGCGGTCGGGATGCGCCCGGGCAGCAGCGAGACGAAGAGGGTGGTCGAGGCGGAGATGCCGGCCATGATCAGGAGCAGGTTGGTGAAGCCGGCCGCCTTCACGGTCGGACCCAGCAGGTACACCGCGAGCGCGCTGACCCCGAAGGAGACGGCCAGGCGCATGCCGGCCACCCGCGAGCGCATGCGGTCGTCCACGTACTGCACGATCATCGCGTCGATGAACGGGATGGCCCCGAACACGAACACCATGAACGCCAGCACGATGGCGTAGAAGACCCAGCCCTGCGCGTTCGCGGCGAGCAGGAAGAGCGGCACCTGGGCGGCCACGATCGGCAGGTAGACCGTCTTGAGCGGGTAGCGGTCGATGAGACGGCCCACCACGATCTGGGCGAAGGAAGCCACCGTGTAGACCAGGGCCAGGAGCAGGCCGAGCTTGGCCGGGTCCTCGACGAGGCCGCGGAGCCGCTCGGCCAGGAGCTGGTTGTTGCCGTTGGTGGTGAAGTTGAAGATCATGCTGCCCGAGACCGCGGCGAGGGTCATGACGAAGAAGATCCGCATCATGATCGAGGCGGGCAGGTCGACCGAGCGCCGGGGCTTGCGGGCGGGAGCCATCTCCTCGCGCGGCACCACCAGGGCGAAGAGCACCCCGCAGGTGATTGCGAGCAGGGCGGGGACCGCGAAGGCCATGCGCCAGCCCACGCGCTGCACCAGGAAGCCGGTCAGCACCGCGGCCACCGCGATGCCCAGGTTGCCGGCGAGGCCGTTGAGGCCGATGGTGAAGCCGGGCCGGGTCGAGTTCTGCACGATCATCGGGATGCCGACCGGGTGATAGATCGCCGCGAAGGCGCCCATCACGGTGAGCGCGACCGCGAGCTGCCACGGCCGCTGGGCCGCAGCCACCAGCAGGCCCGCCGCGCCGAGCCCCACGAAGAAGATCACCATCATGGCCCGGCGGCCCCACAGATCGCCGAGGCGGCCGGCGGGCAGCGAGCCCAGCCCGAAGAGCACGAAGGCGCCCACCGTGTAGGGCATCAGGTCCTGCCAGACCATGCCCCACTCCGCCGCGATCGCGGACACCGCGGTGGCGAAGATGAGCAGGAACAGGTGGTCCATGGCGTGGCCCACGTTCAGCAGCAGGGCGGTCGGACTCGTGTTGGACATGGGTGGCTGATCTCCGGTGATCGCTACCGCGCGGGCTTGGCCCAGATGCCCCGATTGTGCATGAGGCGGATCTGGCGCCGGATGACCTTCTCGCGATACTCCTTGTGCTTCATTGGGGCGCGCTTGAGGTAGAGGTTCTTGGGATAGATCGGCTTCTCGTAGAGCATACCGTAGAGCTCGGTCCGGAGGTCCTTCATCCAGTTGTCCCACTGGGCACGCGCCCGGTGGTCCCGGAGGGCCTCGATGTCGATGACCCCGCCCACGTAGGTCGATCCCGCTCCGTAGTCCTGGCGCCCCACGATGCGCCCCTTGTAGTCGATGACGAACGAGCGCCCCCCGAAGGTGTCGATGGGGGTGGACTCCTCGGGGAAGAGGTAGTAGGTCCCCATGTTGGGGGCGACCACGTACATGTTGTTGTCGAGCGCGCGGGCCCGGCTCTGGATCTCGAAGATCTCGTTGCCGGTGGCCGGGTGCGGGTAGGAGGCGCGGTAGACCACCTCGGCCCCGTTGAGGGCGAGGGCCCGCGCGTTCTCGGGGTAGGAGCCCTCGTTGGCCATCATGATTCCGAGCCGGCCGATCTCGGTGTCGGCTACCGGCCAGAACGACTGTAATTTGCGCCCGTACTTCTCCACCCACCAGTCGTAGACGTCGTGGGGACACATCGAGTGCTCCACCGGGAAGAGCGGCGAGACTTTGTAGTGCTGCAGGATGACGCGGCCGCGCGGGTTGATGACGAAGCCCACGTTGAAGTAGCGGTCCTTCCAGTCCGGATGCCGGGCCTTGGCCTGGGCCATCACGAAGGCGTTGTACTCCTTCGCGATCTTGCCGAGCGCCTCGGTCTCCTCGCCCGGGATGTCGATCGCGCACTCCCGCGCGAAGGTCGCGTGGTCGAGATCGAGCACCTCGTCGTTGAAGGCCTGCAGCGCGCCCTCCGGGAAGGCGATGAGGCGGACCGGCAGGTCGAGGCTCGACAGCCACGAGGCGGCCTTCACCAGGTGGGAGAGGTGATCGAGGTTGATCTGGATGTCCTTGCGCTTGCGGATGCCCCGGACGGTGGGGATGAGCCCGACCGCGGTGTAGGGCTTGATCATGACGCGTCTCCTTGTTGGCGCTGCACCTCTTCCATGATCATCGCGTTGAGATCGTCGACCAGCTTCCCCCGCTCATGGCGGCCGTCGTTCCGGATCAGCTCCCGGATGCGCGCGGGCCGCGCCGACAGCATGATCAGGGTGGTGCCGATCGCGACCGCCTCCTCGATGGAGTGGGTGACGAAGAGGATGGTACGCCGGGTCTCGCTCCAGATGCGCCGGACTTCCTGCTGCATGATGCGGCGGTTCTGCGCGTCGAGCGCCCCGAACGGCTCGTCCATCAGGAGCACGTCGGGCTCGATGGCCAGCGCGCGGGCGATGGCGGCGCGCTGCCGCATGCCCCCGCTCACCCGGCCCGGGTAGTAGTCCTCGAAGCCCTGGAGCCCGGCCAGCTTCAGGTAGCGCGCGGCGCGCGCCTCCCGCTCCGCCGCGGCGAGCCGGAGGGGCCGGAGCACCAGGGTCACGTTGTCGCGCAGGGAGAGCCAGGGCAGGAGGCGGTCCTCCTGGAAGACGATCCCCACGTGGCGCTGGTGACGCCGATCGGCCTGCACCGGCAGGCCGTCGAGGAGCACCGCGCCCCGGCTGGCCGGCTCGATGCCGCCGACTATTCGGAGAAGGGTGGTTTTTCCGCAGCCGTTCGGCCCGAGCAGGCAGACGAACTCGCCCGCCTCGACCCGGAACGAGACCGAGTCGATGACCGGGATGAGGAAGTCCTTCCCGATCCCGCGCACCTCGAGCTTCAGCGCCATCGGGTCAGGCGGCGGTTGACCGGGTCGAACAGCAGCTTGTCGGTGGCGACCATGATGAGGATCATCACCAGGGCCCAGACGAAGACCATGCGGGTGGCGAGGATCTCGCGGCTGTAGTTCATCGCGTAGCCGATCCCCGAGGTGACCCCGAAGATCTCCGCGACCACCGAGACCTTGAGGGCCAGGCCGAAGCCCACCTTCATGCCCGCCACCAGGTAGGGCAGGGTCGAGGGAATGACGATCGCGGTGAACTTCTGCGGCCCGCTCAGCCGGTAGACGTCGCCCATCTCGAGGAGCCGGCGGTCGACCGAGGCCACGCCCTCCACCAGGGTCGAGGCGACTACCGGCAGCGTGATCATGAAGGTGGTGAAGATCGGGGCCCAGTTGCTGAGCCCGAACCAGACGAGCGAGATCACGATCCACACGAAGACCGAGGTGGAGTTCAGGATGGCGAGGAGGTCCTGCACGATGCCGCGCGCGGTGCGCGACACGAACGCGCCCAGGCCCATGAGGAGCGAGACCGCGACCGCGCTCCCGAAGCCGGCCGCGATGCGGCCGAGCGAGGCGCCCGCGTGGCCCCAGATCTCGCCGCTCCGCACGATCTCGACGAGGCCGGTCACGATGGACCACGGGGAGGGGAGCACGAAGGCCCCGTAGCGGCGGGCGAGCAGCGTCCAGCCGGCCAGGACCAGGGCGAGAGCGGCGAGGGTCGGCAGGTGCAGGCGGCCGGCCCAGTCGCGCGCGCTCACGCCCGATGGAAGAACTCGCGACGGATGCGGTCGGGGTTGTCCCAGAGATCCGACTTGAGGAAGCCGAACTCCTTGTTCAACTTGAGCTGCACGATGAGGGTCTCCACCTGCTCCTCGGGCAGGCCCGAGAGCATGCGCACCGTCTCCTTGTAGGCCACCGCGATCACGTCCTTCGGTAGCTTCGTGACCTCGCTGACGATGTCGATGGCCCGCTCCGGCTTGCCGTACCAGAGGTCGACCGCGTCCTTCTGCGCGGCGTTCAGGTCCGCCGGGAACGACGGGTTCTTCTGGATGAACTCCGGGCTCGCCAGGTAGCAGACGTGCACCGGGAAGCCGGTGGCCCGTCCGGTCGCCTTCCGCCAGAGATCGATCTGCTTGGCCAGGTAGACGCCCTCGCCGCGGAACACCACCTGGTCGGTGATGGGCTGCCACGCCACGATGGCGTCCACGTCCTTCTTGCCGAGCATGGTGACCATGTCCGGGGGCGCGGTGGCGGTGATGAGCTGGGTGTCCTTCTGCAAGTCGAGGCCGTAGCCCTTGAGGGTGAGCGCCCGGATGTCGAAGAAGGTGGAGGTGCCGACCACCGCGGCGATCTTGCGGCCCTTCAGGTCCTCCACCTTGGTGAGCCCGGCGTCCTTGCGGGCCACGATGGCCCCGAGCACCGCGGTGGCCACCCCGGTCACCTTGAGCGGGACGCCCTCCTCGAAGGCCTTGGCGGCCAGCGCGAAGCTCATGTCGATGGCGTCGACGTTCTTGGCCGCGAGCTGACTCAACAGCGGGCCCGGCGCGCCGGGCACGATCGAGTACTCCGCGCTCCAGCCGTGCCGGCCGAGCAGGTCCTCCTTGTGGATGATCTCGGTGGCGGCCCAGCCGAGCTGGAGATAGGCCAGGCGGACCTTGCCCTTGGCCTGGGCGCGCAGGACGGCGGGCGCGCCGGTCATCGCGGCCGCCGCGCCCGCGCCGGCCAGCTTCAGCAGCTCGCGCCGGCCGAGCACGGCAGCTAGCCCTTCACCTTCGGCAGGTGCCTGAGGGCCTCGGCCACCTTCTCGGCGGGGTACTCGTAGTCCTGGAGCTTGCCGGCCAGGTAGGCCTCGTAGGCGGAGAGGTCGAGGAAGCCGTGACCGGAGAGGTTGAACACGATGGTCTTCCGCTTGCCTTCCTTCTTGGCCATGAGCGCCTCGTCGATCGCCCCGCGCACCGCGTGGGCCGCCTCCGGCGCGGGCAGAATGCCCTCCGCGCGCCCGAACTGCACCGCCGCCTCGAAGGTGGCGATCTGGTGCACCGCGCGGGCCTCGATGACGCCCTCGTCGTAGAGCTTGCAGATCAGCGGGGCCATGCCGTGGTAGCGGAGCCCGCCTGCGTGCACCGGCGCGGGCATGAAGGTGTGGCCGAGGGTGTGCATCTTCACGAGCGGGGTGAGCCCGACGGTGTCGCCGAAGTCGTAGGCGTACCTGCCCTTGGTGAGGCTCGGGCAGGCGGCGGGCTCGATGGCCACGATCCGGCGCTTCTTGTTCTTGCCGGTGAGCTTCTCGCCCGCGAACGGGAAGGCGAAGCCGGCGAAGTTCGAGCCGCCCCCGATGCAGCCCACCAGCACGTCCGCGTCGTCGTCGGCCCGCTCGAGCTGCTTCTTGGTCTCGAGCCCGATCACGGTCTGGTGCATGAGCACGTGGTTGAGCACGCTGCCCAGCGAGTACTTGGTGTCGTCGCGGGTGGCCGCGTCCTCCACCGCCTCGCTGATCGCGATGCCGAGGCTGCCCGGGGAGTCCGGATCCTGCTCGAGGATCTTCTTGCCCGCCTGGGTGTCCGGGCTCGGGCTCGCCACCACCTGGGCCCCGAAGGTCTCCATGAGGATGCGGCGGTACGGCTTCTGCTGGTAGGAGACCTTCACCATGTACACCTTGCACTGCAGGCCGAAGAACGCGCACGCCTGCGAGAGCGCGGAGCCCCACTGGCCGGCGCCGGTCTCGGTGGACAGGCGCGCGACCTTCTCCATCTTGTTGTAGTAGGCCTGGGCCGCCGCGGTGTTGAGCTTGTGGCTGCCCGCCGGGCTCGCGCCCTCGTACTTGTAGTAGATGCGCGCGGGGGTGTCGAGGGCCTTCTCGAGTCGCCGCGCACGGTAGAGCGGGGTCGGGCGCCACAGGCGGAGCACGTCGCGCACCTGGTCCGGGATCTCGATCCACCGCTCCTGGCTGACCTCCTGCTTGATCAGCTCCATCGGGAAGAGCGGGGCCAAATCTTGAGGTCCGATCGGCTGGCCGGTGCCCGGGTGCAGCGGCGGCGGCAGCGGGGTCTTGAAGTCGGCGTGGATGTTGTACCAGCGGGTCGGGAGCTCCTTCTCGGAGAGGAGATACTTGGTCGTCATGTCGACGGGCTTCCGAGCCATGGGGCGGCCTCCTTCCAGGTCCGTGCCGGTGGGACTAATGGAAAACGGGCACCACACTACAGGTCGCCGATCGAACCCGTCAAGGGGGTCAGGGCCGCGCGGGCGGCGTGACCGAGAAGACCTCCACCGCCTGGCGGCGGGTCTTGAACTGGGCCGGGCCGACCGACGCGACCGCGATCCCGTCGGCGAGGCCGGCGCGGGTGTTCTCGTCGATCAGGATCGGGTGACCGAGCACCTTGGTGTGCGCCTCCAGGTGGGCGGCCAGGTTCACGGTGTCGCCCACCCCGGTGTAGGTCATGCGCTGCTGGGTGCCGGTGAAGCCGGCCACGATCGGGCCGGACGCGATGCCGATGCCGATCCGGACCTCCGTCGCGCCGCGACGCGCCTGGTCCTGGTTGAACCCGTCCATCAGCTCGAGCATCTCCAGCGCGGCGCGCACCGCGCACTCGCGATGGTCCGCACGGGGCAGGGGCGCGCCGAAGATCGCCATCAGGCCGTCGCCGAGCATCTGGTTGACGATGCCGCCGTGGCCCCCGATCGCGTCGAAGGTGAGCGTGTAGTAGCTGTTCAGCAGGTCGATGGTGTCGGCCGGCGCGAGCGCCTCGGTCATCCGCGTGAACCCCCGGATGTCGGAGAACATCACGCTGGCCTCGACCTGCTTGCCGCCGAGGGCGACGCCGGTCGTCAGCAGCTCCTCCGCCACCTCGGCGGTGGCGAACTTGCGGAAGAGCTCGCGCTGCTGGTCGCGCAGGCGCTTCTTCTCCAGGCTGGCCCCGACGCGGGCCCGCAGCAGCACCGGGTTCACCGGCTTGAAGAGGTAATCCTCCGCCCCCATCTCGATGCACCGCGCGACGCTGTCCACCTCCTCGACCGAGGACATCATGACCGCCGGGACGTCGCGGAGGCGCGGGTCGGCGGCCAGCGCGGCCAGCACCTGGTAGCCGTCCATCTCCGGCATCTCGATGTCGAGGAGGATCAGGTCCACCGGGCGCTTGGCGAGCGTCGCGAGGGCCTCCCGCCCGTTCTCGGCGAAGGTCACGGTGTGCCCGAGCTGCTCGAGGGCGCGGCCGAGCAGGAGGCGGTTGACCCGATTGTCGTCGACGACGAGGAGGTCGCCGGTGGGACCGTTACGCGGTGAGGTCACGTCGCAGATCTCCCAGCGCGCTCGCAGCGCGCTCGTAGTGCTCGGTCAGTCGGTCGAGCCGGCCGGCCGCCCCGTCGAGGCTCCCGGCCCGCGCCGTGGCCTCGAGCTCGCGCGCCAGCGCGGCCACGCCGGCGGCGCCGAGGCTCTCGGCGGTGGACTTGAGCGAGTGCGCGGCCCGCCGGAACGCGTCGAGGTCTGTCGCGTCCAGCGCCCGGCGCAGGGTCGCGAGCAGCTCGCGGGCGTCCTCGCCGAAGGTGCCGATCAGCTCGGCCACGAAAGGGCCGCCGGTGGCGGCGACGAGGCTGTCGAACACCGCGCGATCGATTGCGGCTGCCGCGGGCGCGGTCGGCTCCACGAGGCCGGCAGCCGGCGCTGCGTCCCGGTGCACGGGCGAGCGCTCGAGCGCGGCAACCAGCTCCTCGACCCGGATCGGCTTGGCCACGTAGTCGTCCATGCCGGCGGCCACGCACAGCTCGCGGTCGCCCTGCATGGCGTTGGCGGTCATGGCCACGATGCGCGGCCGTCGGCCGCCCGGCCAGCGGCGGTTGATCTCGCGCGAGGCCTCGAAGCCGTCGAGCTCCGGCATCTGCACGTCCATGAGGACCACGTCGTAGGTCTGGCGCTCGACCGCCTCGATCGCCTCGAGGCCGTTGGCGGCCACGTCGGCCCGGTAGCCCATCTGGGCGAGGAGCCGGAGCGCGACCTTCTGGTTGACCACGTTGTCCTCGGCGAGGAGGATCCGGAGCGGGTGGCGGGCGGCCATCTCCGGGTCGAGATCGCTCCGCGCGGACCGGCCCGCCGTCACGTGGATCGGCTGATCGGCCAGGACCGAGACCAGCGCGTCGAAGAGCTGGGAGGGCTTGATCGGCTTGTGGAGGTACGCGGCGAAGCCCTCGTCCTCCGCGCGCGCCTCGCGGCGGCCGAGCGAGGTGAAGAGCACGAGGGGGAGCGTCGCCCCGGCCGGCAGCGGCCGTATCGCCCGGGCCAGGGCGACGCCGTCCATCTCCGGCATATGCATGTCCAGGATCGCGAGGTCGAAGCGCTCGCCGGCCCGGACCCACTCGAGGGCCTCGAGCGGCGACTCGGACGCCCGCGACGTCAGGCCCCAGATCTCGAGGTGGGCGGTCACGATGCGGCGGTTGGTAGCGTTGTCGTCGACCACGAGCACCCGCTTGCCGCGCAGCGTGGGCTGTATCCCGCTCAGGTCGCGATGGATCTGGACCGGGACCTCGGTGGCAGCGGCCCGGATCGAGAAGTGGAAGTCGCTGCCCACGCCCTCCTCGCTGGTCACGCCGATCCGGCCACCCATCATCTCGGCGAGCCGCTGGCTGATGGCCAGGCCCAGTCCGGTGCCGCCGTAGCGGCGGGTGGTCGAGGCGTCGACCTGGCTGAACGACTGGAAGAGGCGGCCGAGCCGATCCGCCGGGATGCCGATGCCGGTGTCGCGCACCGAGAAGGTCAGCTCGGGCAGCGCCGCGCCGCGGCCCGGCGGGCGGGCGCTCACCGAGAGCACGACCTCGCCGCGCTCGGTGAACTTGACCGCGTTCGAGAGCAGGTTCAGGAGCACCTGACGCAAGCGCGTCACGTCGCCCACGATGGCGGCGGGAACCCCGTCGCTGAGGAGGTAGGCCAGGTCGATTCCCTTCTCGGCCGCGCGGGTGGCCACCAGGTCGAGCGCGCCCTCCACGCACTCGCGCAGGTCGAAGGGCTGGGACTCCAGCTCGAGCTTGCCCGCCTCGATCTTGGAGAAGTCGAGGATGTCGTTGATGACGGTGAGGAGGGTGTCGCCGCTGCCGCGGATGATCTCCGCGTAGTCGCGCTGCTCCTCGGAGAGCCGGGTGTTGAGCAGCAGCCCGCTCATCCCAATGACCGCGTTCATCGGGGTGCGGATCTCGTGGCTCATGGTGGCCAGGAACGCGCTCTTGGCCTCGTTGGCGGTCTCCGCCTCCCGCCGGGCGCGCAGCAGCTCGGTGACGTCGTGGTAGATCGCGATGAAGCCCACCTCGGCCCCGTCGACCACCAGGGGCATCGTGGACATCTCGACGTCCACCACCGTGCCGTCCTTCCGCGCGCGCCGGGCCATCGCGTGGAGCCGATCGCCGCGCCGCGCGGTCTGCGCGTTGGCGACCACGTCCTCGCGGTCGTCCGGCGTGGCCACCAGGTCCACCAGCTCCCGGCCGATCGCCTCCGCGGCCGCGTAACCGAACAGCCGCTCTGCCCCGGGGTTCCACCCCACCACCACCCCACGCAGGTCCGCGGTCGCGATCGCCACCGGGCTCGTCTCGACGAGGGCGTCCGCGTACTGCTTCTGGCGCTGGATCTCCCGGAAGAGCCCCGCGTTGTGGATGGCCAGCACCGACTGGGCCGCGAAGGTCTGCAGGAGCGCGACGACCTCCGCGGAGAAGGCCCCCCGCTCGCGGCGGATGATGACCAGGCCGCCGAGGAGCCGGTCCTCCCGCACGAGGGGGATCGCGAGGAGCGAGCGCATGCCTTCCCGCTCGAGGAGACTCCGGACCTGAGGGGCGACGAGCTGGGCCTCGGCCTGGACGTCGGCCACCTCGACCGGCTGCCGGATCACCCCGGCGCGCCCGATCGCGCCCTCGCCGAGCCTCAGCGGAGCGGCCTGGGTGGCGTCGACGAACTCGGCGGTGATCTGGTGGGTGGCCCGCGCGTGGAAGACCTGGCTGGCCTCGTCGAACTCGTACACGATCCCGCTGTCGCTGCCGGAGAGCTGGACCGCGCGGCTCACGATGGTGGCGAGCACGGTCTCGAGGTCGAGGGTGGAGCCCACCGCGCGGCTCACCTCGCCGAGGGCCTGGAGCTCGTCGACGGAGCGGGTCAGCTCGCGGGTGCGGACGTCCAGCTCGGTGAACAGGCGCACGTTCTCGATGGCGATGACCGCCTGGTCCGCGAAGGTCTGCAGCAGGGCGATCTGCCGGGCGGTGAAGCGACCGACCTGGGAGCGGGCGACGCTGATGATCCCGACCGGCTGGCCCTCGCGCATCATCGGCACCGCGAGCGCCCCGCGGAGGGTCGCGACGGACGCGAGCGCGGTCAGGGTGTAGTCGGGGTCGGTCTGGGCGTCCGGGATGTGGGCGACGCCTCGCTCCAGGACGGCGCGGCCGGCCGCGGAGCCGCGGGTGGGCGGGGCGGGCCACGCGGCCCGGGCCGCCGCGAGCGCCGCGGGCCCCAGCCCGTGATGGGCCACGAAGTGCAGGATCTCCCCGTCGAAGCGGAAGACGAAGCACATCTCGGCCTCGCAGAGCCGGGCCGCGCTGTGCGCGATCGCGTCGAAGACCGGCTGGACGTCGGTGGGCGAGCTCGAGATGACCCGCAGGATCTCGCCGGTCGCGGTCTGCTGCTCGAGCGTCTCGGTGAGATCGTGATTGCGCTCCCGCACCTCGGTGAAGAGGCGGACGTTCTGGATCGCGATGACCGCCTGGGCCGCGAAGGTCTCGAGCAGCGCGATCTGGACCTCGGAGAAGGGACGGGGCGTGGTCCAGGTGTGGAGCACGATGATGCCGACCGCGGCCCCGTCGCGCAGCATCGGCACCGCCAGGACAGTGCGCACCCCGGCTCCCAGCACCCGGGTGAGAATGAAGTCGCGGTCCGCCTGCGCATCCTCGATGTGGATGGGGCGGCCCTGCAGGATCGCCCGCCCGGTCGCGTGCCCGTCGGTCACCGGGGCGGGATACGCCTGACGGAGCGCGTCCGCGCCGGCGAAGCCCACGTTGGCGAGGGACACGAGGTGGACCAGCTCGCCGTCGTAGGTGAACACCGCGGCGGAGTCGGCCTCGCAGAGGCGGCGGGCGTTGCGCGCGATGGTGTCGAAGACCGGCTGCACGTCGGTGGGTGACCCGGAGATGACCCGGAGGATCTCGCCGGTGGCGGTCTGCTGCTCCAGCGTGTCGGTCAGCTCGCGGTTTCGGTCCTGGACCTCCGTGAAGAGGCGCACGTTCTCGATCGCGATCACCGCCTGGTCCGCGAAGGTCTCGAGGAGGGCGATCTGGCGGTCGGTGAACGGCCGCACTTCGGTCCGGCGGATGGTGATCGCCCCGATGGCCACGCCTTCGCGGAGCAGGGGCACCCCGAGGGTGGTCCGATGGCCGAGCTCCCGCGCCAGCTCCTGGCCCTCGGGGAACTCTTCGAGCTCGCTCAGGAGGTCGTCGACGTGGACCGTGCGCCCGTCGAGTACGGTGCGGCCGAGGACGGTGCCCCGCACCAGATGGATCGTGTACTCCCCCACGGTGCCGAAGGGGATCGGGCCGTGGTGGGCGACCATGCGCAGCTGGTCGCCGTCCGCGCGGAAGATGGCCGCGTCGGTGGCGTCGCAGAGCCGCGCCGCGCTCTCGGCCACCGTGTCGAGCACCGGCCGGATGTCGGTGGGCGAGCTCGAGATCGCGCGGAGGATCTCGGCGGAGGCGGTCTGCTGCTCGAGCGCGTCGGTGAGATCGCGATTGCGCGCCTGCAGCTCGGTGAACAGCCGCACGTTCTCGATCGCGATGACCGCCTGGTCGGCGAAGGTCTCGAGGAGCGCGATCTGGCGGTCGGAGAAGAGCTGTACCTCGGTGCGGGGGAGGGTGATCGAGCCGATCGCGCTCCCCTCCCGCATCAGGGGGACGCAGAGGACGGTGCGGAAGCCGGTGCGGCGCGCGTTCTCGCTGGTGTCGGGAAACTGGTCCGGGTCGGCGAGGAGATCGGCGACGTGGATGGTCCGCGCCTCCAGCACCGACCGGCCCGCGGCGGTGCCGGCGAGCGGAAGGCAGAATTGGCCGACCGGCCCCTGGAGGATCGGCCCGTGGTGCGCGACGAGGAGGAGGCGGTCGCCGTCCCGGCGCCAGATGGCGGCGTCGAACGCCTCGCACAGCCGGGCGGCGCTCTCCGCCACCGTGTCGAGCACGGGCTGGACGTCGGTCGGGGAGCTCGAGATGACGCGCAGGATCTCGCTGGTGGCGGTCTGTTGCTCCAGGCTCTGGGTCAACTCGTGGTTCCGCTCCTGCAGGGCGCTGAAGAGCCGCACGTTCTCGATCGCGATCACCGCCTGCTCGGCGAAGGTCTTGACGAGGTCGATCTGGAGGGCGGTGAACGGCTCCACCGAGCGCCGGGCGCACCCGATCACTCCGATCGCGACGCCGGCCCGGAGGATCGGGATCCCCAGGAACGTGCGATAGCCGGTGGCGCGCAGGAGGGGGCCCTGGGTCTGGCGGTCGTAGTCGGGATCGGCGAGGACATCCACCACGTGCGCGGGCCGTCCGTCCACGAAGGCGCGGCCCATGGCGAAGCCGCGCCCCGGGGGTCGCGGGAACAGCCCGCGGAAGGCTGCCGCCTCCTCCGGCGACAGATTGTTGACCGCGACCAGATGGAGGCGCCCATCCGCGAAGCGCGCCACCGCGCTGAACTCCGCGGCGCACAGGCGCGCCGCGCTCCCCACGATGGCTTCGAAGACCGGCTGCGGGTCGGTCGGCGAGCGCGAGATGACCCGCAAGATCTCGCTGGTGGCGGCCTGCTGCTCCAGGGCCTCGGCCAAGCGTTCTTCGGGTGTCCCGCGGAGGGCGGGGCGGCGCGCGCGCGCCTTGCCGGCGGCGGGTCTGGTCCCGACCTGGGCCTTCCTGGGGGCCTTCTTCGGCCCGGTACCCCGGCGCATCGACTCTCCTGGATCTGGGATGGCTCCCGCAAGAACGCGAGAGTCGACGACAGGCTAAGCGATGGCGCTCGGGCGAACAAGGGGCAAGCGGGGCGGGTCGCTTGACGCGGTCCCGGGCTGCCCCGATACTCGACGGTCATGAGCCCCGATTCCGACGGCCGCCTCACGCTCGCCGACGACGCCATGGACCTGATCTTCCGCAAGGCCCGCACGCACCGGGCGTGGCTCGACCGGCCGGTCCCCGACGACCTCCTGCGCCGCGTGTACGAGCTGGCCGCGCAGGGGCCGACCAGCGCCAACTGCAGTCCGATGCGCGTGCTCTTCGCCAGGTCGCGCGAGGCCAAGGAGCGCCTGCGGCCGGCCCTGACTCCGGGCAACGTCGACAAGACCATGCAGGCCCCGGTCACCGCGATCATCGGGCACGATCTGGAGTTCTACGAACAGCTCCCGCGCCTGTTCCCGACCGCCGACATGCGGGTGTACTTCGTGGGCAAGCCGGAGCTGATCGCGGCCACCGCGTTCCGCAACGGCAGCCTCCAGGGCGCCTATCTGATGTTGGCCGCCCGTGCGCTCGGGCTCGACTGCGGCGGCATGTCCGGCTTCGACAACGCCAAGGTGGACGCGGCGTTCTTCCCGGACGGGCGCGTGAAGTCCAACTTCCTGTGCAATCTCGGCTACGGCGACGCGAGCAAGCTTCCGCCCCGGCCCCCGCGACAGCCCTTCGACGAAGCCTGCCGCTTCATCTAGAGGAGATCCGATCATGGCCTCCAAGCTCCTGGGCGCGCACGTCAAGCGCAAGGAAGACCCGCGGCTCATCACAGGCACCTCGCAGTACGTGGGCGACGTGGCGATGCCCGGCATGCAGCACGTCGCGTTCGTGCGGAGCCCGCACGCCCACGCGCGGGTGCGCGGGATCAAGGCCGGCGCCGCGCTCAAGGTGCCGGGGGTGGTCGCGGTGGTCACCGGCCAGGATCTCAGGCCGCACGTGAGCCCGATCCCGGTCGCGCAGGCCTCGGCGGAAGGCGGTGAGGTGAGCGAGGTCAAGGTCGGCCGCCAGCACTACCCGCTCTCGGTGGACCGGGTGCGCTACGTGGGCGAGCCGGTGGCCGCGGTCATCGGGCTGTCGCCGGAGGCCGCGATGGACGGCGTCGGCGCGGTCGAGGTGGACTGGGAGCCGCTGCCCGCGGTGGCCGATCCCTTCGCCGCGATGGCGGACGGGGCACCCCAGCTCTTCGACGACGCGCCCAAGAACATCGAGCACTCCACCACCATCAAGGCCGGGGATCCGGACGCCGCCTTCGCGAAGGCCCACCGGGTCGTCAAGCAGCGCATGAACAGCCAGCGCCTCTCCGGCATCCCGATGGAGACGCGCGCGGTGATGGCCGCGCCCGACTTCGCGAGCGGCGGGCTCACGGTGTGGGCCACGCATCAGGCCCCGCACGTGCTGCGCGGCGGACTGGCCGACGCGCTCCGGATGCCCCAGAACCAGATCCGGGTGATCGCTCCCGAGGTCGGCGGCGGCTTCGGGGTGAAGTTCGGGACCTATCCCGAGGACGTGACGGTGGCGGCGCTCGCGCGCCTGCGGCGGGTCCCCCTGCGCTGGATCGAGAGCCGGGTGGAGCACATGACCGGCACCACCCACGGCCGCGCCCAGATGACCGACCTGGAGGCCGCGGTGGGGGCCGACGGCCGCATCGCCGGCCTGCGGATGCACGTGGTGGCCGACATCGGCGCCTACCCGATCTTCACGTTCATCCCCGATCTCACTCTGATGATGGGGGTGGGCGTGTACCACGTGAAGGACGTGGAGCTCAAGAACACCTGCGTGTTCACCAACACCACCTCGGTGGCGGCCTACCGCGGAGCGGGGCGCCCGGAGGCGGCCTACTACCTCGAGCGGCTCGTGGACTGCATCGCGACGGAGCTCGGCAAGCCGCCGGAGGAGATCCGGCGGGTCAACTTCATTCCGCCGAGCGCCTTCCCCTACGCGGCCCCCACCGGACAGAACTACGACAGCGGCGAGTACGCGCGCGCGCTGGCCAAGAGCCTCGAGGTCTCGAAGTACACCGCGCTCCGCGCCGAGCAGCGCCAGCGCATCGAGAAGCAGGACCGGACGCTGCTCGGCATCGGCATGGCCTGCTACGTGGAGATGTGCGGCTTCGGCCCCTACGAGAGCGCGATGATCCGGGTGGAGCCGAGCGGCACCGTGACCGCCTTCACCGGCGCCTCCGCGCACGGGCAGGGCCACGAGACCACCTTTGCCCAGCTCATCGCGGACTACCTGGGCGTTGATTTCGACCAGGTGGTGGTGCGCCACGGCGACACCTCGAGCGCGCCCATGGGCTTCGGCACCGGCGGCAGCCGCAGCCTCGTGGTGGGCGGCTCCGCCATCGTGAAGGCCTCCGAGAAAGTGCAGGAGCGCGCCCGCCGCATCGCCGCGTCGATGCTGGAGGCCGCCTTCGAGGACATCGTGGTGACCGACGGCAGGTATCACGTCAAGGGCGCGCCGGCCAAGAGCCTGGCCCTGGCCCAGATCGCGGAGAAGGCCTACGGCGAGGGGCTGCCCCCCGGGATGGAGCCGGGGCTCGAGGCCACCGAGTACTTCCGCCCGCCGCAGCTCGTCTACCCGTTCGGGGCCCACGTGGCGGTGGTCGAGGTGGACCGGGACACCGGGCGGATCCGCCTGCGCGACTACGTCTCGGTGGACGACTGCGGCACGCGCGTCAGCCCGACCCTGGTGGACGGGCAGGTACACGGCGGCATCGCCCAGGGCGTGGCCCAGTCCATGCTCGAGGAAGTCGTCTACGACCGGGACGGGCAACTCGTCACCGGCTCGCTGATGGACTACGCGATCCCGCGCGCCGAGGACCTGCCGTTCTTCGTGACCGACCAGACGGTGACCGTCTCCCCGTTCAACCCGCTCGGAGCCAAGGGGATCGGGGAAGCGGCCACCATCGGCTCGACCCCCGCGCTCGTCAACGCGGTGGTCGACGCGTTGAAGCCCTTTGGGGTGCGCCACCTCGACATGCCGCTCCGTCCGGAGCGGGTGTGGCGGGCGATGCAGAACGGCGGCCACGCCGCCCGGTAGAGCGCCCGGAGCGACACGTGACCATTTCCGCGACCGATCCCCATCCTCGCCGGCGCGTGCCGGTGCTCGACACCGAGATGGCCTACGTGGACGTGGGCTCGGGCGATCCGGTGGTGTTCCTCCACGGCAACCCGACGTCGTCTTACCTCTGGCGCAACGTGATCCCGCACGTCGAGGCGGTCGGCCGCTGCCTCGCGCCCGACCTCGTCGGCATGGGCGACTCGGGCAAGGCCCCCGCGGGCTCGTACCGCTTCCTGGATCACGCGCGCTATGTCGACGCCTGGCTCGAGGCGCTCGCCCTCCGACGCGTGACGCTGGTCGTGCACGACTGGGGCTCGGCGCTGGGCTTTCACTGGGCGCAGCGGCATCCCGAGCGGGTGCGCGGGATCGCCTACATGGAGGCCCTCGTGCGGCCGGTGACGTGGGAGGAGTGGCCCGACGCCGCCCGCAAGATCTTCCAGGCGATGCGCTCCCCTGCGGGCGAGGAGATGGTGCTGGAGAAGAACGTGTTCGTGGAGCGGATCCTGCCCGCGAGCGTGCTCCGCGGGCTCGGCGAGGCGGAGATGGCGGTCTACCGCCGCCCGTATCTCGAGCCCGGCGAGTCGCGCCGTCCCACGCTGACCTGGCCGCGGGAGATCCCGGTCGGAGGCGAGCCCGCCGACGTGGTCGCCATCGCGGACGGCTACGCTCGGTGGCTGGCCACGAGCCAGCTGCCCAAGCTGTTCATCAACGCCGACCCGGGGACGATCCTCACCGGGGCACAGCGCGAGTTCTGCCGGCGGTGGCCCAACCAGGAGGAGATCACCGTGAGGGGCATCCACTTCATCCAGGAGGACTCGCCGCGGGAGATCGGCGAGGCGGTGGCGCGCTTCGTGGAGCGGCTTCCGAGCTAGCGGAGGAAGTCGCGGACGACGCGGAGGAACTCGTCGAGCCGGTCATGATGCAGCCAGTGGCCGGCGCGGTCGATGCCGATGACGGTGGCGTCCCGGAAGGCGGCGGCGCGCCCGTCGTCGGCCGGGCTGCCGGAGCGGCTCTCCTTGCCGTAGAGCAGCAGCGTCGGGCACGCGATGCGTGACCAGAGGTGCTTGATGTCCTGCCCCCGCATGTCGTAGGGCGAGAACACCCGCACGTAGTTGTCGAACTTCCAGCTGTAGGTGCCGTCCTCGTTCTGGTTGACCCCGTGCACGGTGAGGTGCCGCGCCTGCTCCGCGGTGAGGTGCGGGTTCTCGTCCTGCATGCGACGGACGGCGTCCTCGATGGAGGCGTAGCGGCGGGGCAGCCGGCCGGCCAGCCCGCGCTGCTCGCGGATCCACTCGTCCAGGCGCTCCGCGATGGACCTGGCGGAGCGCTCGGCCCACGCCTTCGGCGACGGCCCCAGGCCCTCGATGGCCACGAGCCGGGCCACCGTCTCGGGGTAGAGGCCCGCGTAGCGCAGCGCCACGTTGCCGCCGAGGGAGTGGGCGATGATGGTGACCGGGCCCAGGCGCTGGCCGTGGATGAGCTGCGCGAGGTCGTAGATGTACCCGGTCATCGAGTAGCTGCCGTCGGCCGACCACTGGCTGTCGCCGTGGCCGCGCAGGTCCGGCGCGATGATGTGCCAGTCGTCGCGGAGCGCGGCGGCGGCCCAGTCCCAGTTGCGGCAGTGGTCGCGCCCGCCGTGGATCATGAGCAGCGGCGGCTTGTCGGGGTTGCCCCAGTCCACGTAGTGCAGCCGCAGGCGCTGCGAGAAGAAGGTGTGGGAGGCGGGGCCGGGCATGCGATCGGTCATCGGCGGGTCACCAGGTAGTCGACGGCGTGACGGTGGCTCTCGAGCAGGCCGGCGAGGCGCGCGGGCTCGCCGCGGCCCCAGCCGCACTCGGTGGCCACCCCGAAGGCGGGCACCGCGTCGCGCGCCACGTCGATGCGGCGCCGATCTCCCGCGCGGTCGTCGTGGTGGAGCAGACCCAGGTAGAGGCGCAGGCCCGCGGGCAGCTCGAGGTCGCGCAGCGGCGCGAGGTAGGCGGCGGCGTCGCGCTCGCGCGGCACCGGCAGGTGGAGGAAGTCCACGCGCCGCTTCACCCCGCCGACGATGGCGCGGGCCAGCTCGGCCAGGATCGCGGCGTCCTTCGGCATCACGAGATGCTGGTCGGCCGGGCTGCCGTAGCAGAGGTGATAGCCCAGCTCCACGCTCGGCGGCACCGCCTCGCCCAGCCGCGCGAGCAGGGCGCAGATGCGCTCCCGGTAGTCGGCGGGCCGCGACGGGAAGTAGCCCTCGAGGACGAGCACCTCCTGGCAGATGTCCCACTGGATCGACAGATCGGCCGGAGGGATGCTCGCCACGATGAGGTCCAGGTCGCGGCGGAGCGCGCGCTCGTAGGCGCGCTGGTAGTCGTCGTGGGCGCGCGGGCTCACGTACATGAAGGCGCTCGACATGGGCGTGGGCAGGCAGACCTGGAACCGCAGGCCCGCGGGCAGCGCGCCCTCCCGGCGCAGCCGCTCGAAGAGGTCCACGACTCCCGCGCCGCGTCCGCGTAGCCGGTCGGGAAGTCGACCCCGTCCGGATCGATGCCGGGGCGGAAGCGCAGCAGATCGGTGCGCCGCAGCAGGGAGCCGTCCCACTGGCGCAGCTCGAGCAGCCCCGCGTCGGGGTCCACCTCCATGGCCGGGTGTCGCTCGAGCATGGTGCGCTGCCAGTAGATCCAGCGCCGCCGCTCGCCGGTCTCGCCGTCGGGCATGCGCGAGAGCAGCGGGCCGAGCGTCGCGCCGAGGCGGCGGAACACCTGTTCCGTTGTGGGTAGGGGCACGCTGCCGATCAAGTGGGCGAGCCCGCGGGCCGGGTCGGCGCTCAACCGATCACCGCCCCGCGCTCGAGCCGGGCCACCCGGTCCGCCACCGTCTTCGCGACCGCGGGCTCGCGCTCGGTGAGGAGGACGCTCACCCCCTGGGCGCGAATCTCGTCGATCAGGCGGGCCGCGGCCGGCCGGTCGTCCGTCGGCAGGCGGCCCAGCGGCTCGTCCAGGAGCAGGAGGCGGGGCCGCTGGGCGAGGGCCTGGGCGAGGCCGAGTCGCCCCATCGCCGCCGCGGGCAGGCCGTCGCGGCGCCGCCGCGCGTCCGCGGAGAGGCCGACCCGGTCGAGCAGTGCCGCCACGCGGGTGCGGGCGCGGGCGTTGGGCCACGCGGCGGCCAGGACCGCGGCCGCCGTGCCCAGATGCGGCCAGCGCAGCGCGAGCGCCACCGCCTGCGCGACCGTGAGCGGCCAGGGCGGCGAGGGCAGCTCGCCCGCGCGGACCAGCCCCTGCTGGGCGAGCTCGCGCGGGCCCAGCCCGGTGACCTCGCGGCCATCGAAGATGAGCCGGCCCGAATCGGCGGGCAGTGCCCCTCCGAGGCAGCGGAGGCAGGCGGTCTTGCCCGCGCCGGCGGGCCCGCAGAGGGCCAGGATCTCGCCTTCCTCGAGCGTGAAGGAGAGCGCGTCAAGGACGGCGGTCGTCCCCACGTGGCAGGTGAGCCCGACGACTTCGAGGATCTTCATGCGGCGAGGATATCTCAGTACCGGTTGGCGATCGGCAGCTCGTTGGCCGGGAAGAGCGTGATGATCTGAGCGCCCCGGGGCGTCACGATCACTTCCTCCTCGATCCGCGCCGCCGAGGTGCCGTCGGTCGCCGGGCAGTAGGTCTCCACCGCGAAGACCATGCCCTCCCGGAGCTCCATCGGGTCGTCGAAGGAGTTGAGCCGCGAGATGATCGGTCGCTCGTGCAAACCGAGACCGAGACCGTGACAGAAGTTGAGGCCGAACGCGGCCATCTCGCTCTCGAAGCCGATGTCCTGGGCCCGCGGGAAGGCCCGCGCGATGCGGTCGGTGCCCACCCCCGGCTTGATGAGGGCGATGGCCGAGTCCATCCACTCGCGGGCGCGCTTGTAAGCGGTCTGCTGGGGTGAGGTGGCCCGCCCCACGCTGAAGGTGCGGTAGTAGCAGGTGCGGTAGCCCACGTAGGACTGGATGATGTCGAAGAAGGCCTGGTCGCCCGGGCGGATGATCCGGTCGGTGAAGTTGTGCGGGTGAGGGGAGCAGCGCTCGCCCGAGATGGCGTTGATGGCCTCCACGCAGTCCGACCCCATCTCGTAGAGCCGTTTGTTGGCGAGCGCCACGATGTCGTTCTCGCGCACCCCGGGCTTGAGCGCCTCGAAGATGTCCTGGTAGACCCCGTCGCCCATCGCGGCGGCCATGTTGAGCAGCACCAGCTCGTCGACGTTCTTGATCACCCGCGCCTCCAGCATCACCTGCTGGCCGTCGCGTACCTCGATCCCGAGCTTCTGCAGCGCGAAGAGGAACGGCGGCTCCACCAGGTCGATGCCGAGGGGCATGTCGGCCACGCCCTCGCGCACGAGGATGTCCCGGATCTCGCGCGCGGCCTGCTCGAAGAGGCCGGCCTTCGGCGAGACCGCCCCGCGCATGCCCACCATGCCGGCCAGGCACTGGTTGGCCGGCAGCTGCGGGGTGGAGAGGCGGTGGTGGCGCGCGGCCGAGCCGAAGTCCCAGACCCAGGGCTCGCCGTTGCCGGTGAGCAGGCACCAGCGGGTCAGCTTGTCGCGCGCCCACTCCCCGATGACGGTGCCCGAGATGTAGCGGATGTTGTACTGGTCGAAGAGCAGGAGCGCGCCGAGTCCCGACTTCGCGAGCGCGCCGCGGGTGCGGCCGAGGCGGTAGCCGTGGAGGCGGCGGAAGTCCACGCGCTCCTCGAAGTCCACCTGGGTGTGGCCGGGGGCCTGGATGGGTCGGTCCCACCGGTGCTTCGGGTCGATCGCGTCGGGCTCCCGACCCCGGGTCTTCCCGGCCCGGGGCGCTGCCGGCTTGCGCGCCATGTCCGCCTCCTCTAATCAGTGGTGGACGACGGCGCCACTCCTACCACAGACGCGCAGTTCGCGATAGACGTCGACGCCCAACCGGGCGGACCCCGAAGTGGCTTGACACTCGTGCGGGCCCACACTACCTTCGTACCCTCGGTTGGTGCCCGGACTCGGGGAGGCGCAGCGGGCGCCCCGTCCGACCGCGGACCTCAGTGTCCCGACGGGAGACGGCGGAGTGGCCGCCTCCTTGGTGGAGCGCGTCGTGGAGTTCAAGACGCTCGACGGGGACGTGGCAAAGGTCGTCCCGCGTGGCGACGGCCACGCTCGGACGCTGTCCGACGTGCTGGTCAGCGACGCGTCGGTGGCCTACACGTTCGTCGCCCCCGCGTTCTTCCTCCTGCTCTTCCTGGTCGCCTACCCCTTTGCGCTCTCGGTCTGGTTCAGCCTGAGCGACGCCCGGGTGGGCGACGCGGGCGGCTTCATCGGTCTCGACAACTTCCAGCGACTCCTCACGAGCTCGATCTTTCTCCAGACCCTGCAGAACTCGATCGTGTTCACCGCGCTCGCGCTGGGGCTCAAGACGGTCTTCGGGATGGTGCTCGCGCTGCTGCTCTTCCGGATCACGCGATTCAAGCGCCTCGTCCGCGGGGCGGTGCTGCTTCCGTTCATCGTGCCGACCGCGCTCAGCACCCTGGTCTGGTGGTGGATGTTCGAGCCGCTCTACAGCGTGGTGAACTGGACCCTCCGGGCCCTGCACGTGGTGAATCACGACATTCCCTGGCTGCCGGATCCGTACCTCGCGATGTTCTCGGTGATCCTCGTGAACACGTGGCGGGGCCTGCCGTTCTTCGCGATCACCCTCCTCGCCGGGCTGGTGGCCATCCCGCGGGAGCTGTACGAGGCGGCCGAGTCGGACGGGGCCGGCCCCATCGGGCGCTTCTGGCACGTCACGGTGCCGCTGGTCAAGCCGGTGCTGGCGGTGGTGATCCTCTTCTCGACGATCTTCACGCTGGCCGACTTCAACATCGTCTACGTCCTGACCAAGGGCGGGCCGATGAACATGACGCACCTCTTCGCCACCTACTCGTTCGCACTCGGGTTACAAAGCGGGCAGATCGGGCAGGGAGCCGCGGTGTCGCTGTTCCTCTTCCCGATCTTGTTGGCGGTGGTCTTCGTCCAGCTCCGGGTGGTCCGCAAGTCGACGACCTATGAGTAGCGCGCCGCGCTGGCTACGGCGCAGCCGGCCGGTGTTCACGCTCTACATGCCCACCCTGCCGTTCGTGCTCTTCGCGCTGTTCCCCCTCTACTTCATGTTCGTCACGTCCTTCAAGACGAACGCCGAGCTCTACGACGTCAACTCCGTCCCGTTCTGGATCGGGCGCGGCGTCACCTTCGGGCACTACCAGCTGCTGTCGAATGACACCTTCTTCTGGAGCTGGTTCGTGAACAGCCTGATGGTCAGCGTCGCGGCCAGCGCGATCTCGGTGGTGCTCGGCGTGCTCGCCGCCTACCCGCTCGCGCGCCTCAAGTTTCCCGGCGCGGAATCCTTCGGGGTGGCCATCTTCATCACCTACCTGGTGCCGCCGTCGCTGCTGTTCCTCCCCCTGAGCACGGTGGTGAACCGCCTCGGCCTGTCCGATAGTCTGTGGTCGCTCGTCGTCACCTATCCGACCTTCCTCGTCCCGTTCTGTACCTGGCTCCTCATGGGCTACTTCCGGACGGTGCCGAAGGAGATCGAGGAGTGCGCGATGCTCGACGGGTGCAACCGCCTGCAGACCCTGATCCGGATCCTGCTGCCGGTGGCGGTGCCCGGCGTGATCTGCGCGGCCCTGTTCGCCTTCACCCTGTCCTGGAACGAGTTCCTGTACGCCCTGGTCTTCGTGTCGCCCGCCGAGCTGAAGACGCTGACGGTGGGAGTCTTCTCCGAGCTCATCCGGGGAGACATCTACTACTGGGGCGGGCTGATGGCGGGCGCCTGCATCGGCTCGTTCCCGATCGTGATCGCCTACGTCTTCTTCCTGGACTACTACGTGTCGGGCCTGACGGCGGGAGCCGTCAAGTGAGGAGGAGCATCATGGCGAAACCCAGCCCTGCGTCCACCCCGGTTTCACGTCGCGTGAGCCGCCGCCAGTTCCTCGGCGCAGCGGCGGGCGGCGCCGCCGGCCTCGGCGGCATCCTCGCCGCAGGCCGCGCGCCCGCGGTCGCCCAGACCAAGGAGCTCACCTTCCTCACCATCGCCAGCTTCGTGCCCGACACCGACAAGGAGCTGAAGCGGCAGCTCGACGAGTGGGGGGCCAAGAACAAGGTGAAGGTGCGGCTCGACATCATCGCCCACCTGCAGCTCGTGACCAAGAAGGCGTCCGAGGTTCAGGCGCGGTCGGGCCACGACCTCACCGCCCTCGGCGCCGGCCTCGGTGACGCCGATCTCTACTTCGACCACCTGGTGGACCTGAACGACGTCGCCGCCGACGTGGCGCCCAAGAACGGCGGATGGCTGAACGAGAACGACTACCTCATCCGCGGCAAGTGGAAGCTGCTCCCGTGGTGGATGCCACCCTTCCCGATGGCGGTGCGCACCGATCTGCTGGAGCAGATCGGCGAGAAGAACCCCGACACCTGGGAGGACTGGCTGCGGGTCGGGAAGAAGGGGAAGGCCATCGGGCACCCGCTCGGCATCGCGATCGGGCACACCGGCGACGCCAACGTCACCCTGCTCTCGATCCTGTGGTCGTACGGCGGCTCGTACGTGGGCAAGGACGGCACCACGATCACCATCAACTCGAAGCAGACCCGCCAGGCCCTGGACTACGTCAAGCGGCTCTACACCGAGGCCATGGACCCGGAGGTGATCGCGTGGGACGACGCGAGCAACAACCGGTGTCTCAACGCGGGCAAGTGCATCGCCATCCACAACCCGATCAGCGCCTACGAGTCGGCCAAGAAGGACAAGGTCACGATTCCGGGCAAGGCGCGGGAGATCGCGGAAGTCATCGACCACGTCAACACCCCGAAGGGCCCGGTCGACCGGAGAACGACGACCGGCTACTGGTGCGTCGGCATCTGGAATTTCTCGAAGAACGTGGAGCTGGCCAAGGACTTCCTGCGCTATCACTTCCAGCCCGAGAACCAGGCCAAGTGGGTGGAAGCCGGGCACGGGTTCAACATGCCGTTCCTGGCGAACCTGACCAAGCACCCGGTGTACAAGAGCGACAAGCAGTACCGGTTCATTCCCGAGATCGCCAAGGTGACGGTCCCGCCCTCGTGGCCGGGCCCGACCACCGCGGCCTCCCAGCAGGTCCTCGACCTCTACATCATCCCGGACATGTTCGCGCAGCACGCGACCGGCAAGATGAGCGCCGACCAGGCGATCGCCTGGGCCGAGAAGGAGATGCAGGAGATCTACGCGGGTCGGCGTCGGAAGGTCTGAGGCGGTTGGCGCGGCCGCTCCGGAGCCCGCGGGGCGGCCGCGGAGGTCTGACCTGACCGGGAGCCGGCGACACCGCCGGAGCGGTCAGGAGGGGCGGTCGTTGCGGGATACCGTCGGCACGCGATAGACTCGTGCCCGATGACGACACCGTCCGCGCCGATCCTGCCCGCGCAGGACGCGATGCCGACCACCCGCGGCCTCAATTTCTACCTCGAGGATCGCAGCTTCCAGCTTCTCTGCCGATCGGTGATGGATCCCGAGGTCTTCGAGCGGGCCCGCCCGCACCTGACCGCGCTGGGGGAGATCGCCGGGGGGGAGCTGGACGCGCTGGCCGCGGAAGCCGACCGCAACCCGCCGGTGCTGCGCCAGTTCGACGCGCAGGGCCGCCGGGTGGACGAGGTCGTGAAGCATCCCGCGTATCGCCGGATGGAGGAGATCGCGTTCGGCCGCTTCGGGCTCGCCGCGATGGCCCACCGGCCGGGCGTGCTGGGCTTCCCCGACCGCGCGCCGCAGGTCGTGAAGTACGCGCTCTCGTACCTGTTCGCGCAGAGCGAGTTCGGCCTGCTCTGCCCGGTCAACATGACCGACTCCTGCGCGCGCATGCTGGGGGCCTTCGGCAGCGAGGAGCTCAAGGCGCGCTACCTGCCGCACCTCACCGCCACCGATCCGGCCGCGCTCTGGCAGGGCACCCAGTGGATGACCGAGCGCACCGGCGGCTCCGACGTCGGCGCCTCCACCACGGTGGCCCGGCGCGACGCGGACGGGCAGTGGCGGCTCTGGGGCGACAAGTGGTTCACCTCGGTGGCCAACGCGGAGCTGGCCCTGACCCTCGCCCGGCCCGACGGGGCGCCCGCGGGCACGCGCGGGCTCGCGATGTTCCTCGTCCCCAAGCACCTGCCCGACGGCAGCAAGAACGCGTGGACGATCAACCGGCTGAAGGACAAGCTCGGCTCGCGCTCGATGGCCACCGGCGAGGTCACCTACGCCGGAGCGCGGGCCTGGGTGGTGGGCGATGCGGGCGCCGGCTTCAAGCAGATGATGGAGATGGTGAACGGCTCGCGGCTGTCGAACGCGATGCGGGCGGCCGGGCTCATGCGGCGCGGGCTGTTCGAGGCGCTCGTCCACGCGCGGCAGCGGATCGCCTTCGGGCACCCACTGATCGAGCTGCCGCTCCTGCGCAGCAACCTTCTCTCGATGCTGCTCGACGCGGAGGCCGCCGCCTCGGTCATCATGAACGGCGCCGCGCTGCTCGACCGCCGCGACGGGGGAAGCGCGGAGGCGCGTGCGCTCGCGCGGGTGTGGACCCCGCTCGCCAAGTACTGGATCACCCTCCGCGCGCGCGACGTGACCGCGGAGGCGATGAACGTGCGCGGCGGCAACGGTTACGTCGAGGAGTGGGTCAACCCGCGGCTGCTGCGCGACGCCTACCTGGGCGCCATCTGGGAGGGCTCGGCCAACGTGGTGGCGCTCGACGTCCAGCGCGCGATCCTGAAGGACCGCGGGCTCGAGGCGCTGGCCGCGTTCATCGGCGAGCGCCTCGGGCGCGTCGCGGAGCCGGCGGCCAAGCCGCTCGTCGACCTGGCGCGCTCCGGGCTC